>DASYSE010000120.1:0-56737 GCA_036003705.1 Actinomycetes bacterium | reverse complement strand
CCACCCGAGCCCCAACCCGCCCCAGGGCCCAACCCGCCCGGGGCCCAACCCGCTGGGCCGGGAGTAGCCGGGGGCTGCGAGCAACCGGGCCGGGCCGGGCCGGCTGCGGCGCGATCGGACCCGTCAGGGGAGCATGATCGTCTGGAAGTCGAAGGGCTCGCGGCCGAAACCGATGCGCTCGTACAGGGCGATCGCCGGGGCGTTGAAGTCGTTGACGTACAGCGACAGGTTGGGGTGGCGGTCGAAGGCCAGGGCGCAGCAGGCGGCCATGGCGGTGGTTCCGAGCCCGCGACCGCGATGCTCTGGGGGGACGTAGACGCCCTGGATCTGCGCGGTGCGGTCGCTGGCGCAGCCGACGTCCATCTTGAACTGGAGCTCGCCGCGCACCTCGTAGACGTAGGTCCAGCCGCGGGCGGTGAGCATCCGGACCCGGCGGCGATAGCCGTCAGGGTCCCGGGCCATGGGGTTCTCCCCCATCTCCTCGGTGTACATGGCCGCGGACAGCCGCAGCACGCGGTCCTCGTCGGACCGCTCGGCCAGGCGGGCCAGCCCTGGGGCCTTGGCGTGGGGATCGTGGACGAGCCGCTCGGGCTCGATGGCGTAGACGAACTGGCGCCGCCGCACCTCGCGCGGAGGCGGGTAGCTGGGCCCGATCATCGACCACAGCTGCTCGACCGTGGCGCGCTCACCGACCACCATCCGGGTCGGGTACAGGCCACCGGCGGCGGCGGCGAGGGCCTCGCAGGCGCGCTGGTCGTCGACCGCCGGGACCAGGTTGGGACCGACGTGCAGCAGGCCGTGCAGACGCCGGCCGTCGTCGAACGCACCCCACAGCGGGCTCGGGCCGAGGGAGGTCAGGGCACCGTCGTGGAGGATGCGGCTGGCGATGAAGACATCCCTCACCGGGTTCCGGTCCAGCGCCTCGAGGCCGAGGGCCGCGTCGGCGCGCCCGAGGGCCCGCACCTCGAACCGGGACGACAACGTCCCCTCCCGGGCCCGGTCCTCGCCGCCGGTCCACGACCGGAGCATGTCAGCCCCGCATGACCTCGGGGGTGCCCGACCCGGCGCCGGACATCCGGTACTCCTCGGCCAGCATCTTGGCCTCGTGCATCAGGGCGTCGACGATCTCGGCCTCGGGGACCGTGCGGATGACCTGACCGTGCCGGAAGATCTGGCCCTTGCCCTTGCCGGAGGCCACGCCGACGTCGGCCTCCCTGGCCTCGCCCGGGCCGTTGACGATGCAGCCCATGACCGCGACCCGCATCGGCGCGTCGATCTCGGCCATGCGCTCCTCGACGGCGTTGGCCAGGGCGAACACGTCGACCTCGGCGCGCCCGCATGACGGGCAGGCCACCAGGTCGAGCTTCTTGGGCCGCAGACCCAGCGCGCCGAGGATGGCGTTGCCGGCCTTGACCTCCTCGATCGGCGGGGCGGTGAGCGACACCCGGACAGTGTCGCCGATACCCTGGGCGAGCAGGGCGCCGATGCCCACCGAGGACTTGACGATCCCGTCTCTGGGGGTGCCGGCCTCGGTGACGCCGAGGTGCAGCGGGTAGTCGCAGCGGGTGGCGAGCAGCCGGTAGGCGGCGATCATCGAGGCCGGGTTCTGGTGCTTCACCGAGATCTTGATGTCCCCGAAACCGACCTCCTCGAGGATGCCGACCTCGAACAGGGCGGACTCGACCAGCGCCTCCGGGAGGGGGCCGCCGTGCTTGGCCAGGATCTCCTTCTGCAGCGAGCCGGCGTTGACCCCGACCCGGATGGGGATGCCGCGGGCCTGCGCCTCCTGGGCGATCAGCTTCACCTTGTCGTGCTTCTTGATGTTGCCGGGGTTGATCCGGACCCCGGCGCAACCGGCCTCGATGGCGGCCATGGCGTACTTCCACTGGAAGTGGATGTCGGCCACCACCGGGATGGTCGACTTGGCCGCGATCGCGGGCAGGGCGGCGGCGTCATCGGTGTCGGGCACGGCCACCCTGACGATGTCACAGCCGGTGGCGGCGAGCTCGGCGATCTGCTGCAAGGTGGCGTTGACGTCGGCGGTCTTGGTGATGGTCATCGACTGCACGCTGACCGGGGCGCCATCGCCGACCGCGACCTTGCCGACGTGGATTCGGCGTGAGCGCCGCCGGTCGACACCGGCCGCCAGGTCGGTCAACTCGAGCGGGAAGGCCACCAGAGGCTCCTTATCGGAACGGGTAGGGAACGGGGTTGGTGATGTCGAGCCAGACCAGGCCGACGGTCAGCATCACCAGCAGGCCGACGATCAGGGCGGCCACCGGCACGACCTTGCGCAGGTCGACCTCGCGCCTGGTCACCACCTGCCAGAGCAGGAAGGCGAGGTAGCCGCCGTCCATCGGCGGCAGGGGCAGCAGGTTGAACACGCCGACGACGATGTTGAGCTGGATCAGGATGGCGATGAAGATCGCCCACTGGTTGTTGGCGACCGCCTGGCCGGCCAGGCGGGTGATGCCGACGATCCCGATGGGACCGCCGTCGCCCCCGCCTCCGGCGGCACCGGGGACTGGCTCGGGCGCGTTCAGCCGGTGGGCCAGGCCGGTGACGAAGCCGCCGAGGCCCTTGACGGTGGCCACGGTGGTGTTCCAGAACAGGTGGGCGGACTCGGGGATGGCCGCCAGCACATTCTGGCGCTGGACCTGGACCTGGGGCTCGAAGCCGAGGAAGCCGCGGCCGTCCTGGCTGGCGGCGGTCAGGCTGGTGGTCTGCTCCCGGCCGTCGCGGACGTAGGTGACTTTGATCTGCTGGTCGCCCTTGTCGTCCAGGGCGGCCCGCAGCTCGTCGAAGCTGTCGACCGGGCGGCCGTCGATGGCCACGATCCGGTCCCCGCCCCGCAGCCCCGCGGCCTGGGCCGGGGCGGGGTCGCCGGCGTTGGTGGTCGACACCGTCCGCTCGATGGTGGTGGTCGCCTGCTCGATGCCGAGCCCAGCCAGCACCACCCAGGTGAGCAGGATGGCCACGATGAAGTGGGTGAACGACCCGGCCGCGAGCACGATCGCCCGCTGCCAGGCCGGCTTGTTGCGGAACTGGCGCGACGGCTCGGTCGGGGTGGAGGCGGGCCTCGGCGGCGACGCGACCGCACCCCCGGCCTCGCCCTCGCCGGCCCCAGGCCGCTGCTTGGCCGAGCGGTCCTCCTCCAGGAAGTTGCCGTCGCTCTCGTAGGGGCTCATGCCGGCGATCTTGCAGAAGCCGCCGAGCGGGAACGCCTTGACGCCGTACTCGGTCTCACCCCGGCGGAACGACCAGAGGGTCGGGCCGAAGCCGAGGAAGAAGCGCTCGACCTTCATCCCGAACAGCTTGGCGGTCGCAAAGTGCCCGCCTTCGTGCAGGAAGATGGCCAGCATGAGGGCGAGAACGAAGAGCGTGATGCCGAGCAGGCTGGTCATCGAATCCCCCGGGAGGTGGTCAGGTCCTCGACCAGTGTACGGGCGAGGTCGCGAGACCACCGCTCGGTCGCCAGCACGGCCTCCAGGTCGAGGGTGTCCGGGGGCCGGTGCGCCTCGAGCACCTTGGCCACCACCTCGGCGATGCCGAGGAACGGCAGCCGGCCCGCCAGGAAGGCGATCACCGCCTCCTCGTTGGCGGCGTTGAGGGCGGCGGGGGCGGTGGCGCCCTGCCTGCCGGCCTGCAAGGCCAGGTCGAGCAGCGGGAAGGTGACCCGGTCGACGGGCTGGAACTCGAGCACAGCCGACCGGGCCCAGTCGAGCCGGCCCACCGGCCGGTCGGCCCGCTCCGGCCAGCCGAGGGCGACGCCGATCGGCAGGCGCATGTC
This sequence comes from Actinomycetes bacterium, assembly GCA_036003705.1. GTDB lineage: Bacteria > Actinomycetota > CALGFH01 > CALGFH01 > CALGFH01 > CALGFH01. The sequence continues at coordinate 52,947 of DASYSE010000120.1, read as the reverse complement.
GGGCATGGAGAGCTGGGCAACGGTCGAGCCGTCGCACCACTCGACCATGGCGTGGACGATGCTCTGCGGGTGGACCACCACCTCGATGCGGTCGTAGGGCACACCGAACAGCAGGTGGGCCTCGATGACCTCGAGGCCCTTGTTCATCAGCGTCGCCGAGTTGACGGTGATCATCGGGCCCATCGCCCAGGTCGGGTGGGCGAGGGCGTCGGCCGGGGTCACGGCGGCCAGCTCGGCGGCCGAACGACCCCGGAACGGGCCGCCGGAGGCGGTCACGACCAGGCGGGCGACCTCTTCGGCGTGCCCGGCTCGCAGGCACTGGGCGAGGCCGGAGTGCTCGGAGTCGACCGGGACGATCTGGCCGGGGCTGGCCATCGCGGTGACCAGGTCGCCGCCGACGATCAGGCTCTCCTTGTTGGCAAGGGCGAGCCGGCGCCCGGCGGCCAGGGCGCGCAGGGTCGGCGCCAGCCCGACCGAGCCGGTGATGCCGTTGAGGACCACGTCGGCGCCGTCGGCGGCGGCCAGCTCGGCGACCGCCTCGGGGCCGACGGCCAGCCGGCAGCCGGCAGGCAGCTCGGCGGCCAGGGCGGCAGCCCCGGTCTCGTCGACCAGCCCGACCGCGGCCGGGCGCAGCTCGCGGGCCTGGGCGGCCAGCTTCGCCGCCGAGCGGCCCGCCGCCAGCGCCACCACCCGGAACCGCCCCGGCTCGGCCCGGATCACGTCGAGTGCCTGCTCCCCGATCGACCCGGTCGACCCGAGCACCGCCACCCCCACCGGCCTGGGGGGGTTCGGGGGGGGCGTGCCAGCCTCCCCGATGGATGAGGTCACTGCCCCTCCGCCGGCGGCAGGGCCCGGCGGCCGGGGCGGCCGGCGGCGGTGCGGAGCTGGCCGCAGGCGGCGTCGATGCCGACGCCCCGGTTGGCGCGGACGCTCACCGGGACGCCGGAGGCGGCGAGCGCATCCCGGAAGCGGCGGATCGCGGCCCTGGACGGCGGCGCGAACCCGGTGCCGGGGGTCGGGTTGTAGGGGATGAGGTTGACGTGGGCGGCGTGGCCGCCGCTGCCAGGCACGCGCAGCGGGGCCAGCAGCCGGCCGAGCCGCTCGGCCTGCCCGGTGTCGTCGTTGACCCCGGCCATGAGCGCGTACTCGAACGACACCCGGCGCCGCGTCGCGGCCACGTAGTCGCGGACGGCGCCGAGCAGCTCGGCGATCGGCCAGGTGCGGTTGACCGGCACCAGCCGGTCGCGCAGGACGTCGTCGGCGGCGTGGATGGAGACCGCCAGGTTGACCGGGAGGGGCTCGCCGGCCGCCCGCCGGATGCCAGGGACCAGCCCGACGGTGGAGATGGTGATGGATCTGGCCGACAGCCCGAACCCCCGGTGGAGCCGGTAGGCCGCCCCCCAGGTGGCCTGCTGGTTGGCGAACGGCTCCCCCATCCCCATGAAGACCACGTTGGTGAGGTGGTCGGGCGCACCCGGCCCCGGCCGCAGCTCCGGCAGCATGGTCGAGACCCTCGCCACCTGCTCGACCACCTCGCCGACCGACAGGTTCCTGGTGAAGCCGAACTGCCCGGTGGCACAGAAGGTGCAACCCATCGCGCAACCCGCCTGGGTCGAGATGCACACCGTGGCACGGCCCCGCGGCCCTCCCTCCCAGTCATCCTCGGGGCGGGACCCGGCCGGCGGGTACAGCATCAGGACCGACTCGACCGCGTCGCCGCCGGGCAGGCGGAACAGCAGCTTGTGGGTCCACCCGTCGTCGCCGGCCTGATGGTGGTCGAGGGTCAGCCCGGTCCCGGCGAAGCGCTCCGACAGCCGTGCCCGCAGCCAGCCGGGCAGGTTGGTCATGGCCCGCGGGTCGGGCTGGCGCCGCCGGTCCAGCCAGTGCACGAGCTGGCGGGCCCGGTAAGGCGGCTCGCCGGCCTCGGCGACCAGCGCCTCGAGCTGGCCGGTGTCCAGGTCGTACAGCGAGCGGGTCACGGCGACCGGATCACGTCGAAGGCGGCCAGCACGTAGTACAGGACCGGGGCCATGAACAGCAGGGCGTCGACCCGGTCGAGGACGCCGCCGTGCCCCGGCAGGATCGAGCCCATGTCCTTGACGGCCAGGTCGCGCTTGAGCATCGACTCCGAGAGATCGCCGAGCGGCGCGACCACGCAGGTGGCGACCGCCAGGACCAGGCCCGAAGCCAGCGTCCACGGCGCCCACAGCGGCAGCAGGAAGGCGCCGGCGAGCAGGCACGCGATCGAGGCGCCGAGCGCGCCCTCCCAGGACTTGTTCGGGGAGACCTGAGGGGCGATCGGGCGGCGGCCGATCGTCGCCCCGGTGGCGTAGGCCGCGGTGTCGTAGATCACCACCAGCACGGCGTAGCCGATGAGGGCACCGACGTAGTGGTCGGCCCGGCCGACCACCAGGGCCAGGTGGGCGGCCATGAACGGCACGTACACGGTGGCGAAGACGGTGGCGGCGACATTGCGGGTCACCTCGGTCCGCCCCCGGTCGACCAGGTACCAGCCGAACGCGGCCAGGATGGTCACCAGCAGCCCGAACGACAGCGCCGCCGGTCCCTCGAGGTAGGCCCCGATCACCAGCAGCGCCCCCATGGCGAGGACCACCGGCCGGGCCGGGCGGGTGGCCCTGGCCCGCAGCACGGCGACCAGCTCCAGCAGGGCGAGGGTCACGATCCCCAGCAGGAAGACCACGAACGCCGGCCGCGACAGCACCAGGGTGGCGATCAGCAGGCCGCCGAGCAGCAGCCCGGTGGCGATGGCGAGGGGGAGGTTGCGCCCGCCACGCCGCTCACGCCTGGGCACCCGAGCCTCGGCTCCGGCGGGATCGAGCGGGGCCGGCTCAGCCACGGACGCTCAGTCCTCGAGCAACTCCCGCTCCTTGTGCTGGAGCAGGCTGTCGACCTCGGCGACGTACTTGTCGGTGATGCCCTGGAGACGCTGCTCGGCCCGGCGCAACTCGTCCTGGGAGATGTCGCTGTCGCGCTCCATGCGCTCCAGCGCGTCCTTCTCGTGCCGGCGGACGTTGCGGATGCTGGTCCGCGCCTCCTCGGCCCGGTGCTTGGCCAGCCGCACGTACTCCTTGCGGCGCTCCTGGGTCAGCTGTGGGAACGCCAGCCGGATCACCTGGCCGTCGCTGGCCGGGTTGATCCCGAGGTCGGAGTTGCGGATGGCCTTCTCGATCGAGGCGGCGGCGTTGCGGTCGTAGGGCGAGACGACCAGCAGCCGTGCCTCGGGCGCTGAGACGCCGGCGAGCTGCTGCAGCGGGGTTGGCGTGCCGTAGTAGTCGACCTGGAGGCGGTTGACGAGGGCAGGGTTGGCCCGGCCGGTGCGGATCCCGCCGAACTCCTCCTTGGCCACCTCGATCGCCTTGCGCATCTTGCTCTCGGCCTGCCGGAGCGTGTCCTCGATCACCTTGGCTCCCCTCGCTGCGTCTCGTCCCCTGCCTCGAAGTCGTCGGTCGGGCCGACCACAGTGCCGATCGGCTCGCCGCACACCGCCCGCCGGATGTTGCCCTCAGTGAGCAGGTCGAACACGATGATGGGCAGGTCGTGATCCTTGCACAACGACAACGCGGTGGTGTCCATCACCCGCAGCTCGCGGTTGATCGCCTCCAGGTAGTCGAGCCAGAGGAACTTGCGCGCCTCCGGGTGCTTCTTGGGGTCGGCGTCGTAGACGCCGTCGACGCCGTTCTTGGCCATCAGGATCGCCTCGGCGCCGATCTCGAGCGAACGCTGGGCCGCGGTGGTGTCGGTCGAGAAGTAGGGGGCGCCCATGCCGGCCCCGAAGATGACGATGCGCCCCTTCTCCAGGTGGCGAACGGCCCGGCGCGGGATGTACGGCTCGGCGACCTGGGTCATCTGGATGGCGGTCTGGACCCTGGTCACCACCCCCCTGCGCTCCAGCGCGTCCTGCAGGGCCAGGCAGTTCATGACCGTGCCGAGCATGCCCATGTAGTCGGCCCGCGCCCGGTCCATGCCGGCCACCTCGGCGGCGGAGCCGCGGACGATGTTGCCCCCGCCGACCACCACCGCGACCTGCACACCCAGGTCGAGGACCTCGACCAGCTGCCTGGCGACGCCGTCGATCTTCCCGTAGTCGAGCCCGAACCCCAGGTCCGAGTCGGCGAAGGCCTCCCCTGAGAGCTTGACCACGACCCGGTCGAAGCGCGGCTTGCCATCCCCCGCCTCTCCGACCAGGACCTCCTCATCCCCCGCCATCAAGAACGCCATAGTTCGGTCCTCCCCCCGGCCAGCCCTGATCCAGGTGAGGGGAGCTCGGGCTCCACCCACCGCCACCCAAGAGCGCCTGTGCCATGGCCGGGGATGGATCGGTCGCTGGAAACGGGTTAGGTGCCCTCCCCGACCCGGAAGCGGGCGAAGCGGCGCAGCACGAGCTTCTCGCGGACCCTGGCCGAGTAGCTGTCGAGCAGGTCCTGGACGGTCTGCTTGTCGTCGCGGATGTATGGCTGGTCGAGCAACACGACCTGCTTGTAGTAGTCCTTGAGCTTGCCTTCGACGATCCGCTCGACGATGTTGTCGGGCTTGCCCTCGGCCTGGCTGGCGTAGATCTCCCGCTCCTTCTCGACCACGTGCTCGGGGACGTCCTCGCGCCGGACGTAGGTCGGGTCGGCGACGGCGATGTGGAGGGCGATCTCGTGGGCCAGGCGCTGGAACTCGTCGGTCTTGGCCACGAAGTCGGTCTCGCAGTCCAGCTCGACCAGCACGCCAAGCTTCGGTGGCAGGTTCGGGTCGGGCGTATGCAGGTAGGCGTCCACGACACCCTGGGTGGTGCTGCGGCCAGCCCGCTTCTCGACGCCGGCCTTGCCGGCCTCGCGCAGCAGCTTCGTGGCCTTCTCCAGGTCGCCGCCAGCCTCGCGCAGCGCGTTCCTGCAGTCCATCATTCCGGCCCCGGTGGCGTCACGAAGGGCCTTGACCTGAGCGGCCGTGATCTCCATGTCGGGTGGTGCTCCTTGCTGCGCTATCGGTTTCGATGTGGGTCGCGTTGCGGGTGGCCGGCAGCCCGTTCAGACCCGAGGCTCGCGTGTCTCGTTGGCCGGGTCGGCCGCCACCTCGGCAGCCTCCGCCGGGCTCGCCTCGGCCTGTGTCTCCGTCTCGGCCTCGGCCTGCGTCTCCGTCTCGGCCTGCGTCTCCGTCTTGGCCTCGGTGGTACTCGCGGTGGCGGGCTCCACCGCAGCCTCGGCGTCGGTCTCGGCCTCGGGGGTGCCCCTGGTCGCGGTGGCTGGCTTGGCCGGAGCCTCGGCCTCGGTGGCGCCCTCCGCCTCGGCCGCGGGCTGGCTCCCGGCTCCGGGCTGGCTCTGCGCCTCGTCGCCCGGAACCGGCGCCTCGGCCTGGGTCGCGCCCGGGGCGTCGCTGGTGGCCTTGGTCGGGGCGGCGTCCCGGGCTTCGCTCTCGCCGGAGGATCTGGGCTTGCTCCGGCTCCCGGTGGCGGCCTTGCCGGTGGTGTCGGTTCGCGCCTTGGACGGCGCGCGGGAGGCGGGTCGGGCAGGCGCCGCGGCGCTTCGGCCCTGGGCGGCGGCTGTCTCGGTCGATGGGGTGGCCGGAGCCGCGGAGGCATCGGCGGTGCGGCCGAAGCGACCGGCCTCGGCCTGGCTCCCGCTGCTGTCGGACTCGAGCAGCTCACGCTCCCACTCGGCCAGCGGCTCCTCGTCGGCGGGGCTGGCCGCGATCGCGGCGGCCCCTTCCTTGCCGGCGCCCTCGGACGCGTACACGCTGCGCAGCCGCAGCCCCTCGGCCACCGCGTCGGCGACGATGCGGGTGAGCAGGCTGCCGGCCCGGATGGCGTCGTCGTTGCCGGGGATCGGGTAGTCGACCTCGTCCGGGTCACAGTTGGTGTCGAGGATCGCCACCACCGGGATGCCGAGCTTGCGCGCCTCGGTGACGGCGATGTGCTCCTTGCGGGTGTCGACCACCCAGACCGCGGCCGGCAGCCGGGTCATGTCGCGGATGCCGCCGAGGTTCCGCTCGAGCTTCTCGCGCTCGTGGCCGAGCCGCAGGACCTCCTTCTTCGGCAGCACCTCGGTGGCGCCGGTCGCCACCATCGCCTCCAGCTCCTTCAGCCGCTGGAGACGCCGGTAGATGGTGGTGAAGTTGGTCAGCATCCCGCCGAGCCAGCGGAAGTTCACGTACGGCATCCCGACCCGCTCGGCCTGGGTCTTGATCGACTCCTGGGCCTGCTTCTTGGTGCCGACGAACAGCACGTTGCCGCCCTTGGCCACCGTGTCGCGCAGGAACCCGTAGGTGGTCTCGATGGCGGTGCTGGTCTTCTGCAGGTCGATGATGTAGATGCCGTTGCGCTCGCCGTAGATGAAGCGCTTCATCTTCGGGTTCCAGCGCCGGGTCTGATGCCCGAAGTGGACGCCAGCTTCGAGCAGCTGGCGCATGGTGACGACTGCCACGGTGGTCCTCCCTGCCGGTCGGTTCGGCCTCCGCCCGTTGTGCTCCACAGTCGTCAGGATCGTGGGGGGGCCGGGTCCTCGACCCGCTCGGGTCCGACCCGGCGCGGGCACCGTCGAGTCCCGTCGACGGGCGTGCGTTGTAGCCCGGACATGCCGGGCCCGCGGCGGACGATAGCACAGTCCCCCCGCTCCCGCCGCCCACGGAACACACGGAGAACGTCCTGCTTGTTCCCCTCGCCGCGGGGCCCGGATCGTCAGGGCCTTGCCGCCTGGCAGGCCACGGGACCAGGCCCCGACCGGCAGGGCCTTGCCGCCTGGCAGGCCACGGGACCAGGCCCCGACCGGCAGGGCCTTGCCGCCTGACGGGCTATGGGACCGGGCCCGCGAGGCCAGCGGGCGCGAGCAGCGGGGCCAGCCGCGGCCGAGGCCGGTCCACCAGGTACCGCAACGGGTCGACGTAGACGCCGTCCACTCGCAGGCTCACGTGCAGGGCCTCCCCGTGTCCCAGGCCGACCCTCCCGACAACCGCCAGCGCCCGAACCCGCCCCGTGGCCAGCCTTCGGTCCGGGAGCAGCGGCCCGACCGTCACCATCACCCCGGGAGCGACCAGCAGGGTGACCCAGCTCGTCCCGGCCACCGGGCCGGCGAAGACGACCCGGCCAGCGGCCGGCGCCCGAACCACCTCCCCCACCCGGGCGCCAACGTCGACCCCCCGATGCCCCGGCCCAAACGGGCCTGCCGGCGACTCGAATCCCCGCACGACCGGTCCGGCCAGCGGCATGCGCAACGCCGGCACGCGCCCCGCGGGCAGGGCCGCGGCCACCGGAAGGGCGGGCGCCTGGCTCCCGACCGACGCGGCGCGCGCGGACCGCTCCCCGAAGGCGACCGGCGCCTGGCCGAGCGCGACGATGACGGCGGCCACGAGCAGGCCGCGAGGCAGCCACCGGCGCCCCGCGGAGCCGACCGTCGGCTCGGAACGCATCGCTGGCATCGAGCGGGACCTCCAGGCAGACCGGGTACCAATCAGACCCCCTGACGCTACCCCGCGGCGACGGCCGGTGGAGCGTCAGGGGCGAGTCTGTGGACAGGCCGTCTGCATCCACCCGCCCGCCGCCGGCCCGTCGGTACGTCGGGCGGCTCCCGTCGCACGACCCGAGATTGCGATCGTCGGTCGCGGTCATCCACGGGAGCCCGTCCCGCGTACAGCCAAGCGGAAGCCCCGCATGGCCGTGGCATCCCGCAGGGCTCGATGGTCAGGGGTCTAGCGGGCGTCCTGCATCTTCGCCCGCAGCTGCAGGACCGCCTTGGTGTGCATCTGGCAGACGCGCGACTCGGTGACGCCCAGGACCTGCCCGATCTCGGCCAGGGTCAGGCCCTCGTAGTAGTAGAGGGTGATGACGATCTTCTCCCGCTCGCCGAGCCGGTTGATCGCGCCGGCCAGGATGCCTTTCAGCTCCTGGGACTCGAAGACGGCCACCGGGTCCTCGGCGCCCTTGTCCTCCAGGGTGTCGACCAGGCTGAGCCGGTCACCCCGCTCCGATCCGACCGACAGCAGCTCATCCAGGGCGACCACCGAGACGAACGAGATCTGGTTGAAGATCTGGTGCAGCTCGTCGGTGGTGATGCCGAGCTGCTGGGCGACCTCGGCGTCGGTCGGGCTGCGGTGCAGGCGGTTCTCCAGGGCGACGTAGGCCTTCTCGACCTCGCGGGCCTTGAACCGGACCGACCTTGGGATCCAGTCGATCGCACGCAGCTCGTCGATGATCGCGCCCTTGATCCGCGAGATCGCGTAGGTCTCGAACTTGATGCCCCGTTCGAGATCATATTTCTCGATCGCGTCGATCAGGCCGAAGATGCCATAGGACACGAGGTCGGCCTGCTCGATGTTCGGTGGCAGCCCGACCGACACGCGACCGGCCACGTACTTGACCAGCGGCGCGTAGTGAAGGATGAGCCGCTCCCTGGCGTCGGCGGACGCCTTGAGCTTGAACTCTTCCCACAGCCGTTCCACGGACGACGGCTCGTCCAAGAAGCCCCCCCTTTGGCCGGCCGAGACCGTAACGGCCCTTCCGGCGTTTGTTGCCCGGCCCGCCACGCCGGGGCTGGCTGCCGCCCCCCGGCCTGTCTCGCCGCCTCAGGCGCGCGGATGCGCCTGCTGGTAGACGCGGCGGAGCCGCTCGTTCGAAACGTGAGTGTAGGTCTGGGTGGTGGTCAGGGCAACGTGCCCCAGCAACTCCTGCACCGCCCGCAGGTCGGCACCGCCCTCCAGCAGGTGGGTCGCGACGCTGTGCCGCAGCGTGTGCGGGCTGGTCCCAGCAGGAATGCCGGCCTCCACCCGGTACCGTTCCAGCATCCCCCGAACGTCCCGCTGCGTCATCGGCCGCCCGCGCCGATTGAAGAACAAGGCCTCCCGGTCAGCTCCGGGATCCCGTTCGGCCGCGGAGCCCGGTGCAGCCGCGGAGCCCGGTGCAGCCGCGGAGCCCCGGCCCGCGACGGTGTCTGCGCGGGCCGCGGAGCCCCGGCCGGCCAGGGGGGTCGGCCTCGCTGTCCGACGCCGGCTTCCGTCCCCACCCGTCGGCGCCTTCCCGACCCTGGCCGGACCAACCGCTGGGCCGGGGGCTGGCAGCATCGCGGAGCGGCCGCCGGCCAGGTAACCGAGCAGCGCGGCGCGGGCCGGTTCGCCGAAGGGCACGAGTCGCTGCTTGGCGCCCTTGCCCAGCACCAGGACGGTGTCGGCCGCAAGGTCGACGTCCCCGAGGCGGAGGCCGCACAGCTCCCCGACCCGGATGCCGGTCGCGTACAGGAGCTCCAGGATCGCCCGGTCACGCAGGCCGACGGGGTCGACTGGCGCCGGTCCGGCAAGCAGCCGGTCGACCTGGCGTGGCTTGAGCACCACCGGCAACCGCTTGGGCCCGCGGGGAACTCCCAGCCCGGCGGCCGGGTCGTCGGCGACCAGCCCACGACGCGCCAGGAACCGGAAGCCAGCTCGTAGGGCGGCCGCCTTCCGGGCGATCGACGAGGCGGCGAGTCCCCGCGTCCGCTGCAAGGCCAGGAAGCGGCGGAGCAGCAGCGGCTCCACCTGCCCCGGGTCGGTCACCCCCGCCCGACCGGCGAACTGCAGGAACTGGATCACGTCACGCCGGTACGCGGCCACGGTATGCGCCGAAAGCCCCCGCTCGTCGCGGAGATGGGCGACGAACGCCTCCAACGCATGCCGGGCCAGCGGTCCAAGCCCGTCCGGATCGCCGCTGCCCAGGTTGTCAGCCATCACCGCCATGATCCCCACCCGCGCCCCCACACTCAAGCACCCGCGGCAATTGGCATGCCCCGCCACCAACCCGCACCCCCGACCGGATCGGTGGCGCTCGGGTCAGGGCCAGAGCACCTGGATCAGGCCGGGGTGCTTGGCGGCTATCGGTTGGGGGAGGGCGTCGCGGGAGGGGGCGGACCGCGGGGTTCAAGGGGTTGGTCGAGTGGGGCGGGGGGCGTGGGGGCGGGTGGGAGGGCGATGGCCTGGATCCCGGCGGCGGTGCGGCGGATCAGGCCGGCGAGCTCCAGGTCCAGCACCGCGGCGTCCAGGTCGGCGGGTCGGAGGCCGCTGGCGGCGGCCAGACGGCCCGGGGCGAGGACCTGGCCGTCGAGCAGCGCCGCCAGTACCGCCCTTGCGGGGGCTTCCAGGCCTTGGAGAGCCGCCGGGAACCCGTTCGGGGGCGTTTCCGTGCCCGACCGGGGGTCGGCGTGGGCGGCGCCGCCTCCGACGGTGGCCGCGCCGAGCTCCTCGAGGATGTCGGTGAGGCTGCCGACCAGGGTCGCGCCGTCGCGGATCAGCTGGTTGCAGCCGGCCGCGCCCGGATCCCAGGGGGCGCCGGGGAGGACGAGGACACGGCCGGCGCCCCGGCTGCCGGCGGCCCTGGCCGTCGACAGGCTGCCGGAGTCCTCGGCGGCCTCGATCACCACGACGGCGGCGGACAGCGCGGCGATGAGGCGGTTGCGGGGAAGGAAGCTGGCCGCTCGGGGGCGGCTGCTCGGCGGGTGCTCGCTCACCAGCGTGCCGCCGGCGGCCCGCACCTGAGCGAACAGGCCGGTGTTGGCGCGCGGATACGGAACGTCGAGGCCGCAGCCGAGCACCACGACGGTGCGCCCTCCGGCATCGAGGGCGCCCGCGTGGGCGGCGCCGTCCACCCCGACGGCGCCGCCGCTGACCACGGCCCAGCCGGCCCGGGCCAGCCCTGACGCGAGAGTACGGGCGGCGGCCCGCCGCAGCGGCGAGGCGCGGCGGCCACCCACGACCGCCACCGACCCCACCGGCCCGGGGGGGACCGGACCGGTGACGAACAGCCAGGCACACGGCGGGTCGGGCGGCGTGGCGGCCAGCGGCCAGCCCGGGTCGCCGGGAACCAGGAACCGCACTCCGAGCGCGTCGAGTCGCGCGGCGACGGCACACGGGTCGGGGCTGTGCGCGCGGAGCAGCCGTCCCGGCTCCTTCCCCTCCCCCAGCCGGGTCGCCACCGTCGCCGGCAACGGCCCGGGGGTCGCGGCGAGCGAGAGCAGCACGTCCCGCTCCCTCAGCCCCGGCGCCCACCACGGCGGGCGGAGCTCGGCGGGGGTCATACGAGCTGCCCCTCGCGGTCGCCGACGATCGGGAGGTGGCGCAGGCCGAGAGCCTCCTTGATGTGGTGGTCCTCGACCCGGTCGGCCCCGGCCAGGTCGGCGACGGTGCGGGCCACCCGCAGGGCGCGGTGGAACCCACGGGCGCTGAGGCCGAGCCGGTCAACGGCGGCCATGAGCGTGCGGCGGGCCGATGGCGCGACCTGGCAGCGGGCGGCCAGGCCGGTCGATGCCAGGCGGCCGTTCTCGGTCCCCTGGCGACCCCGCTGGAGCGCGCGGGCGGCCAGCACTCGGGCGCGGACCGGCGCGGTCGGCTCGGCCTCGACCGCACCGGCAAGCTCCTCGGCGGTGAGCCGCTCCGCCTGGACGTAGAGGTCGATGCGGTCCAGCAGCGGCCCTGACAGCCGGCTGGCGTAGCGGTGGAGGTCGGTGCGGCTGCAGCGGCAGGCGAACCGGCTGTCGCCCAGGTGCCCGCAGGGGCACGGATTGGCCGCCGCGATCAACGCGAAGCGCGCCGGGAACCGGACGCTGGCCATGGCCCTCGAGACGGTGACCTCGCCCTCCTCGAGGGGCTGGCGCAGCGCCTCGGATGCCATGCGCGAGAACTCGGGCAGCTCGTCCAGGAACAGGACGCCGTGGTTGGCCAAGGAGACCTCGCCGGGTCGGGGGACCTGGCCGCCGCCGACCAGGCCGGGAACCGAGATGGCGTGGTGGGGGGCGCGGAACGGCCGGATCCTGATCAGGCCGGCGTCCGGGCCGAGCAGGCCGGCGGCCGAGAACACCTGGGTGACCTCGAGGGCCTCGTCCTGCTCCAGCGGCGGGAGCAGGCCGGGGAGGCGCCTGGCCAGCATGGTCTTGCCGGCGCCGGGCGGGCCGATGAGGAGCAGGTTGTGGCCGCCGGCGGCGGCGATCTCGAGGGCGCGGCGGGCCAGGGCCTGACCACGCACGTCGGTGAGGTCCTCGACCGGGGGGACGGGAGTGTCGGGCGGGGAACCGGGGCGGCCCAGGTCGGCCCGGCCGTCCAGCCACTCGCCGACCTGGCCCAGCGAGGTCGCGCCGGCGACCCGCAGGTCGGGCACCAGCGCGGCCTCGGCCAGGTTGGCCTGGGGAACGACCAGGAGCCGGGCGCTCGACCGGCGGGCCGCCAGCGCGGCAGGGAGCACCCCCCTGACCGCGCGGACGTCGCCGGCAAGGCCGAGCTCGCCGATGGCCCACAGCCCCTCGAGGGCGGTCGCCGGTACCGACCCGGCCGCGGCCAGCAGCCCGATCGCGATGGGCAGATCGAAGCCGGATCCCTGCTTGGGCAGGTCGGCCGGGGGCAGGGATACCGTGATGCGCCGGTCGGGCCACTCGTAGCCGGTGTTGCCGAACGCGGCCCGGAGGCGGTCGCGGGCTTCGAGCACGGCCGTGCCGCCGAGCCCGACCACGGTCACGGCGGGCAGGCCGCGGCCGATGTCGACCTCGACCCCGACCGGATGGGCGGTGAGGCCGACCAGCGCGGTGGTGGCCAGCCGGGCCAGCATCCTCAGAACACTCCCTTCAGGTGCTCGACCTGCGGCTGCCCGTGCCGGGGCCAGACGACGGTCACGACGTCGAAGCGGACCCGGCACGGCCGGTGCGGGGTGGCGTGCAGGTAGGCGACGGCCAGACTCCGCAGCCGGGCCTGCTTGGCCGCGTCGACGGCGGCCGCCGGAGTGCCGTAGCCGTCGCCGCGCCTGGTCTTGACCTCGCAGAACACCAGCACCCCCTGCCCCTCGGCGACCACGTCGATCTCACCCGTCCGGCAGCGCCAGTTGCGGGCCACGATCCGCAGGCCGGCGGCGGTCAGCCAGGAGCAGGCGAGCGCCTCGCCGCGCCGCCCCAGCTCGCCGCGATCGGCAGGATGCCTGGTGGCCATGGCCGCACCCTAGCCGTCGGCGGGCACGAGATGGACGACCCAGGCAGGAATGTGGAAAACGGCGGCGGGACCGCTCGTTGGTCGAGGCAGCCGCGCCGGCCGGACGCCCTGGCAGGCGCCGCGGATCAGGAGAGGCTTGCGCCCCCGATCGGGAACCACCACGCTACGCCTGTGGACAACAGGCGAGCGTTGCCGACCCGCCGGGACATGTTCCTCGACGAGCGGGGAGTTGGGTTGCGGGTCACCTGGCACCCGGAGCGGCACCTGGTGGTGCTGAGCGTCTGGCAGGACGACAGGTGCGTCGGGACCTTCCGGATGCCGGCGCGGGATGTGCCACGGTTGAGTGGGCTGCTGGCGGCGGCGCTCGGTGACTGGGTCGACCAGCTGGGTGGCGCTCCGGGGCCGGCCCAGGGCGACACCTCAGCCGCGAACCTGTCGGTGCAGCGGCGGGTCAGGCTCAGCCGGCCCATCCTCAGGCTGCGGGAGCTCCAGCGGCGCAGACGGCCGGCCTGACCACGCGTCGATCCCGACGGCCGCCGGGATCAGCAGGGTCGCGGGTCGTACTCCCGGAGGTCGGGAACGGCGGGCTTTGGACCGGCGGGCTTTGGACCGGCGGGCTTGGCTGCCGACCCGGTCGCGGCGCCCGACCCCTCGCCCGAGGCCGGCCCGGCCGCGGCGCCGGGGCCGACGGTGGCGAGGGGGCGGATGCCGGTGAAGCCCGGGCCGAGGATCAGGGTGAGACGCGGGGCGGTGAGCGTGGGGTCCTCGATCAGGCGGGCGCCGCCGACCAGGGTGCTGGCCAGTGCCTTGGCGTCGGCAGCGCGGCCAGGGGCGTAGCTGATCTGCGATCTGGACAGGTCGAAGGACGGGGCGTTGCCGACGGCGGCGACCCGGTAGCCGAATTGGCGGAGCTTGGCGGCGGTGGCGGCGGCCAGGCCGCTGGTGCCCAGCGCGTTGAGGACGGTCAGCTGGGTGCTGGCCGGGGCCGTCGCCCCGGCGCTGCCGCCGGAGGTGGCCGGGGCCGGGGCGCGGCCGAGGAACCGGTCGACCACCTGTTCGGCGTCCGGCTGCTTGAGCAGCAGCACGTCGCCGAGGGGGTGGTCGGTGGACACGGTCACCGGCAGGGTGTAGGTGGCCAGCTTGGACGGGCTGAAGGTGCGGAAGCTGGCGCCGGTGCGGATGACGTCGCCGACCCGCAGGGCGCTGTCCTTGGTGACCTCGTGGACCAGGGAGCTGACGAAGGCGTTGGCGCGGACGGGGTTGGTCAGGCCCTTGGCCAGGGCCGCCTTGACCAGCGCCTGGAGGAACGCCTGCTGGCGGCGGATGCGTCCGAGGTCGGCCCACGGGTCGCTGCTCCAGACGCCGTTGCGCTGGTAGGCGAAGTAGCGGCTGCGAGCCAGGGCGAGCGCTCGGCCGCCGTTGAGGCGCGTGCAGCCGGCCTGGCGGATGTCGAGGCCGGACTTGAAGTCCCGTGACGGGTAGGGGAAGCGCACGTCGATGCCGCCGAGCGCGTCGACGATGGCCCTGAAGCCGTCGAAGTCGATCAGCACGTAGTGATGGATGGGGATGCCGAAGTTCTGCTCGATGGTCTTGACCAGCTGCCCGGGACCGCCGGTGAAGGCGGCGTTGATGCGGTTCTCGACACCGACGCCGGCGATCGGGACGACCAGGTCCCGGGGGATGGAGAGCATCGAGACGCGCTTGCGGGCCGGCTCCACCCTGACCACCAGGGTGGTGTCGTTGCGCTGGCCGCCGACGTCGCCGTAGCGCCTGCCGTCCTGGTCGTCCAGGCCGGCCCGCGAGTCCGAGCCGACCACCAGCAGGTTGAACGGGCGGCCGCTGCTGGACTTGTGCAGGCCGGGGACCTTCACCGACCGGATCTGGCCGAAGCGGTAGTGCACGTACCCGTACCCGGCCGTGGTCACCACCACCAGGAATACCAGGAGCAGGCTGCACCCCACCAGCAGCCGCCTGCGCATCCGCCGTGCCCGGGCGCGGGCGGCCCGAGAGGTTCGTACCATGAGCGGGCACGCTACCACGTGCCGATCGCTCAGCTCCCGCCTGCGGCAAAGACCCAGGCCAGCAGGCCCAGGACGATCAGGATCGCGGCGACCAGCAAGGCAATGTCGACCACCTTCTTGTCCCGATATCGCCGGGTCGCGTTGAACCCCACGGTTCCGCTCCCGTTACAGCTCTTCCTTGCGGATGAGCTCCTCGATGTTCACGTCCTTGAAGGTGACCACCCGGACCCTGGTGACGAAACGGGCTGGCCGGTACATGTCCCACACCCAGGCGTCGTGCAGGGTGATGTCGAAGTAGGTGTCGCCGTCCTGGTTGCGCATCTGCAGATCGAATTTGTTGGCCAGGTAGAAGCGCCGCTCGGTCTCGATCACGTACTGGAACATCCCCAGCACGTCCCGGTACTCCTGGTAGAGCTGCAGCTCCATGTCGGCCTCGTAGCGCTCGAGGTCCTCGGCGCTCATCAGCGCTCCCCCATTTCCTGGTCGTTCGTCACCGCCGGGTGACCGGTCGCCCACGGTGCGGCCACGCCCGTGAAGGAATGGCGATGGTAGGACGAGGGGCCGAGCGCGCGCAGCGCGGCCCAGTGCTCGTCGGTGCCGTAGCCCTTGTGCCGTTCGAACCCGTAGCCGCGGTAGCGGCGGGCCGCACCGGTCATGATCTTGTCCCTCGTCACCTTGGCGACGATCGAGGCGGCGGCCACGCAGGCGGCCACCTGGTCGCCCTTGCGGACCCCGAGGACGGGGGCTGGCATGCGGGGCAGGGGGAAGCCGTCGGCGAGGGCGTAGTCGTAGCCACCTTCCAGCTCGCGCAGGGCCCTGGCCAGCAGGCCGATGTTGGCCGGCTGGAGCCCGATCCGGTCGATGGTGTCGGGCCCGATGCGGACCACCGCGACGGCGAGGGCATGGTCGTGGATCTGGGCGGCCAGGCTCCGGCGGCGCTCGGGGGTGAGCAGCTTGGAGTCGGCCAGCCCCTGGATGGGGCAGTTCCTGGGCAGGATCACGGCGGCGGCGACCAGCGGCCCGGCGAGGGCGCCGCGGCCCGCTTCGTCGACGCCGGCGACCCGGCCGAAGCCGACGTCGCGCAGTCGGTCCTCGAACAGGGCGGTGGCGGTGGCGAACACGGCAGGAGTGTAACGGCGGAGGCCGTCAGCGGTCGCGCCGGAGCCAGCCGACATGGTTGAGCGGCCAGATGCGCACGAATGCCCGGCCGACGACGTCGGAGCGCTGGATCACCCCGAAGACGCGGGAGTCCTGGGAGTTGGTGCGGTTGTCGCCCATCACGAACAGCTGGCCGGCGCCGACGGTCGTCTCCTTGCAGCTGTCGGTCCTGGTGCCCTGGTCGAGGTAGGGCTCGGTCACAGGGGCGCCGTTGCGGACCAGTTGGCCCTTCTCGCAGGTGATCCGGTCGCCGGGCACGCCGACCACCCGCTTGATGAAGTCGCGGTCCGAGGGCGGGACCAGGCCGATGGCCTGGCCGAGGCCGGAGAAGAAGCGGGCCACCGGGTTGCTGGGACCGGCCGGCTCCAGGCCCGGCTCCTCGTGGACGAACACGACCACGTCGCCGCGCTGGACGTCGCCGAAACGGTAGGAGACCTTCTCGACCAGCACCCGGTCGGAGATGTTGAGGGTCGACTCCATCGATCCCGACGGGATGTAGAACGCCGCGACCAGGAAGGTCTTGAAGACCACCGCCAGTAGCACGGCCAAGGCGACCAGGACGACCGTCTCGCGGACGACCGCGAACAGGCCTGGCTGCTTCTCATCCTCGTGGTGGTACGGAGGTGTCTCGACGCTGGCCGGTGATGGGTCGGCCCGGCCGTCGAGCCGCCCCCGCTCGTCGCTCGTCTTGCTCACCAGGGCAGGCCCTTCTGGCTCACGCCCGGGCGGGGCTGCGCTTCTCCTTGATCTTCGCGGCCCGGCCGGTCCGCTCGCGCAGGTAGTAGAGCTTGGCCCGGCGGACGTCGCCCCGGGTGACCAGCTCCACCTTGGCGATGCTGGGTGAGTGCACCGGGAAGGTCCGCTCGACGCCGACGCCGAACGAGACCTTGCGAACGGTGAACGTCTCCCGGAGGCCGCCGCCCTGCCTGCGCAGGACGAAGCCCTGGAAGACCTGGATCCGCTCCCGGCTCCCCTCGACCACGCGGACGTGCACCTTGACGGTGTCGCCGGGGCGGAAGTCGGGCAGATCGTCGCGCAGCTGCGCGCGCTCGATCACGTCGGTGATCTGCATGATGGATGAGGCTCCTTGGGGACTGAAGACGCGAAGGATCAGCATAGCGCGACCCACGCTGCCCTCGAGGGTAACAGATCCATCAAGGGGCCTACCGCTCCTCCGTCTCCTCCTCGGGCTCGGCCCGGTCGAGCAGGTCGGGGCGGAGCCGGCGGGTCCGGTCGAGCGCCTGGGCGCGGCGCCAGCGCTCGATGGCCCCGTGGTCGCCGGAACGGAGCACGGCCGGGACCTCCAGGCCCCGGTAGGTGGACGGGCGGGTGTACTGCGGGTACTCGAGCAGGCCGGTCGAGAACGACTCGTCGGCGGCCGAGGCGGCGTTGCCCATCACCCCCGGGACCAGGCGGGCCACGGCCTCCAGGACCACCAGAGCGGCCGTCTCCCCGCCGGCCAGCACGAAGTCGCCGATGGAGAGCACCTCGTGGACGCGGCTGCGGACCCGTTCGTCGATGCCTTCGTAGCGGCCGCAGCACAGGACCAGCCGGGGCTCGCCGGCCAGCCGCTGCGCGACCCCGTGGTCGAACTGCTGGCCGTCGGGGGCCAGCAGGACCACCCGGGCCGGCCCTTCGGCCTCCAGGGTGTCCAGGGCGTCGAACCAGGGGCCGGGCAGCATCACCATGCCGGCGCCGCCGCCGAAGGGGGCGTCATCGACGCTGCGGTGGCGGTCGGCGGCCCAGTCGCGCAGGTCGTGCAGGCGGACCTCGACCAGGCCGCGCTCCCCCGCCCTGCCGAGCAGCCCGGTGGCCAGCGGCGAGGCGAAGAACCCGGGGAAGATGGTGACGATGTCGACCAGCACCGCCGCCTACCCCTCCGCAGGGTCGAGGAGCCCGGGGACGGCCTCGACCAGCACCCGGCCGGCCTCCAGCTCGACGGTGACCAGGGCGGCCACCGCCGGCACCAGGGCGACTCGCCGGGCCTGATCCACCGGGGCATCCCCCTGAGATCCCGGCGCCATCGACCCGGGCTCCTCCGGTGTGAGCTCGACCGCGAGCAGGTCGTGGGCGGCGCCGGGAACCACGTCGGCGACCCGGCCCCGTTCGCGGCCCTGACGGTCGACCACGGCCAGGCCGACCAGCTGGTGCGGCCAGAACTCGTCGGAGCCCAGCGGACGGGCCGAGGAGACCGGGATCGACAGCCAGGTGCCGCGCAGCCGGTCGGCGGCATCACGGTCCTCCACCCCGACCAGGCTGAGCAGCAGCCGGCCCTGGTGCAGGCGAGCCGCCTGGATGGTGACCGGTGCCAGCGGCCCTTGGCCATCCGGGTCGCCGGCGCCCAGCTCGACGCCTGGGGAGAACCGCTCGGCGGCGTCGGAGAGCACCTCGACCGACAGCTCACCCCGCAGGCCGTGGGGGCGGAGCACGCGGCCGACGACCAGACGGCCCGGAGGGGTCCGGGGAACCCCAAGGGGGTGCCCCGGTGGGTCAGGGACGCCCACGGTCACTCGCCCTCGGCGAGGACCTCGACCTCGACCCGGTGGCCCGGCGGCGCGGCCGCCTTGACCACCCGGCGCAGCGCCTTGACCGTGCGGCCACCCCGGCCGATCAGCTTGCCGACGTCGTCGGGCGCGGTCCGCACCTCGTAGGTGACCCCGCGGCCCCCCCGCAGCTCCTCGACGGTGACCCGCTCGGGCTCGTCGACCAGCGCCCTGGCCAGGTAGACGACGACATCGCGCATGGCGCGGCTACTTCTTGGCCTTGGCCTTGGCCGGTCCGGCCTTGGCCTCGGCCTGCTTGGCCCGCAACGCCTTGGCGGCCTGCTTGCGTTCGGCCATGCCCTCGACCCCGGCGATGGCGAGCAGCTTGGCCACCGCCTCAGTCGGCTGGGCGCCCTTGGCCAGCCAGGCGGCCGCCTTCTCGGTGTCGATCTCGACCCGGGACGGCTCGTTGCTGGGGTGGTAGACGCCGAGGTTCTCGAGGAAGCGCCCGTCGCGCGGGCTGCGCGAGTCGGCGACGACGACCCGGTAGAACGGGGCCTTCTTGGCCCCCATGCGCATCAGGCGGATCTTGACGGCCATTGGCGTGGGGTGCTCCTCGTCTCGGGGTGGCCCGCCCGGTCCCGGGCTGCGCTCCTTGTCCGGAGCGTGGGTCTGCCGTTCCCCGTCGTGTGCCTGGTTGGCGTCCGGGACCGAGGCAGTCTAGCGCAGGCCCATCCTGCGCAGCTTCTTGGGGGTCATGCCGGCGAGCTGCTTCATCATCCGGCGGGCCTCCTCGAACTGCTTGAGCAGGGCGTTGACCTGCTGGGTGGTGGTGCCCGAGCCGCGCGCGATGCGGGCCCGCCGCGAGCCGTTGAGGATCTTGGGATTGTCCCGCTCGCCAGGGGTCATGGAGCGGATGATCGCCTCCACCCTGGCGACCTCGCGGTCGTCGACCTCCACGCCCTTCAGCTGCTGGGTCATGCCGGGGAGCATGCCGAGGACCTGGCTGAGCGGGCCCATCTTCTTGACCTGCTGGAGCTGGTCGAGGAAGTCCTCGAGGGTGAACGAGGCCTCGCGCAGCTTGCGCTCCATCTTCTCGGCCTGCTCGAGGTCGATCTGCTCCTCGGCCCGCTCGATCAAGGTGAGGACGTCGCCCATGCCGAGGATGCGCCCGGCCAGCCGGTCGGGGTGGAAGGCGTCGAAGTCGGCCAGCTTCTCGCCGGTGGCGGCGAACTTGATCGGCCGCCCGGTGACCGCCCGGATCGACAGGGCGGCGCCGCCCCTGGCGTCGCCGTCGAGCTTGGTCAGGACGAAGCCGGTGACGTCGACGCCCTCCTGGAACGCCTGCGCCGTGGCCACCGCGTCCTGGCCGGTCATGGCGTCGACCACCAGCAGCACCTCGGTCGGGCCGACGGCCTCGCGGATGGCGGCCGCCTGGGCCATCATCTCGGTGTCGATGGCCAGCCGGCCGGCGGTGTCGACGATGACCACGTCGCGCCCGGTCCGCTCGGCCTCGTCGCGGGCGCCGAGCGCGACCGGCACCGGGTCGGCGTCGGGGCCGCCCGGGTGGGGCGCGAACACCGGGACCTTGACCTGCTCGCCCAGCACCTGGAGCTGCTTGACCGCCGCCGGGCGCTGCAGGTCGCAGGCGACCAGCAGGGGCTTGCGGCCCTTGGCGACCAGCCAGCGGGCCAGCTTGGCCGCGGTGGTGGTCTTGCCCGAGCCCTGCAGGCCGGCCATCAGCAGCACCGTCGGCGGCCGCTGCGACCACGCCAGCGGCACGTTGCGCTCGCCGAGGGTGACGACCAGCTCCTCGTGGACGATCTTGACCACCTGCTGGGCCGGCGTGAGGCTGCGGGTGACCTCCTCGCCCACCGCGCGCTCGCGCACCCTGGCGATGAAGTCCTTCACCACCCTGAAGTTGACGTCGGCTTCGAGCAGGGCCAGCCGGACCTCGCGCAGGGCGGCGTCGACCTGGGCCTCGGACAGCCGGCCATGGCCGCGCAGGCGCGTGAACGTCTCCTGGAGCCGGTCGGAGAGGGTGTCGAACATGGGTCCAGCATATGCTGGCCGGGGGGAAGGCCGCCGCACGGCTGGAGCTGTCGATGGACACACCCATCTGGGACGGACCGGGCTGCTGGTCAGCCGGCTGTGCCTCGGGACCATGAACTTCGGGCCGGAGACCTCCGAGGAGGACTCGCACACGATGGGCCCAGCTGGGTGCACGGTGAATCGGGCAGCTCCTGCGAGGGGGTGCCCCGGTGAATCGGGAAGCTCCTCCGAGGCGGTGGCCCGATGAGCTGGGACGTCGCCCGGATCCGGGCCCTGTACCCGGCCCTGGCCGACGGCTACGCCTACCTGGACGGTGCCGCCGGCACCCAGGTGCCGGGGACGGTGATCGACGCGATCGCCGGGGCCTACCGGTCGGGGATCGGCAACCTCGGCGGCGCCTTCCCGGCCAGCCGACGCTCCGGCGCCATCGTCGCCGAGTGCCGGCGGGCGGTCGCCGACCTGGTCGGTGGGGAGCCCGGCGGGGTCGTGCTCGGGCCCAACATGACCACCCTGACCTACCGGCTGGCGGCCGTCCTGTCCGCCGGCTGGGGCCCGGGTGACGAGCTGGTCGTCTCCCAGCTCGACCACGACGCCAACGTCCGGCCCTGGGTGCACGGCGCGGCCAGGGCCGGGGCGGGGGTGCGCTGGGCCGAGGTCGACCTGGCCACCGGCGAGCTGCCGGCCGGCCAGTACCAGGGGCTGATCTCGGAACGGACGCGGCTGGTGGCCGTCACCGCCGCCAGCAACGTCCTCGGGACCCGGCCGGATGTGGCCGCGATCACGGCCATGGCCCACGACGCCGGCGCCCTGACCTACGTCGACGGGGTCCACGCGGCCGCCCACGGCCCGGTCGACGCGGCCGCCCTCGGCGCCGACTTCTACGCCACCAGCGCCTACAAATGGTCGGGGCCGCACGTCGGCGCGGTCGTGGCCGACCCGGAGCTGCTCGACCGGCTCCGCCCCGACAAGCTGGCGTCCTCCTCCGACGAGGTGCCCGAGCGGTTCGAGCAGGGCACGTCGCCGTTCGCCGACTACGCCGGGGTGGTGGCCGCCGCCGAGCATCTGGCCTCGCTCGATCCGGCCGCCGGCGGCACCCGGCGCCAGCGCGTGCTGGCCTCGATGGCCGCCGCCGAGGCCTACGAGCTGGAGCTGTTCGGGGTGCTGCTCGGCGGGCTGGAGGCGATGGGCCACGTGACCACCTACGGCAAGGCGGCCAGCCGGACGGCCACGGCCTACTTCACGGTCGCCGGGCGGACGCCGCTCCAGGTCGCCGAGCACCTGGCGGCCCGCAGGGTCAACGTCTGGAACGGCCACAACTACGCCTGGGAGCTGACCGGCGCACTGGGCATTCGCGACGCCGGCAGCGCCGTGCGGGCCGGCCTCGTCCACTACAACGACCGCTCCGAGGTCACACGATTCCTGGACGGCGTGGACCAGCTTGCTGGCTGACGGCCCTCGACGGACCGGTCCCGATCCATGTGGGGGGAGCTCCGGCTCCCCCCCGACCGCCACGCAACAGCGCCTGAGCCATGGCGCAGCCGACTCGTCAGTAGCCGTCGGACAGAGCGGCGGCGACGATCAGGCCGCGGTCGAGGGCGTGCCGGCGGGCGGCCTCGGTGTCGGGCGAGAGCACCAGGTCGACGCCGTGTCCGGCCAGCTCGGCGGCGATCGCGGTGACTGCCGCATGCCGCTCGGGGTCGACGTCGCGAACGTACACGGCCAGGACCCGGCTGGGGTGGCGCAGGGCGACCTGGCGGTAGATCTCCGGGTCGCGCTCGCCGCTGTCACCGACCAGCACCACGCCGAGGTGCGGGTAGGCGGCCAGCAGCGCCTCGATCGCGGCCAGCTTGTGCCGCTCACCGGCCCGCAGGGCCCGCAGGCTCCAGTCGCGCAGGAACAGCGGGCCCCGCGGGATGCCCTGCAGGTCAAGGAAGTCCTCCAGCAGGTCGTAGAGGTTCCACGGGCTGTTGGACACGTAGAACACCGGGTTGTAGGCCTCGCCGTCGCGGCCGCGCTGCAACGCCTGGTAGAACCCGGCGACGCCGTCGAACGGCAGCCGGGTGTGGGCGTTGTGGAGCAGGGTCAGCTTGGCCATCTGCCACAGGCTGGTCGCGTGGGAATGCAGCACCGTGTCGTCCAGGTCGCTGATCACGGCGTACTCGGCGTCCCGCGGCACCAGGACGTGGCCGGTGGCGTGGGTGACCCCGGTTGGCCCGCGCGGCTCCAGCAGCTCCAGGTCGACCGGTTCCCAGACCCGCGGGTCATCCAGGGGTTCCGGCAGGTCGAGGGTGACGTCGAAGTAGCCCTCGTCGTCGGTCCGGACCCGCGCCTCGGCGTCGCCGGCGGTCGCGACCACCAGCGCCCCTGGGACCTCGTCGCTCTCGAACCGGTGGAACATGTTGCGGAGGTTGTCGAAGACCGAATCGCCGAGCCGGGACCGGACCAGCCCGGTCGAGCGAAGCACGCGCCCGCGCAGCAGCAGCCGGGTCGGGGTGCCGTAGCCGCGGAAGGCTTGCAGCTCCACAGCCCGGCGGGGACGGCGCCGCCAGGCTCCGGCCACGGCTCGCACCGGGTCGACGGTCAGACCGGCCACCTTGTCATCGTCATCGGCACGGCGGTGGGCTCAGGGGCCGTCCTCGGACAGCAGGGCGTCGACGAAGGCGTCGGGGTCGAAGGGGGCGAGGTCGTGGGCGCCTTCGCCGAGGCCGACGAGCTTGACGGGGATGCCGAGGTCGCGCTGGACGGCGATGACGATGCCGCCCTTGGCGGTGCCGTCGAGCTTGGTCAGGACCACTCCGGTGACGCCGACGGCGTCGGTGAACTGGCGGGCCTGGGCGAGGCCGTTCTGGCCGGTGGTGGCGTCCAGGACCAGGAGGACCTCGCGGACCTGGCCGCCCTCGCGCTCAAGGACCCGGCGGAGCTTGCGCAGCTCCTCCATCAGGTTGGTCTTGGTGTGGAGCCGGCCGGCGGTGTCCACCAGCAGCACGTCGGCTCCCCTGGCCCTGGCCGAGGCCAGGGCGTCGAAGGCGACCGCCGCCGGGTCGGCGCCCTGCTGGTGGCGGACGACCGGGGCGCCGACCCGGTCGGCCCAGATGGCCAGCTGCTCGGTGGCGGCCGCCCTGAAGGTGTCGGCGGCGGCCAGCACCGGCTGCTTGCCCTCCTCGGCGAGGGCGAGGGCGAGCTTGCCGACGGTGGTGGTCTTGCCGGTGCCGTTGACGCCGACGACCAGCACGATCCCTGGCCGCTGGTGCTCCTCGAGCAGGTCGAGCGCCAGCGACCGGTCGGGGGTGCCGACCGCGTCCAGCAGCTCGGCCCTGAGCAGCTCGCGTAGGGCCGGGCCGGCGGCCCGCTCGGCCCTTGCCCTGGTCCGAAGCCGTTCGACCAGCTCGGTGGTGGTGGCCACGCCGACATCGGCCGACAGCAGGGCTTCCTCCAGCTCCTCCCAGGCCTCGTCGTCGTCGGCGCCCCTGGCCAGCAGGCCGGACATGCCGCGGGAGAGCGCGACCCGCGAGCGGCCGAGGCGTTCGCGGAAGCGGCGCCGCGGGGCGATCACCTCGTCGGTGACGGTGGCGACGCCGCGGTCGTCGGGCGGCAGGTCGACGTCGGCGACCTCGCGGCCGGGCTGTGGAGGCTGCCCGGCGTCGTCCCCGACCCCAGGCTCGCGGTCCAGCTGCACCGGGCGGACGCCGTCGCGGTCCTGCCGCCGGCGACGGCCGGCGACCAGCGGGACGACCGCCAGCAGGCTCACGATCACCAGGGTGGCGGCGACCACGAGGACGATCTCCAGCCCTTCCACTAGCTCACCTCGTCGCAGCGACGGCGTTCCCGTCGAGAGTGCCAGAACGTAGCCGCCGGCTCACCACCTTGCTGACCCCCTCGGCCTGCATGGACACTCCGTAGAGCGCGTCGGCGGCCTCCATGGTGCGGCGCTGGTGGCTGACGACCAGGAGCTGGGCGTGCTCGCGGGCGTCGTCGAGCAGGTCGAGGAAGCGCTGCAGGTTGACGTCGTCCAGGGCCGCCTCGACCTCGTCCAGGACATAGAAGGGGCTTGGCCGGGCCCGGAAGATGGCGAAGTAGAAGGCCAGCGCGACCAGGCTGCGCTCGCCCCCCGACAGCAGCGACAGCCGCCGCACCTTCTTGCCCGGCGGGCGGGCCTCGACCTCCACGCCGCTGGCCAGCAGGTCGTCCGGCTCGGTGAGGACCAGGCGGCCATCCCCGCCCGGGAACAGCATGCCGAAGGTGCGCTGGAACTCCCCGGCGACGTCCTCGAAGGCCTGGCCGAACACCTCCCTGACCCGCTCGTCGATCGCCCTGACCACCTTGAGGAGGTCCCGGCGGCTCTCCTTGAGGTCCTGGAGCTGGCCCGACAGGAAGGCGTAGCGCTCCTCCAGGGCCTTGAACTCCTCGAGGGCGAGCGGGTTGACCCGGCCGAGCAGGGCCAGGCGGCGGTCCAGGGCGGTGGCGACCCGGCGCAGCTCGTTCGACGGCTGGCGGCGTGGGTCGGCCTCGGGCAGCTCGGCCAGCCTGACCTCACCGGGCAGGTACTCGACGAGGGCCTCGTCAGGGTCGATGGCGAACTCCTCGACGATGCGCTTGCCCAGCTCCTCGGCGCGCAGCCGCGCCTCCACCCTGGCCGTGTCGGAGGCGCGGGTGACGGCGTGGTGCTCGTCGAGGGCGGCGGCGGCCTCCCGGCGGCTGGCGGCGGCCACGGTCAGGCCGGCCCTGGCCGCCTTGAGGGTCTCGGTCAGCCGGTCGCGCTCGCCGGTGGCCGCGGCCAGGGACCGCTCCAGCCTGACCAGGGCGGAGGCCCCGGCGGTGGCGGCCAGCCCGGCCCGGCGGGCACCGTCCAGCCGGGCCGCCCTCGCCCGCGCCCGGCGTCCGGCGGCCTCGACCTCGGTGGCGGCCTGGGCGCGCAGCTCGGTCAGGCGCCGGTCCAGCAGCCGGTGCCGCTCGCCGACGGCCGCGCCGGCCGCCCGGGCGGCGCTGGCCGCCTGCTCCGCCTGATCGAGGGCGTCGGCCAGCGGCGGCCGGCCGGTCCGCAGCAGCTCGGCGTCCCGCTCGGCCCCCGTGCCGGCCAGCACGCCCTGCTGGAAGGCGGGCATGGGGGCGGCCGATCCGGTGCCGCCGTCCCTGCCGGCTGGGCCGTTGTCCTTGATGGCGGCCAGTTCGGCCTCGGCGTCGGTGAGGCGGGCGGCGGCGCGCTCGCGGCCGGCGACGAGCTCGTGGAGCCGCTCGGCCGCGGCGGCCGTCTCCTGGTCCAGGGCACGCAGCTCCGTGCCGACCAGGGTCGAGCGGTCGTCGAGGCGGCGCAGCGTCGCCTGGGCGTCGCGCAGCGCCCTGGCCGCGTCGGCCGCGCGCCGCTCGTGCACCTCCAGCTCGTGCTGGGCCGCCCGCAGCTCGGCGCCCAGCTGCTCCAGGGCCGAGGCCGCGGTGGCCTCGGCCTCGGCGGCCTCGTCGGCGGCCCGACGGGCGGCCAGCCCGCTCGCCTCCGGCACGACCCCGCCCTCGACCCGCCCGGCGGCCAGCAGCTCCCCGGCCCGGGTGACCACCCGCCGGTCGGGATGGTGTTCGAGCAGCGTCCTGGCCTCGTCCAGGTCGGCGGCCACCAGCACCCCGGCCAGCAGCGCCCGGGCCACCTCCCCGGCGAACCCGGTCGCGAGCACCCGGTCCAGCAGCAATCTCGGATGATCGCCGTTGGTGGCCTGGCGGTGCTGCTGTGGCTCCAGGTACAGCAGGATGGCGCGGCCGCTGCCGGCCTCCCGCAGGAGCCGGGCGCCGCCGGTGGCGACCGCGGGGCCGGCGACCACGATGGCGTCGGCGTCGCGGCCAAGGGCGGCGGCCACCGCGGCCTCGTAGCCGGGCTCGACCGAGAGGGCCGGGGCCAGCGGGCCGAGGACGCCGTCGCGGCCGGCACCCTCCAGAAACGCCATGGCGTCACCGCCGGCCGCCCGTGCGGTGGCCTCGAACGCCTCCCGGCGGGCATGGGCGGCGGCCCGTTCAGCCTCGACCCGGCGCTCCTCGGCGGCCAGGCGGCGCGCCTCGGCGGCCCGCTGGGCCCGCTGGCCCTCGGTCAGCTGCCGGTCGGTCCCTCGGGCGGCCTGCTGGCGCTCCAGGTCGGCCCACTCGGTCCGGAGCTGCTCGAGCTGGCCGGCGGTCTCGGTGCGTCGCTGCCCGACGATGGCGGCCTGCTCGCGCAGCCGGCCGGCCTCGGCCTCCATCTGCTCGATGGTCCGCTCCAGGCCGGCGACCTCGCTGGCCAGCCGGACCTCGCGCCGGTGGGCGGTCGCCCGGTCGCGCTCGGCCCTGGCCGCGGCCTGGTCGAAGGCGGCGAGGGCGGCCCTTGCCTGGTCGCGCCCGGCCGCGGCGGCGGCCGCGGCGGCGGTGGTCGCGGCCAGCTCGCCCTCCACCCCGGCCAGCTCCTCGGCGACCTCGGTCGCCTCCCGCTCCAGGTCGGCGACCGAGCGGCCGTCGCCCTCCTCGGCCAGCGCCTCGGCCAGGTGGCGGGCGCGCGCCTCGGCGAGCGCGACGGTGCCCTTCAGGCGCTCGCGCACGGTGGCAAGGCGGTGCACGGCCTCGCCGGCCCGGCCGGCCAGCGGTTCCAGCTCGGCCAGCTCGGCCTGGATCCGCCCCTCCTCGCTCTCGTGCGCGTCGTGGCGCTGCTCCAGCTCGGCCAGGCGGGTGGCGAAGGCCGCCTCCTCGGCGTCGAGGGACGCCGAACGCTCGCGGACCCCGGCCAGCTCCCGTGCCCGCAGGGTCAGCCGGACCTCGCGCAGCTCGGCGGCGACCTCGGCCGCCCTGGCGGCCGTCTCGGCCTGCTGCTGCAGCGGCTTGAGCTGGCGGCGCAGCTCGCCGACCAGGTCGGACAGCCTGACCAGGTGCTGCTCCATGCCGGCCAGCTTGCGCAGCGCCTTCTCCTTGCGCCGGCGGTGCTTGTAGATGCCGGCCGCCTCCTCGATCGCAGCCCGGCGGTCCTCGGGCCGGCCCTGGAGGACATCTTCGAGACGGTTCTGGCCGAGGACGGTGTGCAGCTCGCGGCCGACGCCGGTGTCGGAGAGCAGCTCCTGGATGTCGAGCAGCCGGCAGGCGGTGCCGTTCAGGGCGTATTCGCTCTCCCCGGAGCGGTACAGCAGCCGGGTGACGGTCACCTCGCTGTACTCGATCGGCAGCAACCCGGAGGAGTTGTCGATGGTGAGGGCGGCCTCGGCCCGGCCGAGGGCGCCGCGGCTGCCGGTGCCGGCGAAGATGACGTCCTCCATCTTGCCGCCGCGCAGCGACTTGGGCCCCTGCTCGCCGAGCACCCAGGCGATCGCGTCGACCACGTTGGATTTGCCGGAGCCGTTGGGGCCGACGATGACCGTGACCCCCGGCTCGAAGTCCAGGGTGGTCTTCTCAGCGAACGACTTGAACCCGCGCAGGGTCAGCGACTTCAGGAACACGCGGCTGGCCCGCACCCCCTCGTTGCCTCAGGCGCAGGCATGCTAGCACGGGCTTCCGACGATCCTGGGGATGTCGGGGCAAAAGGCTCGGGGCCTCCACACGGAGGCCCCGAAGCTGACGAAACCCTGGCTAGGCCAGGGCCGCTTCCTTGGTGGTCGAGGTGCGGTAGTCCTCGACCTCGCGAAGGGCGAGCTCCTGCTCCGCAACCGCGAGGTGTCGCTCGAGCTCGGCGACACGCGCTTTGAGGGCATTCAGTTCCCGCAGGATCATGTAGGCGGGCGGCTGACCAACATAGCCCATGAGCGCCTTCGACATCCGGGAGGCTCCTCCCATGCAGCGGCTTCGGGGTTGCCGCTGCGATCTGTCCGCCGGCTGGCAGGCCACAAGGGTCGTCCAGCGCCGCGCGGAACGGCCGACGACTTACCTACTGTTTGTCCCCTGGGAGAGGAAGGCCCAAAACGTGTGCGCCACCCTGCCCGATGCAGCCGGGCTGAGCAGCCACCGCGTCAGGGCGGTCCCAGAGAGCTGATTTCACAAGCGGACTATACCACGTTCGTATGGAGGCGCCAAGCAAGCCCATCGAGACGAAAGCCCCGTCTCTCCAGGCGCACCCCTCGGAGGTACTCCCCGATATGCACCGGGGCACCCTCGGGGTTCCCCGACCCCGGGGTCCGACCGTCCGGCGCTATCTGGCGGCGAAGTCGCGGAACTCGCCGGTGGCGGGGACCCGCTGGATGTCGAGCGATTCGACCTCGGCCCAGCTGGGGCCCTGGTGGAGGAAGGCCTCCAGCAGGTCCAGGCGGTCCGGGTCACCTTCGGCCTCGACCCGGACCGAACCGTCGGGCAGGTTCTCGGCGTAGCCGGTGAGCCCGAGCCGGCCGGCCTGGCGCTGCACGGCCCAGCGGAACCCGACGCCCTGGACCTCGCCCCTGATCACCGCCTTCAACCGGAGCGGGGTCATACCTTGATGGTGACCGGCGTGCCGAGCGAGAGCGTGTCGGCCAGCAGGGTGATCATCTGGTTGTCCATGCGGACGCAGCCGTTGGACACCGGCCGACCGATCGACCAGGGGTTGTAGGTGCCGTGGAGGGCGATCTGGCCGTCGCCGGTGCCGAACGTCTGGTGCACCTCGGAATAGCCGGAGAGCCCGAGGGCCCAGGCGCCGTAGGTGGTCGAGATCTGCGGGGGCCTGAGCTTCACGGTGATGAAGAACCGACCGGTCGGGGTGGGCGTCCCCGATGCGCCGACCGCGACCCGCCAGCTGCGCACCCTGCGGTGGTTGTGCAGCAGCGTGGCCGTGCGGGACGACAGGTCGACCTCGACCGCCTTGGAGACCGGGGTGATGCGGACCTGGTCGCGGCGAACCCAGCCGCTGGAGCCGTTCGGCCGCCGCGGGAGCAGGACCTTGAGCCAGGTGTCCCCGGTCTCGGTGCGCTGGGCCTCGCTGATCAGGAACGGCGTCGGGCTCCCCCACGGCAGCTTGGCCGGGAACAGGGCCACCACCCGGCCGCCGCGGGGCCGGGACCGGATGGTCACGTCCTTGGCGGCCAGCGCGACGTAGGCCGGTGCGCCGCCGAGGCGGACCGGGCCCGACTCGGGGGCTGGCCTGGTCGCGGGGGCGGCAGATCCGGCTGGGGCCTCGGGCGCGGCCGGCTGGGCCGATCCGGTCCCGCCGCAGCCGCACAGCATGAGGACCATGGCGAGCACCGCGGCGAGGACGGGCGCGCGGGACTTCAGCTCTGACATTTGGGGCAATAGTACGTGGTTTCCCCGCGTTTGATGCGCTCGTGGACCAGCGGCGTGCGGCAGCGCCGGCACGGCTGGCCCTCCCGCTGGTAGACGCTGAGCTGCGGCTCGAACTCTCCCTTGTTGCCCTGCAGGTCCAGCCAGGGCGTCTCCCCGAGCGAGACGCCGCGCAGCCGCACGGCGTCCTGCACGACCTCCTGGATCGCCCGGTGGAGCCGGCGGACCTCCTGCGCGGAGAGGCCGTCGGAGTCGCGGTCCCAGCGCAGCCCGCCGGCCCACAGGATCTCGTCGGCGTAGACCGGCCCGATGCCGGCAACGAAGGCCGGGTCGGTGAGCAGGACCCGCAGCCGCTCCTGCCTGGACCCCAACCTGGCCCCCAGCGCCTGCCAGGCAACGGCGTCGGCCAGCGGGTCGATCACCCCGCGCCACCGCTCGTCCAGCTCCTCGAGCTCGACCTGTCCGGCCAGGAACAGCTCGCCATGGTCGCCGAGCTCGAGAGCACGAAGGTCGCCGCCAACGGTGAAGGTGATGACCGCATCGGTCTGCTTGTCCACCGGGGCCGCGCTGCGCTGCTTGAGCAGCCGACCGGTGGGACCGAGGTCGATCACCAGGGCGGCCGTCTCCGGCGCCCCGTCCAGGCGCAGCAGCAGCAGGTTGCCGACGCGGGCGGTGGTGTCGAGCTTGCGGCCGACGAGTCGCCGGGTGAACTCCGTGCGGTTGCGGTGGCGGCGCACCACCCGGGCCGCCCGCAGCTCGACCGCCTTGACCTTCCTGCCGCCGACCTCCTTGTCCAGATCGTGGCGGAGGGTCTCGACCTCCGGCAGCTCGGGCACGGGCTTCCTCCGGCGGACGCCTCGCCCGAGCTCCCCCCGGGCCGAACGCCGCAGTGTAGCCACCCACTCGCCTCGTGCGCATGTGAACCGGGGCCGTCCTGTCGCTGGGAAGGCCGACCAGCACGACGGTCCTGAGCCCGTGTGCGCCCGACCGCCTCCTGCGGAGCGCCGCTAGCGGAGGAACCGCGACCGGCGCCGGTCGGCCAGGGTGCGGCCGCCGGTCTGGCAGGTTGGGCAGTAGGAGGTCTCGCGGTCGCCCATCCAGACCGATCGGATGGTGTCGCCGCAGACGAAGCAGGCGGCGCCGGCGCGGCCGTGGACGGCGAACAGGCGCTCGGAGGCCTTGGGGATGACCACCTCGCCGCCGACCTGCTGGGCAAGGGTGGCGCGGGCTTCGGTGAGGACGCCGATCAGGGCGGTGTGGAGGCGCTCGACCTCGGACGGGTCGAGGCGATCGGGGCGGGCGAAGGGGGACATCCTGGCCCGGTGCAGGACGTCGTCGCTCCAGGCGTTGCCGACCCCGGCCATCGCCCGCTGGTCGGTGAGCATGCCCTTCAAGGTGTGGCCGCCCTCGGCCAGGATGGCGGCCAGGCGCTCGACGGTGAAGTCGGGGTCAAGCGGCTCCGGGCCAAGGCCGGCCAGGGACGGGACCTTCTCGAGGTCGTCGACCAGCCAGACCGCCGCCCGGCGCTGGGTGCCGCCCTCGGTCATCGAGAGCACCCGGCCGTCGTCGAGGTCGAGCGTGAACACAGCGACCTTGCGCGAGGCCGGCTTTGGCCCGAGGACCAGGCGGCCGCCCAGCGACAGGTGCATGACCAGGTGCAACTGGCCGAGCTCCAGCCACAGGTACTTGGCCCGGCGCCCTGCGCCGCTCACGGCCAGGCCGAGCAGGGCGTCGATCGGCGGGTCGAAGGTCTTGAGGGCGGCCACCGAGACCACCCGCACCGCCGCCACCCTGGCTCCGCCCAGCCTTGCCGCCAGGTTCTCGGCCAGGACGTCGAGCTCGGGAAGCTCGGGCACGCTAGTCGGCGGTGGGCCGGTCGGCCGGGAGGGCGCCGGTCTGGCCGATGTCGCCGGTGCCGGCGACCATGCGCGAGGTGGCCAGCGACTCGAACGCCTGCCTGGCCGCCTGCTGCTCGGCCTCCTTCTTGGAGCGTCCCTTGCCGCTGCCGTAGGCGGTCCCGGCCACCGAGACGGTGGCCGTGAAGCGCTTGGCGTGGTCGGGCCCCTCCTCCTCGATCGCGTAGGAGGGCATGCCGCCGAGGCTGGAGGCGGCCAGCTCCTGCAGGGAGGTCTTGTAGTCGAGGGCGGCACCCCGGCCGGCCGCCTCCATCACCCGGGGCTCGAACAGCCGCCGCACCAGGGCGGCCGCCCGCGACAGGCCCTTGTCGAGATAGATGGCGCCGAGCACGGCCTCCAGGGTGTCGGCCAGGATCGAGGACTTGTCGCGGCCACCGGACAGCTCCTCGCCGCGGCCAAGGCGGACGGCGTCGCCGACGCCGAGCTCGCGCGCCACCTCCGCGAGCACGTTCATGTTCACCGTCGCCGCCCGCAGCTTGGCCAGCTGGCCCTCGGGCAGGTCGGGGAAGGCCCGGTAGATGATGTCGGTGACCACCACGCCGAGGACTGCGTCGCCGAGGAACTCCAGGCGCTCGTTGGTCGGCAGGCCGCCGTTCTCGTAGGCGAACGAGCGGTGGGTGAAGGCCCAGACGTACAGCTCCTCGCCGCCGAAGCGGATGCCGAGGGCCTTCTCGATCGGTTGGCGCTTAGTCGACCTCAATGACCTGACGCCCGCCGTAGTACCCGCAGTTCTGGCAGACGGTGTGCGGTAGCTTGGCCTGCCGGCACTGGGGACAGGACGCATAGGTGGGGGCCACCGACTTCCAGTGGGACCGGCGGTGCCGGGTCTTGGCCCGTGGGGTCTTACGCTTGGGGACTGGCATCGTCTTCCTCCTCGTTGATCGGGGCACCGCGCCGGGGCTCCCCGAACCCCTCCGGCTCGTTGATCGGGGCACCGCGCCGGGGTTCCCCGAACCCGGCCGGCTCGTTGATCGGGGCACCGCGCCGGGGTTCCCCGAATCCGGCCGGCTCGATGCTGGCGCGCAGGTCGGCGAGGCCGGCCCAGCGGGGGTCGATGTTCTCAGGTCCGCCATGTCCGCAATCAGCCGAGTTGCGGTCGGCGCCGCAGACCGGGCAGAGACCGGCGCAGTCGGGCCGGCACCGCGGGAAGGCGGGGAACCCGAGCACGACCGCGTCCCTGGCCATGGTGTCGAGCGGGAGGCGGTCGTCGGGCAACACGGCGTAGCCCTCGTCTTCGTCGTCGCGGAGCTGGCGGGCGAACAGCTCGCGGACCTCGACCTTCAGGTCGAGGTCGAGGTCACGCAGGCAGCGAACGCACCTGACCACCGCGGTCGCGGTGACCCTGCCGGTGACCAGCAGCCCCTCGACCACACTCTCGATCTCGGCGTCGACGGTGACCGTCCGGTCAGGCGGGACCGAGGCGACCGGGGTTGCCAGGTCGTCCAGGGAGGCGCGCAGGACCACGTGCTGGTGGGCTCCTGGCTTCTGGAGCAGCTCGCGGACGTCGACCGCGAGTGCCGGTGCTGTGACGTGCTTGCTCATGAAGGTGACGATCTCGAGAGGTGTCGCGACGGTGGGCGACAGGGCACACAAAAGCTGCCGCTGGGAAGCGACCGCAGCGCATGAGGATACCAGAACGCGGAGGGGCTAGGCGGGTGGCCGCTGGGTGCGCTCACGCAGTCTGGCCAGCACGAAGTCGGGCACCAGGCCGGTGACGTCACCGCCGTGCCTGGCCACGTCCTTCACCAGGCTGGAGCTGAGGTAGGACCAGGTCGGGTTGGTGGTCATGAACATGGTGTCGACGCCGGCCAGGCGGTAGTTCATCTGCGCCATCTGCAGTTCGTAGTCGAAGTCGGAGACCGCCCGCAGGCCCTTGACGATGGCGGTGACGCTGCGCCGCTTGGCGTAGTCCACCAGCAGGCCGGAAAAGGTGTCGATCTCGACCGAGGCCATCCCGACGGTGGCCTCCTTCAGCATGGCGACGCGCTCCTCCAGGGTGAACAGCGGCTGCTTGGCCGGGTTGATGAGCACGGCGACGATGACCCGGTCGAAGCAGGTGGTGGCGCGGGCCACGATGTCGAGGTGGCCGTTGGTCACCGGGTCGTAGGTGCCTGGACAGCAAGCGATCCGCACGGGTCGGAGCCTCCTGGCTGGGGTCGACTGGGCCAAAGGGTACCTGCTCCTGGTCAGTCCTCGTTGGCGGAGACGGCGAGGTGCAGGGCGGTGTCACCGTAGCGGCGGGGTGGTTCGGGGACGAGCCCGGGCGGCCAGGGCGGGGCCTCGGCCCTGGCGGCGGCCTCGACCACCACGACGGCGCCCGGGGCCAGGGCGGTACGGGCCAGGCGGCCGAGCAGGCCGGCCACCAGGCCGACCGGGACCGCGTAGGGCGGGTCGAGCAGGACCAGGTCGAAGGGTCCGTCCCGCTGGGTGCGCAGGTAGGTCTCGGCGCGGGTGCGCCGCACCTTGGCGGCGTCGGTCAGCTCGAGAGCGTCGAGGTTCGCCCGGATGATGTCGACCGCAGGGGCGGCCTGCTCGACCAGCACCGCCTCGGCCGCCCCGCGCGACAGCGCCTCGATGGCCAGCGCCCCGGTGCCCGCGAACAGGTCGAGCACCCGCGCTCCCTCCACCCGCGCCCCAAGGATCCCGAACAGCGACTCCCGGACCCGGTCACTGGTCGGCCGCGTATCCCGCCCAGGAACCGCCCGCAGCCTCCGCCCCCCCAGACGCCCGCCCACAACCCGCACGGCACCACCTCATCCCAAGGACGGCGAATCGGCCCCACCCGAGCCCGAGGATGCCAGCCCGGCCGAGCTCTTGTGGGGTTGGGGGGGAGGACTCCCCAAATGAACGAGGACAACAGCAAGCCCCCCCCCCGCGCAAGGGCGACGGCGATCACCCGTGTGGTCGAACGGCGGGGTAGTGAGCCCGGGGGGGCCAAGGCCGTTCCCCCGCCGTCCAACCGGTTGGGCCGGCTCAGCCGAGGTGGGCCGAGCGGCCGTTGCTGGTGCGCGACCCGGCCCACCCGGGCGGTGCCGGGCCGTGCGCGCTGGTCGTTGCGCCCACGAGCGCGGGTGCGCCGTTCGCGGCGAGGGCCTGCTCAAAAGGGACGCCGTGCCGCCAGGTGCGCTCGAAGGCGTCGTGGAGTGTCTGACCGAGCCCGGCGTGGCGCATCAGCAGGGACTCGGAGTGGTCGCCAGGCGCCGCCCCTGGGACGACCAGGTTGAGGAGCACGACCCGCCGATCGACCAGCAGGAACAGGGTGTCGACACGGTCGACGACCCGGGCCTCGAAGCCGGGGTCACCGGCGAAGGCGTCCACCCAGGCCCGGTGGCCGTCGTGGTCGAGGGACTCGCGGTCGAAGACGGTGCGGAAGCGGACCCCGGCGGCCAGGCGGTCGCGCATCCCCGGGCAGTCGACCGGCTCCCAGGAGGTGTTGACGATCGTCAGCACCTCGTCGGTGGCCTGGCAGACCTCCTTGGCCATCGCCGTCAGCAGCTGGTCGCGGCGGCGCAGCATATCGAGCGGCTCTTCGCCGGCGCCCGGCGAGGGGCCGCCGCGGGCGCTGAGCGCCTGCAGCA
Source organism: Actinomycetes bacterium (assembly GCA_036003705.1). Classification (GTDB taxonomy): domain Bacteria; phylum Actinomycetota; class CALGFH01; order CALGFH01; family CALGFH01; genus CALGFH01. Next base: position 17,629 of record DASYSE010000120.1, on the reverse strand, counting down.
GGCCGTTGAGGGCATGGTCGCGGCGGCGGGCCTGCTCGGCCAGGGAGGCCTCGAGGCGGCCGATGGCCTCGTTGGGGGGGACGGCCCGGAACCGTGCCACCCCGCTCCCGGCCACCTCGGTGCAGAGCCCGAAGCGGACCAGCGACCGGATCAGCTCGTAGGCCCGTGACCGCGGCAGACCGGCCTCGGTGGCGACCTCGCTGACCTTGAACGCCCGCTGGGCCAGCATGCCGAGATAGCAGCGGGCCTCCCCCTGGCCGAGGCCGTGGCGGACGAGGCGATCGATCAGGTCCGAGTCGCCGGACTGGGTCAGCGATCTGTCCTTCCCAGAGGGGACAACAGGATCGAGCCGCAACAGTAGGGAACGGTCGTCAGGGAAGTCAAGGGCGCGCTTGCGGAGAACGTACCGGGCGGGGCAGGCCTACGGAGCGGCGGGCTTGGCGTCGTCCCAGAGCAGGTCGAAGGCGTCGGTGAGCAGGTGGGCGAGGGCCGGCTGCTCGAGCACGACCCAGTTCCCCTGGCCGCTGACCAACCCGGTCGGGTTGAGGCTGAGCAGGCATTTTCGCCGGTCGACGGCGGTCATGCCGACCGGCACCCGGGGAACGAAGCGGATCTGCTCGCCCCGCCGTTCGCGCTCGGCCAGCCGGGCCCGGAACTCCGGGTAGTCCAGGAACTCCGACTCGTAGATGGCCCGGTAGCTGACGCCCTCACGGGCGCCGACCTCATCGCCGGCTCGTGGCCTGGTCCCTGGCGGCGTCATCCGGCGGGCCTGGACGACCTCCTTCTCGGCGCCGGCGGTGATCGCGTCGCGGCGGGCCCAGGCGGCTTCGGAGTTGCGGATCAGCTCGACGTACTCGAACGGGTCCTCGCCCTGGGGGGCGTCGTAGTAGCGGGCGAACAGGTCGGCGACCAGCTGCGAGGTGTCCTGGACCCGGTCGGCCTGCTCCAGGGCGCTCTGGTGGCGCAGTCGCTGGACGACCAGCATGGGCTCGGCGGCCTTGAACCTGGCCACCTGGCCCGGCTCCTGACCGGTCTCGGCGAACAGCCCCTTGTCGACGAGCTGGCGGAGTGCGTCATAGGCCTTGGGCCGGTTGACGTCGGCCAACTCGGCCAGCTCGGCCACCCGGAGCGGTGGCCGGCCAGGGGCTGCCAGGTACATCCGAGCCTCGTTGCGGCTCAGCCCGAACTCCGCCAGGTACTGGACGAGCTGCTCGTCGTCCTCCCAGCCACGGTCGTCGGTCGCCATGTCCGGAGCCTATTGCCTGGCGAGGGGAATGGCTAGCCTCGGGCCAGCCACTCGGCGCGGCCGTCGCCGAGCCGGGCCAGCACCTCCTGGCGGAGCCGCCGGTGGGCCGGGTCGGCGAGCTCCGGGTCGGACCCGACCAACGCGAACGCGTCGGCCCTTGCCCGGCGGACCCAGTCGAAGTCGTCGATCAGCCGGGCGAGCTTGAGGTCGGAGAGGCCGGACTGGCGGGCGTCGAAGACGGTGCCTTCGCCGCGGATGCGCAGGTCCTCGTTGGCCAGCTCGAAGCCGTCGGTGGTGGCGGCGATGGCGTCCATGCGCGCCCGCCCCTCGTCGGTCAGGGGGTCGGCGAACAGGATGCACAGCCCCGGCGCCTGGCCCCGGCCGACCCGGCCCCGGAGCTGGTGGAGCTGGGAGAGGCCGAAACGGTCGGCGTCCTCGATCAGCATCACGGTGGCGTTGGGCACATCCACGCCGACCTCGATCACGGTGGTGGAGACGAGCACGTCGACCTGGCCGGCCCGGAAGCGGTCCATGGTCGCCTCCTTCTCGCGGGCCGGCATGTCGCCGTAGACGAGCCCGACCCGGAGGTCGGGGAACACCTCGGTCCGCAGCCGCTCGGCCTCGGCCTTGGCCGAGCGGACCTCGACCTTGTCGGACTCGTCCTTGAGGGCGCAGACGACGTAGGCCTGGTGGCCGGCGCCCACCTCCTCCCTGACCCGCTGGTAGGCCCGTTCACGCAGGGTGGCGTCGCCGACCACGTGGGTGGCGATCGGGGTGCGGCCAGGCGGCAGCTCGTCCAGTGTGGACACGTCCAGGTCGCCGTAGAGGGTCAGGGCCAGCGTCCGCGGGATCGGGGTCGCGGTCATGATCAGCACGTGCGGGCTGTCGCCCTTCTCGCGCAGCCGGACCCGCTGGTGCACGCCGAACCGGTGCTGCTCGTCGATCACCACCTCACCCAGCCGGTGGAACGCCACGCCTTCGGACAGCAGGGCGTGGGTGCCGACCAGCAGGTCGACCTCGCCCGCGGCCACCCCGTCCAGGATCCGCTGCCTGGCCGCCCCGGTGGTGGCCGCGGTCAGCACCTCGACCCGCGGTCCCCCGAACAGCCCACCGCCCTCCCCCAGCGGTTCCAGCAGCCCCCTGAGGTTGATCCCGTGCTGGTCGGCCAGCACCTCGGTCGGGGCCATGATCGCCCCCTGCATCCCCGACTGGACCGCGCACAGCAGCGACCAGAGCGCGATGACTGTCTTTCCCGACCCCACCTCGCCCTGGAGCAGGCGGTGCATGGGCTTGGAGCTGGCCAGGTCGGCGCCGATCTCGGCCATGGCCCTCGACTGGGCGCCGGTGGGCTGGAACGGGAGGCTGGCCAGCAGGCGCTTGGTCAGCTCGCCGTCGGCCTGGAGGGGCTGGCCGTGCTGGCCGGCCTCCATGGCGCGGCGGCGCAGGGCGAGGCCGACCTGGAGCACGAACAGCTCGTCGTAGACCAGGCGGTCGCGGGCCCTGGCCGCCTCCGGCCGGCCGGCCGGGCGGTGGATCGCCTCCAGCGCGCCGGCCCGGTCGGGCAGCTGGTGGGCGCGGCGCAGCGGCTCGGGCACGAAGTCGGGGACGTCGCCGAAGCGGTCCAGCAGGGCGCCGACGGCCCGGCGCAGCCGGCCCGAGGAGACCTCCTTGCTGGCCGGGTAGACGGGGATGACCTCGTTGGCGAACTCCTCCGGGTCGTCGCCCTCCCGCAGCACCTCGTAGCCGGGGTTGGCCATCCCCAGGCGGCCGGCCTTCCAGGCGAGCTTGCCAGAGAAGGCGGCGACCGTGCCGACGGTGAGCTTCTGGGCATGCCATGGCTGGTTGAACCAGGTGCAGACCCAGGCGCCGCTGCCGTCGACCACCCGGACCTCCAGGATCCGGAGGTTCCGCCGCGGCTGCTTCTTGGCCAGGTTGCGGACGGTGCCGACCAGCGTGACCTCGGCGCCCTTCTTGGCGTGTGCCAGATCGGTGAGCTCGCCCCGGGTCAGGTAGCGGCGCGGGTAGTGCTCCAGCAGGTCGCGGACGGTGCGGTAGCCGAAGGCCTCCTCCAGCGCCTTGGCAAGCGCCCCGCTCACCCCCGGGGCCTTGGCCAGGGGGGTACCGAGCGGGTCGGGAACTGCGGTCTCGGCCATCGGTCGAGTATAGGTGCGGCCGCGGACGAGGCCGTGCTACCCTCTCCCGGCTCTCTGGAATTCGCGCGAAATCTTTCTCGAGGAAGGTCCTTTCGATCATGGCTGCCGTCTGCGACATCTGCGGCAAGCACCCGGGCTTCGGCATGAAGGTGAGCTTCTCCCACAAGCGCAGCCCGCGGCGCTGGAACCCCAACATCCAGCGCATCCGGATCATGGAGGGGCGCACCCCCCGCCGGCGCAACGTCTGCACTTCCTGCATCAAGGCCAACAAGGTCCGCCGGGCCGTCTAGGGTCGATCCCCAGACCACCTCGACCATGGCACAGGCGCTCCTGGGGGGCTGTGGGGGGAGCGAGCTCCCCCCACATGGATCGGGGACTGCAGTAGGTCATCCGCGCGCAGCGGTTTCCGGTTCCGGCTCGCCCGGCTCGCGCAGGTAGGTCCCGACGGCGGTGACCACCGCGGCGATCGGCACGGCCAGGAACGCCCCGACGATGCCGCCGAGGATGGCGCCGGCGGCCAGGGCGAGGATGATCACCACCGGGTGCAGGGACACCGCCCTGCCCAGCAGCAACGGTGCCAGCACGTGGCCTTCGACCTGCTGGACCAGCACGGTGATGCCGACCACGATCAGCGCGGCCGTGAAGCCCTTGGTGACCAGGGCGACCAGCGCGGCCAGGGCGCCGGCGACGAACGCGCCGACCAGCGGCAGGAACGCGGCCACGAAGGTCAGGAAGGCCAGCGGGACGACCAGGGGGACGCCGACGACGGCCAGCCCGATGCCGATGAAGATGGCGTCGACCAGCCCGACCGACGCCTGGCCGCGGAGGTAGCCGCTGACCGCGGTGGCCGAGCGGCGGCCGATCTCGCGCAGGGGACCGGAGCGGCGCTCACCGGCGAAGTCGAGGATCCAGCGGGTGAACCGCTCGGAGTCCTTGACGAAGAAGAAGGTCAGGAACAGGGTCAGGATCAGCCCGGTGAGCAGCTCGCCGATCAGGGTCGCGCCCTGGACCGCGCCCCGGGTGAGGCCGCCGGAGCTCTCGGTGAGCCGCTCGCGGGCCTGTTCCAGGTAGCGGTTGAGGTCGTCCTCGCTGAGCCCGAAGGGTCGCGAGGCGATGAACGCCTGCACCTCGCGAACGCCCTCGTCGGCACGCTGGCGCAGCGTGTCCAGCTCGTTGCCGATCAGCGGGATGAACCCGGCGACGATCGCGGCCAGCAGCAGCACGGCGCCCAGGAACACCGCCAGCACCGACGGCAGGTGCGACCAGCCGCGCGCCTGCAGCCAGTTGACCACCGGCACCAGCAGGGTGGCCAGGAACAGGGCCACGATCACGGGGACGACGATGACCTTGAGCAGGATGAGGAGGTACAGCAGGAGCCCTGCGGCGGTGATGATGACCAGCAGGCGCCAGCTCCACGCGGCCAGCCGCCGCAGCGCCGGCGGGACATCCGGCCGTGTCACCTGATCGCTCATCGGCTCCCCTCAACGTCGCTCGGTCTGCCCGGATAGCCTCGGCCGCGTGCGGCGAAACCACCTCAGGGCGGCCATACTGGCGGACGCCCGACCGTTCCAGCGGCGAGGAGGCCGTCCCTGTACCAGCGCGACTATCTCATGCGCCAGATCGAACAGGTCGGCCAGCTGCTCGCCCACATCCTCGGGCTGGCCAAGGGCGGCCGGGGGGACGAGGCGCTCGGCATGTTCGACGAGGCCTACAGGCCGCTGCTGGGCGTCGGCACCGGGGTCGTGGCGGTGCTGGACGACGCGCAGCTGGTTGACCTGCTCACCTCCGGGTCCAACCCCGACATGCGCCGGGTGGCGTTGGCGCTGGAGCTGCTCAAGGCCGAGGCCGACCTGTACGCCGGGATCGGGCAGGTGCCCGAGGCCGCGGCCCGCTACCGGCGTGCCATCGCCCTTGCCGGCTGCCTGGCCGCCCGCTCGGAGCGCCTGTTGGACGTCGACCTGGCCGGCGACCTGCTCGCCAGGGCCGAGGGGCTGGAGCTGTCGGTCTCCCAGCGGCTGCGGCTGGCCCGCGTGCTCGAGGCGCTGGGCCGCTACGCCGACGCCGAGGACGCGCTGTTCGAGCTGATCGACGAGCATCCCGATGACCCGGAGCCGGTCGAGGAGGCGATCGCCTTCTGCCAGCGTCTGCGCCCGCTGGAACCCGAGCGGCTGGCCGCCGGGGGCCTGCCCCTCGAGGAGGTCCACGCCACCCTGGCCGAGCTGCTGCGCCGCCAGCCGGTCACCGGCAACGACCCGGCCTCCTAGGCTTCGGGGCGGGGTACCTCGGGCAGGTTGCCGAGGTCGAGCAGCTTGAGCAGGGATGCCGGGCGGAAGTCGCCGGCCAGCAGCTCGTCCGCGCGCCGCCAGGCGACCTCGGCCAGGTTCCGGTCCTTGCCGGGGCTGGGCTCGACATCCAGGACGCCGTCGTGGCCGGCGGCCAGCCAGCCGGCGAACACCACCACGAACTCGCCCTCGTCGACCAGATCCTGCAACCAGACCACGCCGGCCAGGCCGACCGGCAGGCCGGTCTCCTCCAGCAGCTCGCGCCGGGCGGCGTCCTCCACCCGCTCCCCCGGCTTGGCCTTGCCGCCGGGCAGGCACCAGAAGTCGTCGCCGTCGGCGTGGCGGTGGTGGGCGGCCAGCACCTTGCCGTCGTGGACGACCAGCACCCTCGCCACCAGCGTGTCCTTGCGTGCCATTGGCTAACGACACCCGCGTGTGCCGAAGGCCTTCGCGCTCGGTGATCCCATTTGCAGCCTCCTGTTGTTGCCTGACGCGGGCCTCGTTACCCCTCGTATGGGTCGGGGCCGTGGGGCCAGGGGACGGGCGGGGGGTGACTGGGACCGCCGGGGCCCAGCAGCCCGGCGGCCCGGAAGCGCCAGGCGTGGTCGGTCGGGCCGATGCCCTTGCCGAGCGGGAACCCGCCCGCGATCGCTCCCGACAGGTACCGCTTGGCCCCCTGGACGGCGGTGACCATGTCCAGGCCGTCGGCCAGGTTGGCGGCGATCGCCGAGGCCAGCGTGCACCCGGTCCCGTGCGTGTGCGGGGTTGCCACCCGGGGGGCGGTCAGCTCGACCGCGTCGCGGCCGTCCCACAACAGATCGACGGCGTGGTCGCCTGGCAGGTGCCCGCCCTTGACCAGCACCCAGCGCGGCCCCAGCTCGTGGACCGCTCTGGCCGCGGCCAGCATGTCGCCGCGGTCGCGCACCTGGATCCCGGTGAGCAGCGCCACCTCGCCCAGGTTGGGGGTGACCACGGTGGCCAGGGGCAGCAGCCGGCCCCGCAGCGCCTGGACCGCGTCGGGGCGGAGCAGCGGGTCGCCGTGCTTGGAGGCGGCGACCGGGTCGACCACCAGGCTGGGCAGGGAGAAGCGCTCGCAGGCGTTGGCGACCGCCTCGATGATCGGGGCCGAGGCCAGCATGCCGGTCTTGACCGCGTCCACCCCGATGTCGGTGGCCACCGACTCGATCTGCTCGAACACCGCCCGGGGCTCCAGCTCGTAGAAGCCCTGAACGCCGATGGAGTTCTGTACCGTCACGGCGGTGATGGCCGACATGCCATGGACACCGTGGGCCAGGAACGTCTTGAGGTCGGCCTGGATCCCGGCCCCGCCGCCGGAGTCCGAGCCGGCGATGGTGAGCACCCGAGCGGGCACCGGCACGGCCTTCCACCTCCGATCAGGTCAACGAGATCCGCCCAAGGCTACCAGCGCCCAGGCCGTCGACCGACCGCCTGGCGTCCAGGCCGCCAAACGGGTCGGAATCCGCTTCTCACCTACCCGGATCTCGAGCGTCGAGACGCCATCAGATGGGAACCGAGTCATAACGCTTGGCGACCTCGGCCCGCACCGCACGGTCGGTGATGCTCTCGGCCGGAAGCCGTCCCAGCTCAAGGAACATCTCCTCCAGCCCACCGGGAACCCACAGCGTGAGCAGTGCTCCACCGCCTGGTCCCGCGCGCATGATGTGTGGCGTTCCCCGCGGCACCAGCACGAAGGCGCCCTGCTTCGCCTCGACGTCGCGGTCCCCCAGGGTGAAGGCGAAGGTCCCTTCGAGCACGTAGAAGGACTCCTCCAGGCTTCGGTGGATGTGGGGCACGGTCCAGCTGCCCTGCGATCCACGGAACTCCGCCACTGCGAACGCCCCATTGGTCTGGGCCTTGGAGACGAGCAGCCGCATGCTGAGCATGCCGAGGTTGGCGACCTCACCATGGGTCTGATCCAGGAAGTACTCCTCCATCCCTGCACTCCTTCCGCCGACTCCCGGCGAGCCTGGATGGCTCTCGGTGAGCATCGTTGGCGCGCCGCCGCCGGGCAATCCCAAAAACTGAACTTGCTCGGCCCGATGGCGGCGGGACACACTCGGCAGATGAAGAGCTATGGCCAGTACTGCCCGATCGCCCGCACCTCTGAGCTGTTCGCGGAGCGGTGGACACCGATCATCGTCCGCAATCTCGCGGCGGGGTGCCGCACCTTCACCCAGCTCCGGGAGGGTGCTCCCGGGATCCCCAAGGCCCTGCTCGCCGAGCGCCTCGCCCTGCTGGAGCGGTACGGCGTGGTCGCAAGAAGTCCCCAGCCGACGGGTCGCGGCTCGGACTATGAGCTGACCGAGAGCGGTCGCGAGCTCAAGCGGGTGTGCGATGCGATGGGCGAGTGGGGCGCCCGCTGGCTGGAGATCGAGCCGCGCCATCTCGACCCGGCCTACGTGCTGTGGGCGACCTGCAGGCTGGTCGATCTCGACAAGGTCCCAAGCCAGGGGGTGGTCGTCCGCGTCGACCTGCTGGACCAGCCCACCCAGCGGTTCTGGATGCTGCTGCAACGCCCACGCGCAGAGCTGTGCACGTCGTACCCGGGGCGGGTCGAAGACCTGACCATCACCACCGATTCCGAGACCCTGGTGCAGTGGAACCTGCGACGCATCACCCTGCAGCAGGCCGTCAACGCTGGACGGTGTCGGCTGGAAGGGCCGACCAGCTTGGTCAGAGGGTTCCCGTCGTGGGTCCGGCCAAGCCCCTTCGCGCACGTCCCCCCGCGCACGATCCCATGAGGCCGCCTCGGGTCCGATGAGCCGGAAAGGTGCCGCTGGTTCAGCCGAACGGGAGGAACTGGTGTGCTGAGCGGTGGACGATGTCGTCGGGAAGCACCTGGGTCTGCAGTTCGCCGGCGGCGAGCGCGGCCAGGAAGCCGGTCACCGGCATGCGGTGGATCTCCTGGCTGGCGGCGTGCGATTCCAGCAGCGCCACCGACCACTCGCCGGGGTCGCCCGCGGTCACCCAGTACAGCTCGTCGCCGTTGTCGGTGCGCCCCAGCGGCAGCACGCCCCCTGGTTGGGGGAACGGGGGGAGCGGCAGCCGCTGAGGGAACTTCGCCCTGGTCTGGGTGTAGCCGGCCAGGACCCGGGCTTTCTCGAACAGCAGGTTGCCGTCCTGCCCGGCGGCGAAGGGGTTGAACAGGTACAGGAAGTCGTCCACCTTGCCGGAGCCGTACAGCTGGGTGAAGGCCTTGAAGTCGCCTGGCAGCCGGGTTCCCAGCGCCGCCTCGACCTTCGCCCAGCCGTCGGGCCGGCCGCCCTCCACCGGATCGGTCGGGGGCGGCAGCAGCAGGCGCAACCGTTCCAGCATGGCCTCTCCTGTGGTCGGCTACGGGCTGGCCGGCGGGGCGATGGTTTCGGTGACGGCGGCAGTGGGCGTGTTGGCGATGGTGACATCCAGGCGGAACCCGCGTTCGCCGTTCGCGGTGATCCGGATCGCGCTGGGCGCCCCGCTGAACGTGCGGCTGGGGTAGACCGGCCGCACGCGGTAGCGGACCGTCTGGCCGGCCTGGACCGCCTGGGCCACGGCGGTCTCGTAGTCGCGCATCACCGGGGAGTTGGCCCGGCTCTGGTAGAGCGCGACCAGGTTTGCCTCCAGGCCGCCCGAGCCGCCGAGCTGCCGGCCAAGCAGGTGGGCGCGGGCGCGGTTGCGCGCCGGGAGCCGGTCCAGGCCGGGTGGACGGATGGCGGAGGCGGCGGCGGAGCCGAGCTGGTGGCGGTCGGCCGCCTTCACCATGGCCGGGGTGATCGTGGCGCTGATACCGCTGCGCTGCCCGGTGACCGGATCGACATGACCGTAGTCCACGGTGCCGCCCAGGCGGCGGATGGCCGCGGTATTGTCGGCGGGACCCCGAGTTGGCGGCGACGGCTGGGTCGCGTCGGGTGGCGCCGGCAGCACACCCCGCTCCACCAGCAGGTAGCCAACCCCGACGACCAGGACCGTGACAAGCAGATAGCTGAGCGAACTCGAACGCCGAGACCTGCTCGGACGTGACCTGCTGCGACGGCGGGGCGGCATGAGGCTCCCGGGGTGGTCGGGTCGTGGCGGGTCGTGCGTGCGCACCAGTAGAGACTCCCGCTGCGGGCGGTCGCACACCAGCCTGGTGCTGCCCGGTCCGGGGCTTTCCCTTGATGGTGCCCATTTCCGGGACGGGTGCGGCCACCGACTGTAGCCAGTTGCGCCCGCTGTAAGGAAGCGCAGCAGCCGATCGTCCCGAAGCGGTCACAGCGCTGGAAGTTTGCCGCCGTCAGTTCGTAGAGTCTGGCCCGCATCCCGCTCGGCGCTCGCGAGGGCCGTGACTCGCCCGACCGCCGAGGCTTCCCCTGGCGTCGCTCCAACAGGTCGCCACGCGAGCGAGGAGAGGACCTTCGTGACCGCCGCAACAGATGTGGTCGTGGTCGGGGCTGGACTGGCCGGCCTGGCGGCTGCCCGCCGGCTGGTGGACGCCGGCGCCGAGGTGATGGTGCTGGAGGCGCGCGCCCGGGTCGGTGGAAGGACGCTGACCCTGCCCGCGGCCGACGGCACGCCGATCGACCATGGAGGCCAGTGGATCGGGCCAACCCAGGACCGCATCGCCGCCCTGGCCGAGCGTGTCGGTGTCACCACCTACCCGACCTACGAGCGGGGGCTCAACACCGAGTTCCGCGACGGCCGGGCCCACCGGTACGGCGGCCAGCTCCCGGACGGCGGCGACCCGGTCACCGCGGTCGCCATCGGTCAGTCCATCCGGGAGCTGGACGCCATGGCCTCCCAGGTGCCGCTGGAGGCGCCGTGGACCGCCGACCAGGCGCTGGCCTGGGACTCGCAGACCGTCGAGACGTGGCTGCAGGCCCGGGTCACGGCCGAGCGGGCCAGGACCTGGCTGCGCGCGGCCATCAGGGGCACGCTGGCCGCCGAGCCGCGCGACCTGTCGCTGCTGCACACCTTGTTCGTCATCCGATCGGCGGGCGGCATCGCCCACCTGATCGCCACCGGCGGCGGCGCCCAGGAGCGCCGCTTCCACCAGGGCGCCCAGAGCATCTCGATCCGGTTGGCCGAGACGCTCGGCGGGCGGGTCGTGCTCGGCGCCCCCGCCGAGGTGGTCAGGCACGGCGAAGGCGGGGTGGTGGTAGAGGCCAACGGGCGGGCGGTGGCCGCCGGCCGGGCGATCCTGGCCGTGCCGCCGGCCATCGCCGGGCGGATCAGCTACCGGCCGGCGCTGCCCGGCTGGCGCAACCAGCTCACCCAGCGGGTGCCGATGGGCAGCGTGATCAAGGTCCATGCCGTGTACGAGGAGCCGTTCTGGCGCCAGGAGGGGCTTTCCGGCCTGGCCGTGAGCGACAGCGGTCCGGTCAGGATCGTCTACGACAATTCCCCTGAGGACGGGTCGCCGGGGGTGCTGGTCGGCTTCATCGAGGGGGAGCAGGCCCGGGTCTGGGCCCGCCGCAACCCGGCCGACCGGCGGGCCGGCGTCCTGGCCTGCCTGGCCGACTACTTCGGCGAGCGCGCCGGCAGGCCGAGGGAGCTGCTGGAGCGGTCCTGGGCCGACGAGGAGTACAGCGGCGGCTGCTACGCCGGCTACTTCCCGCCCGGTGTCTGGACCTCCTTCGGGCAGGCCCTGCGGGAGCCGATCGGCCGCCTCCACTGGGCCGGCACCGAGACGGCAACGGTCTGGACCTCCTACATGGAGGGCGCCGTGCAGTCCGGCCAGCGCGCCGCCGACGAGGTGCTGACCGCGCCGTAGCCTGTGTTTACCCATGGTGCAGGCCGCCAGGCTCACCGGCACCCTCACCGGCTACTCCCTGACCACCCCAAACCGGAATATCCTCCTAGCCTCGCCGGCGGAAATGGTCATAGGCCAGGCCGGCCAGCGGCACCAGACCGTGAGACGTCACGCGGACCATCCGGGCGGGGTCGGGGGTGAAGCGGCCGCAGTCGAGCACCCCGCCGAGGTCGGCGGTGCGGGGCAGGGCGGCGGCGAGCACGAAGTCCTCTCCCCCGCCGAGGGCCAGCTCCACCGGGTCGTGGCCGAGCAGCTCGGCCGCCTCGGCGACCCCGGGAGCCAGCGGGACGGTGGCGTCGCGGATCTCGACCCCGACCCCGGACGCCTTGGCCAGGTGCATGGCGTCGCCGGCCAGGCCGTCGGACACGTCGAGCATGGCCGTGGCCCCGGCCGCGGCCAGCCGGCGGCCCATGCCGAGTGCCGGGACCGGCCGGCGGTGGGCGGCGGCGAGGCCCGGGAACCGCCCGAGCAGGTCCAGGGCCGGTTGGTCCCCACGTTCCAGCAGGGCCAGGCCGGCGGCGGCCGCCCCGAGCGGGCCGGTCACGGCCAGCCGGTCCCCGGCCATGGCCCCCGACCGTGGAACCACCCGCTCGGCCTCGCCCAGCGCGGTCACGGCCAGGGACAGGGCGGGGCCGGCGGACACGTCACCGCCGACCAGGGCGACCCCGAACGCCTGGCAGGCCTCGCCGATCCCGGCGTAGACCCGCTCCAGCAGGCGCACGCGGGCCTGCTCGGGCACGGTGAGGGCGATCACCAGCCAGCGGGCCCGCGCGCCCATCGCGGCCAGGTCGGAGCAGTTGACCGCGACCGCCTTCCAGCCCCAGTCCTCCGGCTCGGACAGGTTCGCGGTGAAATGTCGGCCCTCGACCAGCACGTCGGTGGTGACGACCAGCCGAGCCCCTGGGGTCGGCCGCAGCACGGCGGCGTCGTCGCCGACCCCGAGCTCGACCCCGGGCCCGCCCGCCAGCCCAGCGGTGAGCCGGGCGATCAGCCCGAACTCGCCGATCTCCGAGAGGGCCTTGTCAGCTGGGGGGCTCAGGACACCGCCTTGACGATGGCGTCGTCCAGGCCGGGGAACCCGCTCAGGTACTCGGCCCGTTCGGCGGTGAGCCGCTCGACCTGGCGCCGGTACTCGTCGGTGCGGCCCTGGCGCTGGTACAGCCGGCGCGGCTGCAGCAGCTCGGGGTCGTCGATGCCGGGGACCTCGGACGCGACCTGGTAGCCGAAGTCGGGGTCGTCGTCCCAGGTGATGGTGCCCTCGGCGATCGCCCGCACGATCGCCGAGGAGTGCGGGATGCGCAGCTTCTTGGAGCGGTCGTCCCCCTCGGGACCGCCGACCCGCCCGGTGTTGAGCAGGAACACCTCCAGCGGGTGGGTCTTCAGCAGCTCGGCCAGCCGGTTGCCCTGCTGCTCGTGACGGAGCGGGAAGAACGGGTTGGTGCCGGGCACCCGCAGCGCCTTGCCCTCCTCGTCCTTGCCGCCGGCCGAGGTGCCCTGGGTCTCGCCGAGCATGAAGTAGCCGGCCGCCTGCTCGATGTTGAGCCTGGAGACCCCGGGGATGATGTTCTCGTTGCGGTTCAGGATGAGCAGGAACGACGCCGGCGGCACCTGGTCGGCCGGGTAGTTGTCGATCGAGCGCATGTTGAACACGGCCCGGCCGTTCTGGGTGTAGGAGGTGTCGAAGAAGTCGATCCGATCGCCGTGCTGGGAGACGTTCTCGAGGTAGGCATCCGGCCTGGTCACCGCCCCATGGATGGCCGGCTCGTCTTCGGCCGAGAGGGCGAAGGTCTTGGCGAAGCAGCCGTCCTCGGTGGAGACGACCCTGCCGCCCGCGAACAGCCCGATGAAGTCGTCCTGGACCGCCTGGGAGCCGTTCTGCTTGGTGAAGGTGGTGGTGGTCTTGCCCGTCCCCGAGAGGCCGACGATCAGCATGGTCTTCCGGCCGCCGGAGGTCGGGATGACCTTGCAGCCGGCGTGCATGGCCAGCCCGCCACCCTCGTAGACCTTGCGGTTCCACATCCGCAGGCCGCCCTTTTTGGACTCACCGAAATAGTCGGAGTTGAGGACCCGGGTGACGCCGGCGTCCAGGTCGACGGCGATCACGCGCTCGTTGGGATAGCCCGGCGCGGCCAGGTTGGGGGTGTAGACGATGGTGATCTCCGGCTGGTGGCCGGTGTCGCCGTCGACCGGGTCGTAGTAGAGGAACCGCTGCATGCCGGCGATGTTGGCGTTGGCCTTCTCGATGATCAGGCGGGCCGTGGTCCGGTAGGGCCCGGCGTGGCCGATGAACCCGTCGACCACCACCATGTCCTGGCCGCGGATGTACTCGTCCTGGAGCGCGGCCAGCCGCCGCCCTTCCTCGCGGTCGATGGTCTGGTCGCTGTGCTCCTCCGGCCGGTCGGTGACGAGGTAGGTCGACCCTTTGGAGCGGGAGACGACCTTCGTCTGCACGTTGACGTTGCCGTACTCGGTCTGGCGGGCCTGGGGCATCGCGTCCGCGTACTGGCGCAGCTCGGCCTCGGTCGGGTGGAAGGCGATCGACCTGGCGGCAAGGCCCAGGTCGGACGGGGACGAGCTCGGCATCTGGGGGGCCCTCCAGCGTGGACGACGTACCGTCTCAGTCTAGCGTGGGGTTCGGGCCCGACCCTCCTGGAGGCACCGCAGGACCTCCTCGTCGCTGATCTGTGGAAAGCGCTCGTAGGCCTGGCCGACGTTGAGGTACGGGTCGGGGGTGAGGAGCACCACCACCTGGTCGACCACCGGCCGCAGCCGCTCCTGGAGCCCGGGCGGGCCGACCGGTACCGCCACCATCACCCGGGAGGCGCCCGCCCTGCGGGTGAAGGAGGCGGCGGCCGCGCAGGTCCACCCCGTCGCGACCCCGTCGTCGATCAGCACGGCGGTGCGGCCGGCCAGGTCGAGCGGGGGCAGTCCCTGCCGGTAGGCGGCGGTCCGCCTTGCCACCTCGGCGGTCTGGCTGGCCACCTCGGCCTGGACGGCGGCCATGTCCAGCCCGAGCCGGCGGATGGCCGCCTCGTCGATCGCCCTGACCCCGTCGGCGACCGCGCCGACGGCCAGCTCGGGGTTGCCAGGGGCGCCGACCTTGCGGGGCACGACGACGTCCAGGGGTGCGGGCAGCCGGGCCGCGACCCGGGCGGCCACCACCACCCCGCCCCTGGGGATGCCGAGCACCACCACGGGGGGGCTGACGAGCCGGTCCAGGACGTCGGCCAGCAGCTCGCCCGCCTCCACCCGGTCGAGGAACCGCCGCTGCCGTTCCGTCATCTCGCTCCCGGTCGGGGGGCTCAGAATACCCACCCTTGCGCTCTCGTGAAATGGCGGACGTTGCTCCTTGGCATGCCCTGGACCCCCGTGTACCATGCGCAGACCTTTCGACCCCGGTGCAGCCGTGGGCGCGCCGTTGCGGGCGGCATGACTCAAGGAGGTCGTTGCGTGTGGTGACGGCATACATCCTGATCCAGACCGAGGTCGGCAAGGCGGCCCAGGTCGCCAAGGAGATCGCCGAGATCAAGGGCGTGCAGCAGGCCGAGGACGTCACCGGCCCCTACGACGTGATCGTCCGCGCCGAGGCCCGCAACGTCGACGACCTGGGCAAGCTGGTGGTCGCCAGGGTGCAGGCGGTCGACGGCATCACCAGGACGCTGACCTGCCCGGTGGTCCACCTCTAGAACAGTCGAACCCGGATGCTCGACCGGTCTTCTAGGACCGCTCCACCAGCCAGTCGATCGCCCTGGTGAGGGTCTCCAGATCCGCCGGCTCGATGGCTGGGAACATGGCGATGCGCAGCTGGTTGCGCCCCAGCTTGCGGTAGGACTCGGTGTCGACGATCCCGTTGGCGCGCAGCGTCCGCGAGACGGCACCGGCGTCGATGTCCGGGTCGAGGTCGACGGTGGCCACGGTGTGGCTGCGCTTGGCCGGGTCGGTCACGAACGGGGTCGCGTAGCCGCTGGCCTCCGCCCAGCCGTACAGGATCCCGGCCGACTCGTCGCAGCGCTTGGTCGCCCAGGCCAGCCCGCCCTGCTCGTTCAGCCAGTCCAGCTGCTCCAGCAGCAGGAACAGGGTCGCCAGGGCCGGGGTGTTCACCGTCTGGTCGGCCCTCGACTGCTGGAGCGCCACCCCGAGGCTGAGCATCGCCGGGATGAAGCGCCCGGAGGTGGCGACCGCCTCCACCCGCCCGATCGCCGCCGGGGACAGCAGGGCCAGCCACAGTCCGCCGTCGGCCGCGAACGACTTCTGGGGGGCGAAGTAGTAGACGTCGAACTCGCGCGGGTCGACGGGCAGGCCGCCGGCCGCCGAGGTGGCGTCCACGCACACCAGGCCGCCGGCGCCCCGCGGGCGGCGCACCGGCATGGCCACCCCGGTCGAGGTCTCGTTGTGGGTGAGCGCGTACAGGTCGACGGCCGGGTCGGGCCGCGGCTCGGGATGGCTGCCGAACGGGCTGGCGAGCAGCTCGGGGTGGTCGAGATGGGGAGCGGCGGTGGCCACGGCCGCGAACTTGGCCGAGAACTCGCCGAACACCAGGTGCTGGCTGCGCCGCTCGATCAGGGAGAAGGTGGCCAGGTCCCAGAACAGCGTCGTGCCGCCGTTGCCGAGGGCGACCTCGTAGCCGGCCGGCAGCTCGAACAGCTCGGCCAGCCCGGCCCGGATGCGGCCGACCACCGAGCGGACCGGTGGCTGGCGGTGGCTGGTCCCAAGGTAGGTCGGCGCGGCCGCAGCCAGGGCGGCCACCGCCTCCTGGCGGACCTTGGACGGCCCGCTGCCGAAGCGGCCGTCGCGGGGCCGCAGCTCGTCCGGCAGGATCAGGGTGGATTTCTGGTGGGTCATGCAGCCACTCTATCCTCGCTCGACCACCCGCAGACCTCGGAGGCAACACCGTGCCCAGGATCTCCCGCCGCGTCGCCGCCATCGCCGAGTCGGCCACGCTGGCCATCGACGCCAAGGCCAAGGCGCTCAAGGCCGCCGGGGAGGACGTGATCGGCTTCGGCGCCGGTGAGCCGGACTTCCCCACTCCCCACCGCATCGTCGAGGCGGCCGTAGCCGCCTGCCACCAGCCGAGGTTCCACCACTACACCCCGGGCCCAGGCCTGCCCGAGCTGCGGGCGGCGATCGCGGCCAAGACCGCCCGCGACTCCGGCCTGCGAGTCGAGCCGAGCCAGGTGCTGGTCACCAACGGCGGCAAGCACGCCCTGTTCCAGGCGTTCGCCACCCTGCTCGACCCCGGCGACGAGGTCCTGCTGCCGTCCCCCTACTGGGTCACCTATCCCGAGGCGATCTCCCTGGCCGGGGGCGAGCCGGTGATCGTGCAGACCGACCTGTCGACCGGCTTCCGGGCCCGGGTCGAGCAGCTGGAGGCGGCCACCACCGAACGGACCAAGCTGCTGGTGTTCGTCTCCCCCTCCAACCCGACCGGCGCCGTCTACCCGCGGCAGGAGGTGGAGGCGATCGGCCGCTGGGCGGCCGACCGCCGGCTGTGGGTGCTGACCGACGAGATCTACGAGCACCTGGTCTACGGGGAGGCCGAGTTCTCCTCCGTGCCGGTGGTGGTGCCGGAGCTGGCCGATCGCTGCGTGGTCGTCAACGGGGTCGCCAAGACCTACGCCATGACAGGTTGGCGGGTCGGCTGGCTGATCGGCCCGCCCGACGTGGTCAAGGCGGCCACCAACCTCCAGAGCCACGCCACCTCCAACGTGGCCAACGTCTCCCAGGCGGCCGCCCTGGCCGCCGTCTCCGGCGACCTGCAGGCGGTGGTCGAGATGCGGGCCGCCTTCGACCGCCGCCGCAGGCGCATGCTGGAGCTGCTGCGCGCCATCCCCGGCGTCACCTGCGTCGAACCCCAGGGCGCCTTCTACGCCTTCCCGTCGCTGGAGGGGGTGCTGGGCCGGGAGCTGCGCGGCCGGCGGCCGGCCACCGGCATGGAGCTGGCCGACCTGATCCTGGAGGAGGCCAAGGTGGCGATCGTTCCCGGCGAGGCCTTCGGCGCCCCCGGCTACGCCCGCCTCTCCTATGCGCTGGGCGACGACGACCTGGTCGAGGGCGTCACCCGCATGGCCAAGCTGCTGGCCGAGTCCCGCCCTAGCTCGTGACCGAGGGGTCCTGGCCCTGGTCGTCGTCCGCGGCGGCCATGGAAACCTCGACCACGGCC
>DASYSE010000119.1:0-22936 GCA_036003705.1 Actinomycetes bacterium | reverse complement strand
CACGGTGAAGAACGGGTTCTCGGTGGTCGCCCCGACCAGCACCACCGTGCGGTCCTCGACCCCGGGCAGCAGGGCGTCCTGCTGGCCCTTGTTGAACCGGTGGATCTCGTCGATGAACAGGATGCTGCGGCGGCCCATGGCGCCGAGCCGCTGCCTGGCGGCGGCCAGCATCGCCCGCACGTCCTTGACCCCGGCGCTGGTCGCCGACAGCTCCTCGAAGTGGGACCGGGTGGCGCGGGCGATGATGTGGGCCAGCGACGTCTTGCCGGTCCCGGCCGGTCCCCACAGGATCACCGAGCGCAGCTCGTCGGCCTGGATCAGCGCCCGCAGGGCGCTGCCCGGCCCGAGCACGTGCCCCTGGCCGACGAACTCCTCCAGGGTCCTCGGCCGCATCCGCGCGGCCAGCGGCGCCTCCTGGTCCCGGAGCTGGTCGGCCCTTGACGAGAACAGGTCCATGGTCGGGCCATCGTAGCCGCTCGCCGGCCGGACCCGGGACGCCGGGTACGCCAGGGCCCGCCCGGCGGGTGAGGCCGGACGGGCCCTTGCGGCAGCGCTCCACGAGTGCCGTGACCGGTCGACGTTTGCACCTGCTCTCGAGAGAACAGGTGGGGCCCGCCCCAGCCGTTTCCGGTACCCGCGCCGAAGCCGGGTGCCTTCCGCGACCGCAAGCACGGTCCCCTACGTCGAAGTGTTGGCGCAAACGAAAGCCGGCCACCAACAACGTCGGGCGCTGCCGAGAACCGCATTGAACCACCGCCGCCCCACCCCGGCAACCGCTCCGCGCAACCCGGCCGTTACCCGCGATCGTCGGGAGCTGTCGGGGTGGTCGCCGGTCCCCTGGCGACCCGGCGGACGTGGGCGACGACCTGGTCGAGGGGGATGGGGGTCTGCTCGCGGGCGGTCATGTCGCGGACGGCGGCCTGGGTGGCGGCCAGCTCGTGCTCGCCCAGGATGACCACGGTTCGGGCGCCGGCCTTGGCGGCCGCCTTCATGTGACCGTTGAGGGTTCGCTCGGCGTAGGGCAGGTCGGCGACCAGGCCGGCCCGGCGCAGGTCGCGGACCAGGGTCTGGGCCTGGACCTTGGCCGCCGGCACCAGCGGCAGGACCAGCGCGTCGAGGCGCCACGGGTCGGTCGGGAGCCGCCCGGCCTGCTGCAGGGCCAGCACCGTCCGGTCTAGGCCGAGCGCCCAGCCGATGCCGGGGGCTGGCGGGCCGCCGAGCGCCTCCGACAGCCCGTCGTAACGGCCGCCGCCACCCAGCGCGTTCTGGGCCGCGTCCAGCGACCCGGCCTGCCATTCGAAGGTGGTCCGGACGTAGTAGTCGAGCCCGCGGACCAGCCGCGGCGCCTCGACCCACTTGACCCCGGCGCCGGCCAGCAGCTCCCGCACCGCCTCGTCGTGGGCCTGGCAGGCGCCGCACAGGAAGTCGCGCATGAGCGGTGCGTCGGCGGTCAGCTCGAGCACCCGAGGGTCCTTCATGTCGAGGACCCGGAGCGGGTTCTGCTCGGCCCGTGCCCTGGCCTCGGCCGGCAGCCGTTCGCCGAGCTCGCGCAGGTAGCCGAGGAGCTTCTCGCGGTAGGCGGGACGGCAGGTGGCGTCGCCGAGGCTGGTCAACAGCAGGGTGACCGGCACCTCCAGCTGGCGGAAGACCTCGTCGCCCACCAGCACGACGTCGGCGTCGATGGCCGGGTCGTTGGACCCCATGGCCTCGATGTCGACCTGGGAGAACTGGCGCTGGCGGCCGGCCTGGGGGCGCTCGTAGCGGAACTGGGGGCCGGAGCAGACGACCTTGGTGAGGCCGGTGGTGAGCCGGCCGTGCTCGATCAGCGCCCTGACGATGCCAGCGGTCAGCTCCGGCCGCAGGGTCAGGGAGCGGCCGCCCTTGTCGTCGAAGGTGTACATCTCCTTCTGGACGACGTCGGTGGCCTCGCCGACCCCGCGGGCGAACACCGCCGTCTCCTCGAAGATCGGCGTCTCGATCGGCTGGTAGCCGGCCAGCCTGGCCTGCTCGAGCATGGCCCGTTCGACCTCGGCCCTGATCCCGGCCTGGGGCGGCAGGTGGTCGAAGGTGCCCTTGGGGGCCTCGAACCGCCTGCTCACGGTCGGGTCGCCCGATTCACCGGGGGGCTAGGCTTGACCCCCCCGGACCCCCCGGGAACAGGGGCCAGGCCGGTCAGGAACGGGTTGCCGGCCCGCTCGCGGCCGACGGTGGTGGTCGGGCCGTGGCCGGGCAGCACCACCATCTCGTCGGGCAGGGTCAGGAAGCGGGAGGCCAGCGAGGCCAGCATCTCCTGGGTCGACCCGCCTGGCAGGTCGGTCCGCCCGATCGAGCCGGCGAACACCAGGTCGCCGGCCAGCAGCCGCCCCGCCTCGTCCTCGGATGGGCCCGACCGGAAGGTGACGTGGCCGGGGGTGTGCCCCGGGGTGTGGTCGACGGTCAGGCGCAGGCCGGCCAGCTCGATCGTCTGGCCGTCGCGCAGCTCGCGGACATCGTCCGGCTCCCGCAGCCGCAGCCCGCCGAAGGCGGCCCGGGCCTCCGGCCCGAACCCGGCCAGCGGGTCGGAGAGCAGGTGGCGGTCGGCCGGATGGATGAAGGCGGGGAGGTCGTTGGCGTCGGCCAGCGGGGCGACCGTCCAGACGTGGTCGAGGTGGCCGTGGGTCAGCAGGGCCGCCACCGGCTTGAGGCGGTGACGGGCGCACAGCTCCTGGATCCCGGGCAGGGCGTCCTGGCCGGGGTCGACGACCAGCGCCTCCGAGCCCGGCCCGGTGGCGACCAGCCAGCAGTTGGTCTGGAAGGTCCCGGCGGGGAATCCGGTGACGAGCATGGGCCGCATGCTACCGGAACCGCTCCCGCCGCCACCTCGGCTTCTCGATAGACTCGGGACTCCACGCGGATGGGAAGGGATGGGATGTCGAAGCAGACGCGCAGGCGGGAGCTGGAGCGGCTGCGGGCCCGGCGCGAGGCCGAACGCCAGCGGGCGCGACGGCGGCGGGCGCTGCTGACCTACGGAGGGCTCGGGCTGGTCGTGGTGGTGGCCGCCGTGGCCGGCGGGCTGTGGCTGACCGGGGACGACGACACCCCGGCCGGGGCGGCGGCGACCACGGTGGCGTCGTCCACCACCGCGGCCGCGCAGCAGTTCAACGACGCACGGGCCGGCGCGCCGACCGCACCCGCCCAGGTCGCCTGCGGCGGCAAGATCCCACCCAAGGTGACGCGCCCAACCTTCGACGCCCCGCCCAAGACCAAGGTCGACCCGGACAAGACCTACCTGGCCAGCTTCCAGACCTCCTGCGGCCGCTTCACGGTCCGGCTGGACCCCAAGAAGGCGCCGATCACCACGGCCAACTTCGTGTTCCTGGCCGGCAAGAGGTTCTACGACTCGACCTGGTTCCACCGGATCGTGCCCGGCGGGCAAGCCGGCATTGCCGTCATCCAGGGCGGCGACCCGGAGGGCACCGGCCAGGGCGGTCCCGGCTACGCCATCAAGGACGAGCTGCCATCCAGCCCGGCCGCCTACAAGAAGTACTCGGTGGCCATGGCCAACAGCGGCCCCGACTCCGGCGGCAGCCAGTTCTTCATCTCCTTCGACGACAACTCCAAGGGCCTGCAGGCCAAGTACTCGGTGTTCGGCGAGGTGGCGGACGGCCGCGACGTGGTCGACAAGATCGCCAAGGTCCAGGTCGGCGGCCAGAGCGGCGACACCCCGGCCCAGTCCGTCTGGATCGAGAAGCTCACCGTCAAGACGTCGTAGGCGCCCCGGTTGTCGCCGGCCACCACCTGGCCCACCACAACCAGCTGGCCCGCACCCTCGCGCCGGCCACCGACGGCGGCGCCCGGGCGCTAGAACCGTCGGGTGCTGTCGAGCAGGATGGTGACCGGGCCGTCGCCGGCCGACTCGACCAGCATGGCGGCGCCGAAGCGGCCGGCGGTGACCGTCACCCCCTCCCCGGCCAGGGCCTTGGCCACCGCCTCGACCAGCGGCGCGGCCTGCTCGGGCGGGGCGGCGTCGACAAAGGATGGCCGGCGGCCCTTGCGGGCGTCGCCGTAGAGGGTGAACTGGCTGACCACCAGCGCTCCCCCGCCGACCTCGACCAGGGATCGGTTCATCCTGCCCTGGGCGTCGTCGAACACCCGCAGGGCGGCCACCTTGGCGGCCAGCCACCTGGCGTCGGCCTCCCCGTCGGCGTGGCCCACCCCGACCAGCACCAGCAGCCCCCGCCCGATCTCCCCGGTCGGCTCCCCGTCGGCCACCACCCGGGCCCAAGCAACTCGCGACACCACCGCCCGCATGTGCTAGACCGCGCCCGATTCGGTAACCAGGGCGGTCCTCGATCCACGCGGGGGGACCTGCGGCTCCCCTCCACCGCCATTCGGGAGCGCCCGCGCCATGGGCACCGAGTGCCTAGCCCGCCGGAGAGCCGTTGCCGGACTGGGCGTGCGGCACGACCCGAAAGGCGTCGTAGACGCCCTCGACCCGCTTGACCGTCGACAGCACGTGGGCCAGGTGGGAGATGTCGGCCAGCTCGAAGGTGAAGCGCAGCGTGGCCACCCGGTCCCGGCCGGTGGCCACCGTCGCCGACATGATGTTGACGTGGTGGTCGGACAGGACCTCGGTGATGTCCCGCAGCAGCTTGGTGCGGTCCAGCGCCTCCACCTGGATGGTGACCGCGAACACGCTCGGCCCCGAGGTGTCCCACTCCACCTCGATGATGCGGTTCTGGTCGCGGCGCAGGTTGTCGGCGTTGGGGCAGTCCTCGCGGTGCACGCTCACCCCGTGGCCGCGGGTGACGAAGCCGATGATCGGGTCGCGCGGCACCGGCGTGCAGCAGCGGGCCAGCTTGACCCAGACGTCGTCGGCGCCCTTCACCACCACGCCCCGGCTGGCCGGCTGGGGCCGCGCCTGGCGGACGGCCCGCTCCAGCACCAGGTCGTCGTCGTCCTCCTGCTCCTCGCCGCCCAGGTCGGCGACCAGCCGGCTGACCACCGCCGCCGCCGAGGTCTGGCCGGAGCCGACGGCGGCGTAGAACGCCTCGAGGCTCTGGAAGCGCATGTCGGATGCCAGCGCGGTCAGGGCCCCGCCCTGGGTGAGCTTCTGCAGCGGCAGCCCGGCCTTGCGCATGGCCCGGATCAGCGCGTCCTTGCCGGCCTCGATGGCGTCCTCGCGCCGCTCCTTGGCGAACCACTGGCGCACCTTGTTGCGGGCCCGCGGGGTTTTGACGATCCCCAGCCAGTCCCGCGACGGCCCGGCGTCCTGGGCCTTGGAGGTGAAGATCTCGACGTTGTCGCCGTTCTCCAGCGCGTGCTCCAGCGGCACCAGCCGCTTGTTGACCCTGGCCCCGACGCAGCGGTGACCGACCTCGGTGTGGACCGCGTAGGCGAAGTCGATCGGGGTCGCCCCGGCCGGCAGCTGGATCACGTCGCCCTTGGGGGTGAACACGAACACCTCGTCGACGTACAGGTCGGTCTCGAGGTTCTCGATGAAGTCGCGCGGGTCCGACAGCTCCCGCTGCCAGTCGATCAGCTGCCGCAGCCAGCCCATCTCCTGCTCGGTGGCGGGCTTGCCGTCCTTGGACTTGTACCGCCAGTGGGCGGCCACCCCGTACTCGGCGGTGCGGTGCATCGCCTTGGTCCGGATCTGGATCTCCAGCGGCTTGCCCTGCGGCCCCACCACCGTGGTGTGCAGCGACTGGTAGAGGTTGAACTTGGGCATGGCGATGTAGTCCTTGAACCGGCCAGGGACCGGCTTCCAGACCGCGTGGACCTGCCCGAGGGCGGCGTAGCAGTCCTTGATCGAGTCGACCAGGACGCGCACCCCGACCAGGTCGAAGATGTCGGTGAACTCCTTGCCCCGTACCACCATCTTCTCGTAGATCGAGTAGTAGTGCTTGGGCCGCCCGGTCACCGATGCGCGCAGCCTCACCTGCTTGAGCTGGGCGTTCACCTGGTTGATGACCTCGGTGACGTACTGCTCGCGGGCCGGCTGGCGCTCGGCGGTCATGCGCGCGATCTCCTCGTACCGCAGCGGGTACAGGGTCGCGAAGGCCAGATCCTCCAGCTCCCACTTGATCTGGTGGATGCCGAGCCGGTTGGCCAGCGGCGCGTAGATCTCCAGGACCTCGCGGGCCTTGCGCTCCTGGGCCTCGCGGTCCAGGTAGCCGACGTCGCGCATGTTGTGGAGCCGGTCGGCCAGCTTGATCACCAGCACCCGGATGTCGCGGGCCATGGCGATGACCATCTTGCGGATGATCTCGGCCTGGGCGGCCTCCCGGCCGTCGAACCCGACCCGGTCCAGCTTGACCAGCCCGTCGGAGATCTTGGCCACCTCGGCGCCGAAGCCGTCCTGGATCTCCTCGAGGGTGACCAGGCGCTCCTCGACGGCGTCGTGCAGCAGGGCTGCCTCGACCGAGACGGCGTCCAGGCCGAGGTCGGCCACCACCGTGGCCACCCCGAGCGGGTGGGCCAGGTAGGGCACGCCGGAGGCGCGGCGGCGCCCGGCGTGGCGCTCGCGGGCCAGCTCGAAGGCGCGCCCGACGGCGGCGGTGTCGGCCCGCGGGTTGCGCTGGCGGACCCGCTTCAGCAGCGGCTCGACGTCGGGCTCGGGCGGTGGCCCGGCGTCGTAGGGCCTGGTGACGGCCCCGGCGTCGGCGCCGTTGGCGCCGGGCGCGCCGACGCCGGGCTGGGGCTCGCGTTCGAGCGCCAGCCCGTCGGGGACCGCCGTCGGATGCTGCTGCGCCATCGTGTTGGCCCCACCCAGGTTGGTCGTCCGTCGCCCGCGGTCTGGTCGGGGGCGGCCGCCGCGGGCGACTAGGCTTCCACGGTACTCCCGCCGTGGCCAGCCTGCCGGTGCTCGGCCCCGCGGGCCAGCGCCTGGTCGAGGATGACGTGGCCGACGTAGGCGTCGCGCCAGCCGAAGGTCTCGACCGTCTTGTCCTCGAGCTGCTTGTAGACGGTGAAGAAGTGCTCGATCTCGCGCAGCAGGTGCGGGGGGACCTGGTCGATCTCGTGGATGTAGTTCCAGTGGGGGTCGGTCAGCGGGACGACCAGCAGCTTCTGGTCCGGGCCCTTGTCGTCGGCCATGTCCAGCATGCCGACGATCCTGCCCTGGATCTCGCAGCCGGGGAAGGTGGGCTCGCCCAGCAGGACCATGGCGTCCAGGGGGTCGCCGTCCTCGGCCAGGGTGTCGGGCACGAAGCCGTAGTCGGTCGGGTAGTGGACGGGGCTGAACAGCATCCGGTCCAGGCGGATGCGGCCCGTCTCGTGGTCGAGCTCGTACTTGTTCCGCGACCCCTTGGGGATCTCCACGATGACGTGGAGCGGCAGGTCTCCCCGGCCGGGGAGGTCAGTACCGGATGAGGCTGAAGAATTCATAGCCTTCGATCTGCTTTCTGCCTTGGAGGAACTCGAGCTCGATCAGGGTGGCGATGCCGATGACCTTGCCGCCGAGGCGCTCGACCAGCCGGGCCGCGGCCCGTGCGGTGCCGCCGGTGGCGAGCACGTCGTCGACGATCAGGACCCGCTCGCCGGGGACGATCGCGTCGGCGTGCAGCTCCAGGGTGGCGGTGCCGTACTCGAGCGCGTACTCCTCGGCCTCGACCTGGTAGGGCAGCTTGCCGGCCTTGCGGACGGGGACGAAGCCGGCGCCGAAATGGTAGGCGACCGGCGAGGCCAGGATGAAGCCGCGGGCCTCGATGCCGACGACCTTGTCGACGTTCCCGCGGCCGAAATGGACGACGGTCTCGTCGATCACCGACGAGAAGCCGACCTCGTTGGCCAACAGCGGGGTGATGTCCTTGAACACGATCCCCGGTCTGGGGAAGTCGGGCACGTCGCGGATCAGGGCCCGCAGGCGCTGGATGTCGATGGGCACGTGGTTGTCCTCCTGTCGTTGTCCTCCTGTCGTGGACGTTAGCGTCGGCGGCGCTTGGCCGGGCGGGACTGCTGCCGCCCGGATGGCTTGCGCCGCTGCTGGGACGAGCGCGGCTTCTGCGGCTGGCGGCGGGCCGGGGCGACGGCGGCCGGCTCCTCGGTCGGCTCGGCCTCGTCGACCGTGGCCGCCTCGGCCTCCAGCGCATCGTCCTTGTCGGGCAGCAGCTCGGGCTCGGGCGGCGGGGCCGGGGTGCGCCGGCGGGCGGTGCCGGTCCGCCCGTCGGCGCCGGCCCGCCCGTCGGCGCCGGTCCGCCCGTCGGCGCCGGTCCGCCCGTCGGTGCCGGCCCGGCCGTCGGCGCGGGTCCGCCCGGGGGTGCCGGTCCGCCCGTCGGCGCGGGTCCGCCCGTCGGCGCCGGCCCGCCCGTCGGCGCCGGCCCTCGAGCGGGCGTCACGGTTGGCGGCCGACCCGGCGGCGGCGCGGCGAACCGGCCGGTCGGCGGGCCGGCCGGGCCGCTCGGGCACGGCTCGCCTGGCGGGGCTCGAGGCCTCGCTCCCGCCCTGGGCGGCCAGGCGCTCGACCCTGGTCCTGAGCTGGGTGTAGCGCGGCTCCTTCTCCTTCCAGGCGGCGACCAGCGGGGGGGCGATGAAGATGGAGGAGTAGGCGCCGGCGGCCACGCCGACGAACAGGGCCAGGGCCAGGTCCTTGAGGGTCTCGGCCCCGAGCAGGAAGGCACCGACGCCCAGCAGCCCCAGGATCGGCAGCAGCGAGGCCAGCGAGGTGTTCAGCGACCGCATCACGGTCTGGTTGACGGCCAGGTTGGTGGCCTCGGAGTAGGTGGTGCGCGACATCGCGGTGAGCGGGCCGGTGTTCTCACGCACCTTGTCGAAGACCACCACGGTGTCGTACAGCGAGTAGCCGAGGATGGTCAGCAGGGCGATCACGGTCGCCGGGGTGACCTCGAAGCGGGCCACGGCGAAGATCCCGGCGGTGATGAGCAGGTCGTGGAGCAGCGCCACCAGGGCGGCCACGGCCATCTTGAACTCCATCCGCAGCGACACGTAGATCACCACCACGACCAGGAACACCAGCAGGGCGATGACCGCCTTGCGGGAGACCGTGCTCCCCCACTTGGAGCCGATCGAGTTGGTGGAGACGTCGTTGGACTGGACCCCGGCGATCTCGGCCAGGTCGGCCCTGAGCCTGGCGATCTCCGGCTGGGAAAGCTCCTCGGTCTGGACGATGATCTGGACGGGTCGGTTCTCGGTCACCTGGATGACCTCGGCGACCGGCCCGACCGCGTCGCGGACCTGGGCCTCGGTGACCGGGCGCTCCGGCTGGACCCGGAAGGAGGCTCCGCCCTTGAAGTCGATGCCGAAGTTGAGACCGGGAGCGAACAGGCTGACCAGCGAGATCAGCAGCAGCACGCCCGAGATCGAGAACCACAGGCGCCGGCGACCGACGAAGTCGTAGCTGGTCTCGCCGTGGTACATGCGGCTGGCGAGGGACACGGACGGGATCCTCCTTGCGGGGGTCAGACGGCGGCGCGGACGCCGACGAAGCGCCCCTCCTGGAACAGGCGGAGTCGGGTGAGCAGGGAGACCGCCGGCCGGGCGAAGAACCAGGCGGCGAAGAAGTCGATCACCGTGGCCAGACCGAGGGTGAACGCGAAGCCCCGGATCGGGCCGATGGCCAGCAGGTACAGCACCAGAGCGGCCGCGAACGACACCGAGTTGGCGGAGACCAGGGTGTGGAACGAGCGCTGCCAGCCGCGGTCGACCGAGGTGCGCAGCGTCTTCCCGTCGCGGACCTCGTCCTTGAGCCGTTCGAAGAACACGACGTAGGTGTCGGCGGAGATGCCGACGGCCACGATCAGCCCGGCGATCCCGGCGAGGGTCAGGGTGAAGCCGATCAGCTGGCCCATCAGGATGACGATGCCGACGTTCAGGGCGGCCGCGACGGCCAGGCCGACCCAGATCACCAGGCCCAGCCCGCGGTAGTAGGCCAACACGTACAGGAACACCAGGCCGAGCCCGATGGCCCCGCCGATCAGCCCGGCCCGCAGCGAATCGGCCCCAAGGGTGGCGCTGACGGTGGTGCGGTTCTGCGGGTCGAGCGTGAGGGGCAGGGCGCCGGAGGAGATCAGCGGGGCCAGGTTCTCGGCCTCGGCCTGGGTCTGGCCGGTGATCACCGCCGAGCCGCCGCTGATGCCCTGGTCGCACTTGACGTCGGAGGCGACCGGCGGGTAGTTGATCACCACAGCGTCCAGGGTGATGGCGATCTGGCGCTTGGGGTCGCCGTCGGGGTTGCAGGCCGCCTTGCCGGTGAGGTCCTTGAACCGGTCGCCGCCCCGGCCGCTGAAGCTCAGCTGGGTCTCCCACTGGCCGGTGGTCACCCCGCCCTGGCCGGTGGTGGCCAGCTGGGGCCGGGCCGAGGCGATGTCGGTGCCGCCGAGGGCGACCTTGCCCATCAGCACCTTGGGGGCGTTGGCCTCGGGTCGCAGCTGCCCGGCCTGGTCCCGGGCGCACAGCACCACGTTGTCGGCGTCGGGGTTGTCCTTGCCGGCATAGGTCCCGAGCTTGGCGCAGTCGACGGCCTTGAACGGGGCCTGCTTGTACCTGGGGTCGTTGGACCCGACGACCTCTTTGACCGAGCGGAACTGGAGCTGGGCGGTGGTGCCGACCGCGGCGATCACGTCGTCGGGGTGGGGCACGTCGGGGATGGACACCACGATGTTGCCGCCCTCGAGGTTGACCTCGGACTCGGCCACGCCCTTGGAGTTGATCCGGTTGCGGATGATGTCGATGGTGGTGTTCAGCTGCTCGCTGGTCGGGGTGCCACCCCGCGGGTTGGTCGGCACGAAGGTGACGCTGGAACCGCCGCGCAGGTCGAGGCCGAGCCGGGGCTTGAGGCCCTGCACCGCGATCACCGCCCAGATCACGCCGACCAGCGCGAACACGACCAGCAGCGGGATGACGTAGCGACGGGTTCCTGGCACGGACGTGGCACTCCTTCTTGCTGCAATGGGTTCGAGCTCAAGAGCCTAGCGGTTTTCTCCGCCTTCAGAGCAGGCTGTGGCCATTGACGGTCATGCGGAACTTGCAGTCCAGGCCTTCGGCGGCCCGGCGGCACATCATCATGCGGGTCAGGAAGATCTCGAAATACTCCAGGATGTCGGAGACGGCGGTGTCGATCTGGAGCTCGAGGGTGATGGTGCGGGTGGTGGCGTCGACCCGGACGAAGGAATGCGTCGCCGAGAAGTTGACCCGGTCGTGGATGTCGAACTCGACCTGCGCGTCCTTGCGCACCCGGGAGCGGTGGACGTCGGACTTGTCGGCGATGTTGACCGCCGCCGACACCGGCGACACCGGATGGCCGAGCTCCTCCTCGTGGTTGCCGATGGCCCCGAGCACCAGGCCGATGTCATCGGTGGCCATGCCGAGCTCCCCGAGGATCGGCAGGGCGAGCAGGGCCGAGGTCTGCGGGTGGTTCTGGCGCGAGATCACGTTGCCGACGTCGTGCAGGTAGCCGGCGACCGCGGCCAGCTCGGCCTTGTGCCGGTCGTGGCCGAGCCGGTCGAGGATGTTGAAGGCGATGCGGCCGACCAGGTTGGCGTGGCGGACGCCGTGCTCGGTGTAGCCGAGCCGCCCGGTGAACTGGTCGGCCAGGGCGATGTAGCTCTGGATGACCTTGTGGCCGGCCACCTGGTCGAGCAGGCGGAGCTCGCCGGCGGGTGGCCGGCGCTCCGGGAGGCTCATCGCTCGGGCCGCTCCTCTTCGTCGGCGACAAACCCGTTCGGCTGGTCGGCCGGCTCGGGGTTGACCTTGCCCGAGATGGCGCGGCGGTTGACCCGCGCCTCGACGCCGGGAGACAGCTCGATGGTGACCACCTCGCCGTCGAAGCGGCGGATGGTGGCGAAGAAGCCGGCCGAGGTGATGATCTCGTCGCCCAGCTGGAGCGATGACTGCAGGGCCTGCAGGGCCTTCAGCCGGCGCTGCTGGGGACGGATGAGCAGGAAATAGAAGACGGCAACCATCAGCACGAGGATGACGAGCTGCCCGCTACCTTGACCCATGAGCTGAAGACCTCCGACGCGCTCGATGCGGCGGCAATCCTACTACCCGGGATCGTCGAACAGGGAGCCCGGCCCGGCGGGGCCGCCCGGTCCCCTCGGGACGGCGAGGCCGAGGTGGGCGAAGGCGGCCGCGGTGGCGACCCGGCCCCGGGGGGTGCGCTGCAGGAAGCCGAGCTGGAGCAGGTACGGCTCGGCGACGTCCTCGACCGTGTCCTGCTCCTCGCCGACCGAGACGGCCAGGGTGGCCAGGCCGACGGGCGCGCCCGCGAAGCGCTCGCACAGCACCCGCAGCAGGGCCAGGTCGAGCTTGTCGAGCCCCAGCCGGTCGACCTCGAACAGCTCGAGGGCCGCCTCGGCGACCGCCACGTCGATGGCGCCGTCGGCCCTGACCTCGGCGAAGTCGCGGACCCGGCGCAGCAGCCGGTTGGCGATCCTCGGGGTGCCCCGCGACCTTCTGGCCAGCACCTGGGCTCCCGCCGGGTCGATGGCCACCCCGAGGATGGCGGCCGAGCGGCTGACGATCGCCTCGAGGTCGGCCGGGCGGTAGTAGTCCAGGCGGGCCGAGAAGCCGAAGCGGTCGCGCAGCGGCGAGGTGATCAGCCCGGTCCGGGTGGTGGCGGCGACCAGGGTGAACCGCGGCAGGTCCAGGCGCAGGCTGCGCGCCCCCGGACCCTTGCCGAGCACGACGTCGATCTGGAAGTCCTCCATGGCCGGGTAGAGGACCTCCTCGACCGCCCGGGGCAGGCGGTGGACCTCGTCGACGAACAGCACGTCGCCCGCCTCCAGGCCGGTGAGGATGGCGGCCAGGTCGCCGGCCCGCTCCAGGGCCGGCCCGGAGGTGACCCGGAACCCGACCCCCAGCTCGGCGGCGACGATCGCGGCCAGGCTGGTCTTGCCGAGGCCCGGTGGGCCGGAGAACAGCAGGTGGTCGGGGGGCAGGCCGCGCCGGCGGGCCGACTCGAGCACCACCCCGAGCTGCTCCCTGGTCTTCGCCTGGCCGACGAACTCGTCGAGCTTGCGGGGGCGCAGGCTCCCCTCGCTGGCCAGCTCGGCGTCCGAGGGCCAGGGGTCGAGGATGTCGGCGCCGTCGGTCATCGCTGGGACCCGAGGCCGCGCAGGGCCAGGCGCAGGAGCTCCTCGGTCGAGGACGAGCCGGCGTCGGGGGGCAGGGCGGCGAGGGCGGTCTTGATCTCGGCCGGGCCGTAGCCGAGGGCGCCGAGGGCCTCGCGGACCTCGGCGTAGGCCGGCCGGCCGGCCGCCTCGGCCGGCAGCTCGGGCTCGCCGTCGCCGAGCCTGCCCTTGAGCTCCAGGATGAGCCTGGCCGCGCCCTTGCGCCCGACGCCCGGCACCAGGGTGAGGGCGTCGGCGTCGCCGGCGCTCACCGCCCGGCGAAGGGCGTCGGGGGCGTGGACGGCGAGCACGGCAAGGGCCAGCTTGGGCCCGACCCCGGTGGCGCTCAGCAGCTGCTCGAAGGCGCGGCGCTCGTCGATGGTGGCGAAGCCGTACAGGGCAAGGGTGTCCTCGCGCACGTAGGTGACGGTGTGGACCAGGACCTCGCCGTCCCGGGGCAGGCCGGCCACCGCCTTGGGGGTCAGGAACACCCGGTAGCCGACCCCGCCGACCTCGATCACGGCCCCGTCGGCCAGGACCTCGAGCAGGCGCCCGCGCAGGCTGGCGATCACGGCCGCGCCCCAGGGTTCCGGAGCCCGGGGGAGGTCGGGGCGGCGCGGGCCAGCCAGTCGGCGGCCGGGGCGGCGCCGATGGGGTCGGGCCCATGGCCGCCGGCCCGGCGGGTGCCGAGGCCGGCAAGGCCGGCGTGGTGGAGGTGGCAGAGGGCCACGGCGAGGGCGTCGGCGGTGTCGGCCGGGGTCGGGACCGCGGCCAGGCCGAGCAGGGCCTTGACCATGTAGCCGACCTGCTCCTTGGGGGCGCCGCCGGTGCCGGTGACCGCCTGCTTGACCTGCGGCGGGGTGTAGGCGGAGACCTCGAGGCCGTGCTCGGCGGCCAGCAGCAGCACCACCCCGGAGGCCTGGCCCACGGTCATGGCCGTGCGCACATTGGCGTTGAAGAACAGGCGCTCGATGGCCAGCGCCTGCGGTCGGTGGTCGGCCAGCACCTCCCGCAGCCGGGCCGCCAGCTCGGCCAGGCGGGGGGCGACCTGCTCGCCGCCGGTCTGGATGGTCCCGTAGCCGGCGGCCGCGACCCGCCCGCCGCGCCGTTCGAGCACGGCCCAACCGCAGCGGCCGAGGCCAGGGTCGACCCCGAGCACCCGCATGCCAACCCCTCTCCGCTCGGCGGCTCGAACAGGTGTTTGGCGGCAGCCTACCGGTTGTCGGGGACAGGCTCAACCACCGGCGTGTGGGTTGGTTGGTTAGCCTCCGGTCCGGACGGGTAGGCCGGCGCCCCGACCCCCGAAGGGAGGCAAGATGCTCCGTACGCTGCTGGTGATCCTCGTGATCGTCTTGATCGTGCTGTTCCTGTTCAACCGCCGGCGCGGCCGCCCGTAGCCCGACCGGTCGCCTCCCGGCCGCCGCCCAGCACGGTTGACGACGGCCGGGGAGTGGTCAGTGCGGGGCTCGCAGGAGCCCGCGGTCGGCAAGCTCGTCCAGCACCAGCAGCAGCTCGTCGACCTGGTCGCCCGAGTTGAGGGCTGTGAGCTGGAGGCGGAACCCGACTTCGTGCCTGGGTACGCCCGGATAGAACGCCAGGGTCGCGTAGATGCCCCGCTCGAACAGCAGCGCGCCCACGCTGCCGAGGTCGTCCGCCTCGGCCAGGGGTATTTCGATGATCGGGAACGACGAGGTGTTGAGGGTCACCGCACCCAGCTTGTCGAGGTGGTCCAGCACCCGCCGGGTCTTGCCGTACAGCATGGCTCGCAGCTCGTCGCCTCGGCTCGCGTTGACTCGGAGACCAA
The DNA here is from genome assembly GCA_036003705.1 of Actinomycetes bacterium. Lineage (GTDB taxonomy): Bacteria > Actinomycetota > CALGFH01 > CALGFH01 > CALGFH01 > CALGFH01. The sequence continues at coordinate 8,083 of DASYSE010000119.1, read as the reverse complement.
GCAGCGTGCTGGCCAGCGAGGCGACCGGGGACGGCCCGGAGTACAGATAGGGCGGGGCGGTGACCTTGAGCAGGCGCTTGACCGGCGACGGGCAGGCGATGAAGGCCAGCAGCGACGAGTACGCCTTGGAGAAGCCGGCCGTGAGCACGATGTTGTCGTAGCCTTCGCCGAGGTGGCGGACCACGCCGTTGCCGCGCTGGCCGTAGGGACAGGGCTCCTTGCGGCTGCGTTCGCCGACGACCCCGAAGCCGTGCCCGTCGTCGACGTAGAGGGTTGCATCGTAGGCTCGGGCCAGGGCGGCGAACTGGCCCAGCTGGGGCGGGTTGCCGGTCATGCTGTTGATGCCGTCCATGCAGATCAGGCGGGGGCTGGGCGGGTTCTGGCGCAGCAGCCGCTCCAGCGCCTCCGGGTCGTCGTGGGCGAAGCGTTGCATGGTCGCCCCGCGAGCTCGGGCGATCACCGCGCCGTCGTGGATGGTCTTGTGGGCCCGTGCGTCCAGCAGGACGGTCCCGCCGCCGGCCAGCACCGGGATGACCGCGGCGTGGATGTGGGTGAGGGTCGGCAGCAGCAGGGCATCCTCGACTCCGAGCAGCTCGCGCAGCTGATCCTCGATCTGCTCGTACAGCGCCGGACTCCCCAGCATCCGAGACCAGCCGGGATGGGTGCCCCAGCGGTCCAGATAGGCGGGGATGCCCTCGACGACCTCGCGGTCAAAGTCCAGGCCGAGGTAGTTGCAGGAGGCGAAGTCGTTCAGCCAGCGGTCGCCGATCCGGATGCGGCGCCCGTCCACCTCGTCGATGACTGCATCCAGCATCGGGTTCTCGACCTGCAGCCGGTCCAGCTCGGCACACGCCTCCAACCACGACGCCAGCCAGGTTCCAGCTTCCGGCTGGATCGCGGGCGACTTGGCCATACGACTCCTCCCCCGAACCGACCGCGGGATCGTGGGATCCCGCTAAGTCTGTCGATCCGGTTAAGAGTCCCTATCCTGTCACACCCGCCCCGAGAGGTCGAATTCCGGATGCTGGGGCCGCGGATCAGCCGGCGGCGTCCCGGACCGCGGCGGCGATCGCCGCCGGGGAGGCGCCCTTGGTGATGAAGCCGGTCGCTCCGGCAGCCCGAGCAGCGTCCGTCAGCTCCTCGTCGTCGAAGGCGCTGAACACGATCACGCGGGTGTCGGGAAGCTCGCGGGTGATGTGGCCGGTGGCCGCGATCCCGTCCAGGATCGGCATGCGAACGTCCATCACCACCACGTCCGGTCGCAGCTCTCGGGCCAGCATCACGCCCTCGGCGCCGTGGCTGCCCTCCCCCACCACGGTGAGCCCGGCGTCCTCGAGCAGGAGCCGGATCTCCTTGCGGATGCTGGCGGTGTCGTCGACCACCAGCACGCGAGACGCCGGTGGCGAAACGTCGGCTGGCTGCCCCGCCGACGTGGCCGGTGCCGGCACGGCGGCCCCAGCGAGGCCGCGGTCCTCGCTGTGATCATCAGGGCGGCCGGCTGACGCGGTGTCGTCGGGTCGGTGCAGCAAGCTCAAGCTCACGTTGGTCTCCCGGACTAGTGGCCTACTGAAGGACGGAGGAAACGAATTGCGGGGCCAGCGCAACGTGGATGGTGGTCCCGTGGCCGAGTTGGGAATCCAAGGTCAGGCGGCCGCCGCCAAGCTCGACCCGTTCCCGCATGCCGGCCAGGCCGTAGTGGCCATCCTTGAGCAGCCGGGCCGCCAGGGCGGGGTCGAAGCCGACCCCGTCGTCCCGAACGGTCAGGTCCACGGTGTGCTGGTCGGTGGTCAGGCGGATCCACACATGACTGGCCTGGGCGTGCTTGGCCACGTTGGTCAGCGCCTCCTGGGTCACCCGGTAGACGATGGTCTCCACCTCCGGCGCCAGCCGCGAGTCGACCTGGGCGTCGACGTCGACGTCGATCTTGGCCTGCTTGGCGAAGGCGTCCCCGTGGAGCTTGATGGCGCCCGCCAGGCCGTGCTCGTCGATGGCGGGCGGGCGCAGCTCGGAAAGCAGGTTGCGCAGGGTGCGGGTCACGTCGACCAGCGCAGCCTTCTGCTCGCCGAGCAGCTCCCGTGCGGCGTCGGGCCCTTGGGTCTGGAGGCGGCGATCGACCCGCTCCAACCCGTAGGTCATCGCGGTGAGCTCCTGCACCGGCCCATCGTGAAGGTCGGCGGCCAGACGGACTCGTTCCTGCTGGGCCGCGTCGAGCACCTTGGTGAGCGCCCGTTCCCGTTCCTCCTGGCGAGCCGACTGGCCGGCCAGGCCGGTCATGCGCGCGGTCAGCAGGATGAAGAGCACCACCGTGCCGGCGGCGTTGACCCCCACGTCGATCGGCTGGTGCCTGACGGTCTGGATGACCAGCATGGCCGGGGCCATCAGCGTCGCTGCGGTCAGCAGAATGCGACGCTGCCAGGTCAACCGGGGTGCCGGGGGGGCGGTCGGCTCGGACAGCGACCGCATCGACGGGTGGAGTGCGGCCGCGCCGAGGCCGAGGTAGAAGACGACCCAGCCGAGGTCGAGGGCGCCGCCGGGCACCCACCCGACAGTGAGCTGGCTCAGCCCATACACCGTGTCCCCGACCAGCAGGGCCAGCAGACTGGCGGTGAGCAGCCGGAATGCTGGGTTGCTCTGGATGCCGGCCCGCCACAGGCGAACGGCCACCGCCAGCAGCAGGATGTCCCCGAGCGGGTAATAGATCGAGACCAGGCGCTGCAGCAGCGTCAGGTCGGGAGCTCTGACGTAGGGAACGATCAAGAAGATCCACGACAGCAGCCCGACACCGGTCGCGATGATGATGGCATCGATCAGGCTGCTGCGGTCATGGCCCGGCGTCCGGGCCCGGACCAGCAGCAGCAGCCCAGGCGCCAGCAGCGGGTAGAAGGCCAGGTAGACGGCATCAGCCAGCGACGGGAACGGCGCCTCGACGTGCAGCACCCATTCGTAGGAATTGTTGATCGTGTCGCCGACCGTGAGTGCAAGCAGGCCGCCCGCCAGCAGATACCAGGCCAGCGGCTGGCGAGGCCGATGGATGCGAGCCCCGACGACCAGCGCGACGACCGAGGACAGGCCCAGCGCCGTGTAGCTGGCGGTCTTGAGCCCCGAGGGCGGTAGCAGGAAGTAGCCGAGGATGAAGATCGCCTCGGCGGCCAGGAAGCTGCGCATCGGTTTCGAGATCACGCTGGTGTTATCGGCACTCCGCCTGCAACCTTTCGTTCGAGCGGACCGATCTCACCACACAATTCGGTGAGAGGTGACGTCGGGGAGGCTCCCATGCTGCCGCTGCCCTCGCGCCGAACCTCGTGTTTGATGATCCGCCGGAGCGGAACGGTGTTGGGTGTATTGATATGAGTAGGTCGCTTGACAGCATTGTCCACATCTGGTACTCCTCGACGAGGAGTACGGATTGGGTCGTACCGCGACCTGCGAGAAGGCGAGCCGCGTCATGAGCGATATTTGGGGCAGTGGCGACTTCGCCTACGTGTGCCTCAGGGATGAGTTGCGAACAACTTCGTTTCGGACCGCGATACGAGAAATAGTCGGGCAAGATGACGTTGTTCTGGAAGTCGGTGCCGGAACCGGCATCCTGAGTCTGTTCGCCGCTGAAGCAGGGGCACGCAAGGTGTTCTCCGTCGAAATTGACGACCACCTGTGCGACTGCTTGGAGGAGACGGTTCGAGCGAACGGGCTCAGCGGGACGATCGAGGTCCTACGTGGAGATGCCAGGGAGATCGACCTTCCCTCCTCCGTCGACGTGGTGGTCGCGGAATTGATCGACACTGGCCTGATCGAGGAGCTTCAGGTCCCCGTCATCAACTCGCTCTTCGAGCGAGGCGTTGCCACGGCAGGGACACGATTCATCCCAGAGGGGTACCAGACCGAGGTACAGCTCATGTGGGTGGATGAGCGCAACTACGGATACGTGATACGCGCTCCGCGCCACGAGTGGCCGTTCCTCTCGGATTCAGGAATCGGATGGACCCAGCTGGAGGCAATCGAGCGAAGCCGGCGGGCTGTCCTTTGGAGCGGGCGCTTCGCCGAGGGACCGCTCGAGCCAGGCGTGCGGTGTGAAGTTGCCCTGCCGGTGAGCCCGCCCGGTCCCGTCAATGCCCTGAAGCTGAGCGGGCGCCTCACGCTGGCCAGGAACTTGGAGGTGGGCGCCACCAACGTGATGAACGGTGACAAGATCCTGCCGCTTCGTGACGAATACGTCACCCCCGCGGCCGCACTGACGATCAGCTACGGGATGGGAAAGGGATTGGGTAGCTTCGTCGCCAGCGTGAAGGAGGCCTGAGGCGCCAGACAAGGCAGGGCGGACATGCAACTGGACGGCAGCGTCGCCATCGTCACCGGCGCCGGCCGCGGCATCGGCCGCGAGATCGCCCGGGTCCTGGCCGAGCAGGGCGCGATCGTGGTCGCCGCCGCCCGCACCGCAATCGAGCTCGACGGGCTGGCGGCTGAGCTGATGACCCGTGGCCACCGCGTGGCCGCCCATCCCTGCGACGTGTCCCAGGCCGTTTCGGCCCAGTCCCTGGTCAGCTGGACGTCCGAGCGGTTCGGCGACCCCGGTATCCTGGTCTGCTCGCACGGCGTGGGCGCCGAACGGCCGTTCCTGGAGCTGACCGAGCAGCAGTGGGACGAGACCCTGGCCGTCAACCTCAAAGGTTGCTTCCTCGTCGGGCAGGCGGCGGCACGGGCGATGGTGGCGGCCGGCCGGCCAGGACGGATCGTGTTCGTCTCCGCGACCAACGCGTTCGCCTCCGAGCCGCATGTGACCGACTACGATGCCAGCAAGGCCGGGCTGCATGGCCTGACTCGTTCGATGGCCATGGACCTGGGCCCGCGTGGCATCACCGTCAATGCCGTCGCGCCGGGCTGGGTTCGCACACCCCTCACCGAGCCCTTCCTCACCGACGACCTCCTGTCTGGCCGCCAGGTCGTCAACCCGGTGGGACGGATCGGAGAGCCGGCCGACATCGCCCGAGCGGTGGCGTGGCTGGTCCACCCGTCAAGCTCGTACGTGAACGGCTCGGTCGTGGTAGTGGACGGCGGCCAGGCCGCCATGCTGCCGTTGCCCTGGGAGCCCGGACCCGGGTGACCCGCGCCTGCTCGAGGCGGACGGTCATCTCGGCCTGCTCGCCCGCAGGAGGCCATCAGAGCCTGTGATGCTCAGCTCACTTCGGCCATGATCTCATCAGCGATATCGAAATTCGCGTAGACGTCCTGGACGTCGTCGAGGTCCTCGAGGGCGTCGAGCAGGCGCAGGACCCGGACGGCGTCGCCGCGGTCGAGGGGGACCGACATGCTCGGGACCATGGTGACCTCGGCCGATGCGTAGGGGATGCCGGCCGCGTCGAAGGCGGCCCGCACGGCCCGGAGGTCACCGGGGGCGGTGGTGACGGTGAAGCCCTGCCCGTCGGCCTCGACGTCCTCGGCCCCGGCCTCCAGGGCGACCTCCATGACCCGGTCCTCGTCGACCCCGTCGCCGGGCACCACCAGCTGCCCTCGGCGGTTGAAGAGGTAGGCGACGCTGCCGGCGTCGGCCAGGCTGCCGCCGCCCTTGTTGACCACGTGCCGGATGTCGGCGGTGGTCCGGTTGCGGTTGTCGGTCAGGGTCTCGACCATCATCGCCACCCCGCCGGGGGCGTAGGCCTCGTAGGTCACCAGCTCCAGGCGCTGGCCGGCCAGCTCGCCGGCGCCCCGCTTGACCGCCCGGTCGATGGTGTCGTTGGGCACCGAGTTGTCCTTGGCCTTCTGGATGGCGTCGGCCAGGGTCGGGTTGCCGTCGGGGCTGCTGCCGCCTTCCCTGGCCGCCACCTCGATGGCCCGGATCAGCCTGGCGAACAGCTTGCCGCGCCTGGCGTCCTTGGCGCCCTTCTGGTGCTTGATGGTCGACCACTTGGAATGCCCGCTCATGTCGTACTCCTCTCCGCGACCAGGTCGACCAGCCACCGGTGCAGGCGCACCTCGCCGGTCAGCTCGGGATGGAAGGCGGTGGCGAGCAGGTTGCCCTGGCGGACGGCGACCACCTTGCCGTCGATCTCGGCCAGCACCTCGACCGCCGGGCCGGCCTCGGCGACCCAGGGGGCGCGGATGAACGCCCCCGACACCGGCCCGCCGTCCACCCCTTTGACCTCGACCTCGGCCTCGAAGGAGGCAACCTGGCGACCGAAGGCGTTGCGGCGCACCCGCACGTCCAGCACGCCCAGCAGGTCCTGTGGCGGCCCCTCGACGTCGCGGGCCAGGAAGATCATGCCGGCGCAGGTGCCGAGCACCGGCAGGCCGGCGGAGATCCGCTCCCGCAACGGCTCCGCCAGGCCGTAGCGGGTGGCCAGCTTGCCGATCACGGTCGATTCCCCGCCCGGGACGACCAGGCCGTCGACCCCGTCCAGGTCGGCGAGGCCGCGGACCTCGACCGGGGCGGCGCCGACCGCGTCCAGCGCCTCCAGGTGCTCGCGGACGTCGCCCTGGTAGGCCAGGACCCCGATCCTCGGTGCCTGCGGCACGGCGCTACCAGCCGCGGTCGGCCAGCCGCTCGCCCTCCGGGACGGCGGCGATTCCGACCATCGGCTCGCCCAGCCCGCGCGACACCTTGGCGACGATCTCCGGGTCGCGGGAGAAGGTGGTCGCCTCGACGATCGCCCTGGCCCGCCTGGCCGGGTCGCCGGACTTGAAGATGCCCGAGCCGACGAACACCCCGTCGGCGCCCAGCTGCATCATCATGGCGGCGTCGGCCGGGGTGGCCAGGCCGCCGGCGGTGAACAGGACCACCGGCAGCCGACCCTGGGCGGCGACCTCGGCGACCAGGTCGTAGGGGGCGGCCAGCTCCTTGGCGGCGGCGAACAGCTCGTCGGGGCGCAGCCCGGCCAGGCGGCGGATGCCGCCGGCGATGGAGCGCATGTGCCGGACGGCCTCGACCACGTTGCCTGTGCCGGCCTCGCCCTTGGAACGGATCATGGCCGCGCCCTCGGCGATCCGCCGCAGGGCCTCGCCCAGGTTGGTCGCCCCGCACACGAACGGCACGGTGAACTGCCACTTGTCGATGTGATGGGCCTCGTCGGCCGGGCTCAGGACCTCGGACTCGTCGACGTAGTCGACGCCGATGGCCTGCAGCACCTGGGCCTCGACGAAGTGGCCGATGCGGGCCTTGGCCATGACCGGGATCGACACGGCCTCGATGATCTGGTGGACCAGCTCGGGGTCGGTCATGCGGGCGACGCCGCCCTGGGCACGGATGTCGGCCGGCACCCGCTCAAGGGCCATGACCGCGACGGCCCCGGCTTCCTCGGCGATCTTGGCCTGGTCGGCGGTGACGACGTCCATGATGACGCCGCCCTTGAGCATCTCGGCCAGACCGCGCTTGACCCGCGCGGTCCCGGTGACCTGGTTGCTGGACTCCATGCTGGAGAACTCCTCGCTGGCCCTGGAGCCCCAGGAGCGGCCCACGTTTTGCCTGCTCAGGGGCATATTTCGGGTTTCAAGGCTACACCAGCCCGACCGCCTGCTTCAACGGCCGCCGGTCACGGGCGCCGGCCCCGGGCGTCGTGCGCTACCGTCGCTCCAGCCAGCACCGATCTGACGGTGCCGCCCGCCGCGACGCCGGCGCAGCCGAGGCTGGGCGAGGCCGGGCCGCTGGCTATGGCCAGCTTCCACGAGGTCGCCGACCTGGAACGGCGGGGATTCGACCGAGACCCAAGGAGACGGGCAGAAGGATGGACATCCAGGAGACCAGCCTCCCCGGGGTCGGGCTGCGGCACGACTTCACCACCCGGGCCGGCCGCCAGCTCGGCGTCGTCACCCACCGCACCGGACGGCGCGACCTGCTGGTCTACGACCGCGAAGACCCCGACGCCTGCCAGGAGGTGATCCAGCTCACCGACGACGAGGCCGACGCCCTGGCTGACCTGCTCGGCGCGGCCCGCCTGGTCGAGCACCTGGCCCGGCTGCAGCAGCAGGTCGAGGGCCTGGCGATCGACTGGCTGCCGATCCGGCCCGGCAGCCCCTACGCCCGCCGGGCGATCGCCGACACCCAGGCCCGCACCCGCACCGGAGTCTCGATCGTCGCCATCCTGCGGGGCGACGG
>DASYSE010000118.1:0-40317 GCA_036003705.1 Actinomycetes bacterium | reverse complement strand
CTCGTACTGCTCCGGGTCCCAGGTGTCCACGGCCGCCATCCAAGCCCTCCGGGCCGCCGGCCGTCAACGCCGCCGGGCCGGGTCGCGACCCTTCACACCGGGAGGCCAAGATGCGGCAAGATACCGGTGACGGGAAGCGGCCCGAGACACAGGGAAACGGGGATCCGGTTGGCCGACCAGCAGGTGATCGGGAAGGTCGGCCGCGTGACCGGCACCATCGGGCCCGAGCGGGTGGGCGAGGTCATGATCCCCATCCGGGGCGGCTCGGAGGCCTTCAACGCCTACGCCGCCGACACCAAGGACACCATCTCGACCGGCACCCGCGTCGTCGTGATCGAGTACTTCCCGCCACGGACCGTCGTGGTCAGCCCCCTGTAGGGCTGCGTCGAAAGGCGAAGCAATGGATCCCCAGATCCTGGCCGGCATCGTGGTCGTCGGCCTGGCCGTCCTGTTCGCGATCTTCAAGCTCATGTGGCGGGTCGCCGAGCCCAACGAGGCCCTGGTCATCTCCGGCCTGCGCGAGCACTCCTCGCCCGAGGGGGCCGGCGAGAGCATGGGCTTCCGCATCGTCACCGGCAAGGGCACCCTGGTGCTGCCGGGCATCCAGACGGTCCGGCGGCTGTCGCTCGACCTGCGCGAGGCCCCCCTGTCCATCGAGTGCGTCACCCACCAGGGCATCCCCCTCGGCATCCAGGGCGTGGTCATCTTCAAGGTCGGCGACGACTACGTCTCGATCGCCAACGCCGCCCGCCGCTTCCTCGACCAGCAGCAGCAGATGGACGCCAAGGTGCACAACGTGTTCGCCGGCCACCTGCGGGCCATCGTCGGCAACATGACAGTCGAGGAGATGATCCGCGACCGCGAGAAGCTCACCGCCCTGACCCGCCAGTCGTCCGGGTCGGAGATGGAGAAGCTCGGCCTGATCGTCGACTCGCTCCAGGTCCAGGAGATCCACGACCCGACCGGCTACATCAAGAACCTGGCTCTGCCCCACGCGGCGGCGGTGTCGCGGGAGGCGCGCATCGCCCAGGCCCACGCCGACCGGGAGGCGACCACGGCCGAGCAGCAGGCCGACGCCCTCAAGGCCGAGGCCCGGCGCGAGAGCATGATCAAGCAGGCCGGCTTCCAGGCCGAGGTCGACCAGGCGTCCGCCCAGGCCCGGCAGGCCGGGCCGCTGGCCGACGCCTCCGCCCGCCAGCACGTGGTCGTCCAGGAGACCAAGGTCGCCGAGCTGGAGGCCCAGCGCGAGGAGCAGCGCCTGCAGGCCAGCATCCGCAAGCCGGCCGACGCCAAGGCCTACGAGGAAGTCACCCTGGCCAAGGCGGCCCGCGACGCCCGCATCGCCAGTGCCGAGGCCGAGCGCCAGGAGGTCGAGCTGCACGCCCAGGCGAGCGCCGAGCGGGTCCGGCTGGAGGCGGTCGCCGAGGCCGAGCGGGTGCGGGTCGACGCCATCGCCCGCTCCGAGTCGACCCGGCTCATCGGCGAGGCCGAGGCGGCCGCGACCGCGGCCAAGGGCCGGGCCGAGGGCGAGGCGGTGCAGGCCAAGGGGATGGCCGAGGCCGAGACGATCAAGGCCAGGGCCGACGCCCTGGCCGAGAACCAGGACGCCGTCATCGGCCAGCAGCTGGCCGAGAAGTGGCCGGCGATCGTGGAGGCGGCGGCCAAGCCGTTCGCCTCGGTCGACCAGATGATCGTCCTCAACGGCGCCCAGGGGCTGTCGGAGGCGCTGGCCGCGGCCCTCAGCCAGGGCGTCGCCGGCCTGCAGCTGGCCCGCAACCTGCTCGCCGGCGGCGGCAACGGCGCCAAGCAGGACCCGGCCGATCGCGGCGCCATCCAGCCCCCCGCCACCGGTGGCACAACCAAGCCCCGGCCGTAGACTCAACCATGGCACGGACGCTGTTGATTGGCGCCGGGGCAGCCGGAGCTCCCCCGCATGGATCGAGGGCTGCTGGAGGTCGAGCCGCCGGCGCCGGTCGCAGGCGGCCCTAGGGAGAGGACCGCGGCATGCTGGTGGCAGTCACCGGGGCGTCCGGGCTGATCGGCACCGCCCTGGTGCGGCGCCTGACCGCCGAGGGGCACCGGGTGCTGCGCCTCACCCGTTCGCGGCCGACCGGGCCCGACCAGGTCCAGTGGGACCCGATGGCCGGGAGGCTCGACCCCGACGCCATCGCCAAGGCGGACGCGGTCGTCCACCTGGCTGCCAAGAGCATCGGCGACAGGCTCCGCTTCACCGGCGGGGCCAAGCCCGAGATCTTCGAGAGCAGGATCAGGGGCACCAGGCTGGTGGCCGAGACCATGGCCGAGCTGGCCGCCGGAGCCCGCGGGTCGGAGCATGGCGGCCCTGGGGTGCCGCCGGCCGCCGGAGCCCGCGGGTCGGAGCATGGCGGGCCTCGGGTGCCGCCGGCCGCCGGAGCCCGCGGGTCGGAGCATGGCGGGCCTCGGGTGCTGCTGGCCGCGTCGGGGGTCGGGTTCTACGGCGACCGCGGCGACGAGGTGCTCACCGAGGCCAGCGACAGCGGCGGCGGGTTCCTCGCCGAGGTGGTGCGCCGGTGGGAGGAGGCGGCCGAGCCGGCACGGGCGGCGGGACTCCGGGTCGTGCACCTGCGCACCGGGCCCGTGCAGGACGCGGCCGGGGCCGGGCTGCCCAAGCAGGCCCTGATGTTCCGGTTCGGCCTCGGCGGCCGGCTCGGCTCTGGCCGCCAGTGGCTGAGCTGGATCTCGCTGGACGACATCGCCGGCGCCTACGTCCACGCCCTGGCCCACCAGGACCTGGAGGGGGCGGTGAACGCCGTCGCCCCCAACCCGGTGACCAACGCCGAGTTCACTGCGACCCTGGCCCGCGTCCTGCGCCGCCCGGCCTTCCTGCACGTGCCGACGTTCGGCCCCAGGCTGGTCCTCGGCGAGTTCGCCGACGAGGTGCTGTTCTTCAGCCAGCGGGCCCACCCCGCCCGCCTGGAGGCAACCGGCTACCGGTTCCGCTTCCCGGAGCTGGAACCGGCCCTCCGCCACACCCTGGGCCGCCCCCGCCGGCCCTGACCGCGCCCGCCTCGGCGGCGGGCCTGCGCCGGGTCGAGTTCCTGACCGAGCGCTTCGGCGAGCTCGGCGTCCCCAGGGCGGTGTCGCCTTGGGCGACGCTGGTCAGCCGGCCACCGGGCCGCTCAGCGGAAGTCGCGGGAGCGGGTGGCCGCGGCCAGCGGCAAGGGCCGGAGCTGGTCGGCGATGACGTTGATCACGCCTTCGGCCCGCTCCAGCCGCCCCCTGACCAGCAGGGCGGCGGCGGTCATGCCCACCCGCCGGTGGCGGGCCCAGACCCCCTTGGAGCAGATCACGTTGATCAGGCCGGTCTCGTCCTCGAGGTTGAGGAAGGTGGTCCCGCCGGCGGTGGCCGGGCGCTGGCGGTGGGTCACCACCCCGCCGACCAGCACCCTGGTGCCGGGCGGGACGACGGCCAGGCCGTCGGCGGCGACCGCGCCGAGCGCGTCCAGCCGCTCGCGGGCGAACTGCACCGGGTGGCTGTCGCCCGACAGCCCGGTCGCCCACAGGTCGGCCGCGCCCAGCTCGACCGGGCTCATCCCGGGCAGCCGGGGCGCCTGCACCCCGACCGCCGTCCCGGGCAGCCGGTCGGCCCTGGCCTGGGCGACGGCGCCGGCCGCCCAGAGCGCCGCCCGGCGCTCCAGCCCCAGCGAGCCGAACGCCCCAGCGGTTGCCAGCGCCTCGACCTGCCCCTCGGTCACCCCGGTCCGCCTGACCAGGTCGGCCATGGACGCATAGGGCCGCCCCTCAGCCACCCGCTCGGCCAGCTCCTCCCCGAGCGACCGCACGTACCCCAACCCGAGCCGCACCACCCAGGTGCCCGGACGGCCGGGTACGTGCCCAGGGGGCCTCCGGCCGACCGGGGAACCGGGCTCCCCGCCCTCCCGCTCGTCGGCTGCCCGGCCTGCCCCCTCCCCAGCTCCCCCGACCTCCTCCGGCTCCAGGGTCGCGGACGCGGCGGAGAGGTTGACGTCGGGGCCGCGGACGACCACCCCATGGCGGCGGGCGTCGGCGACCAGGGTGTTGGGCGACCAGAAGCCCATGGGCTGGGCGTTCAGCAGGGCGGCCAGGAACGCCGCCGGGTAGTGGAGCTTCAGCCAGGCGCTGGCATAGACCAGATAGGCGAACGACACCGAATGGCTCTCCGGAAAGCCGAAGTTGGCGAAGGCGGCCAGCTTCTCGTAGATCCGGTCGGCGACCGCGCCCTGGATTCCCCGCTCGGCCATGCCCTGGTACAGGCGGCCCCGCAGGCGCTCCATGCGCTCGCCGGAGCGCTTGGCCCCCATGGCCTGGCGGAGCTGGTCGGCCTCGGCGGCCGAGAACCCGGCGACGTCGACCGCCATCTGCATCAGCTGCTCCTGGAACAGCGGCACGCCCAGCGTCTTGGCCAGGGACCGCTCCAGCAGCGGATGCAGGTAGGTGACCGGCTCCTCGCCGTTGCGGCGGCGGATGTAGGGATGGACCGAGCCGCCCTGGATCGGGCCGGGCCGGATCAGGGCCACCTCCACCACCAGGTCGTAGAACTCCCGGGGCTTGAGCCTGGGCAGGGTGGCCATCTGGGCCCGGCTCTCGACCTGGAACACCCCGACCGAGTCGGCCTGGCAGAGCATGTCGTAGACGGCCGCCTCCTGGGGCAGCTCGGCCAGGTCGACCTCGGCCCCGTAGTGGGTGCCGACCAGGTCGACGGTGTCGTGCAGGGCCGAGAGCATGCCAAGGCCGAGCAGGTCGAACTTGACAAGGCCGACCGCGGCGCAGTCGTCCTTGTCCCATTGCAGGACGCTGCGGTCCTTCATGGTCGCCCACTCGACCGGGCAGACCTCGACCACCGGCCGGTCGCAGATGACCATGCCGCCGGAGTGGATGCCGAGGTGCCGGGGGAAGTGCAGAATCTCTCTTGCCAGTTCCATGACCTGCTCCGGGATGTCGTGCTCGACGGTGACCTCCAGCGGCCCCCAGGCGTCCACCTGCTTGGACCAGGCGTCCAGCTGGCCGGGCGCGTAGCCGAGGGCCCGGCCCATGTCGCGCACGGCCGAGCGCGGCCGGTAGGTGATCACGTTGGCGACCTGGGCGGCCCGGTCGCGGCCGTAGCGCTGGTAGACGTACTGGATGACCTCCTCGCGCCGGCCGGCCTCGATGTCCAGGTCGATGTCTGGCGGCCCGTCGCGCTCCGGGGACAGGAAGCGCTCGAACAGCAGGCCGAGGGAGACGGCGTCGGCCTTGGTGATCCCGATCGCGTAGCAGACGGCCGAGTTGGCCGCCGAGCCCCGGCCCTGGCAGTAGATGTCGGCCCGCTCGCAGAACCGCACGATGTCCCAGACGATCAGGAAGTAGCCGGGGAAGCCGAGCTGCTCGATGGTGGCCAGCTCGTGGTCGATCTGGCGCCAGGCGCCCGGTACCCGCTCCGATCCTCGCGGGCCGTAGCGCCGGGTCGCGCCGCGGCCGGCCAGCTCGCGCAGCCAGGTCATCTCGGTGTGGCCGGGCGGGACCGGGAAGTCGGGCAGGCGGGGGGCGACCAGCTCCAGGTCGAAGGCGAGCGCCCGGCCGAGCTCGGCCGCCAGCTCGACGGTGCCCGGGTAGCGGGCCAGGCGGGTCGCCTGCTCAAGCCCGGACCGGAGATGGGCGCCGGCCCCGGCGGGCAGCCAGCCGTCCAGGTCGGCCAGGGAGCTGCGTGCCCTGACCGCGGCCAGGGCGGTGGCCAGGCGGCGCCGGGCCGGGGTGGCGTAGTGGACGTTGTTGGTCGCCACCACCTCGACCTGGGCCCTGTCGGCCAGCCGGACCAGGGCGTCGTTGCGGGCCGAGTCGAGCGGGTCGCCATGGTCCCAGAGCTCCACGTGGAGGTTGTCCCGGCCGAATGCCTGGATCAGCCGGTCCAGCTCGGCCGCGGCCGCCGCCGGGCCCCCCTCGACCAGCTTCCTTGGCACCGACCCCTTGCGGCAGCCGGTCAGCACCAGCCAGTGGCCGCCGTGCAGCGCCGCCAGCCTGGCCAGGTCGCCTCGCGGCGCTCCCTTGGACCCTGCCATCTGCGCCTCCGAGATGGCCCGGCACAGCCGCGCATACCCCTCCGGGTCACGGGCCAGCACCACCAGATGCTCCCCCGGCGGGTCCGGGGTCCCTGTCCGCGTAGGCTGTTGGCCCCTCCGGGCTTGCGGGCCCCCGGGCTGTTGGCCCGGCCGGTTCTCTCCGGTGGCCCGGGTGGTGCCATCGGCGGACCTGGTGGCACCGAAGGCGGGGGCCAGGGTCAGCTCGGCGCCGAAGATGGTGGGGAGGGCCAGGGTCCTGGCGGCTTCGGCGAAACGGACGATGCCGTACATGCCGTCGTGGTCGGTGATGGCCAGCGCCTCGAGGCCGAGGCGAGCCGCCTCCTCCGCCAGCTCCTCCGGGTGGGAGCCGCCGTCCAGGAAGCTCGCGTTGGAGTGGCAGTGGAGCTCGGCGTAGGCAACCATCGTCCGCCCCCGCCGCCCCCGCCCACCCGGGTCGCGCTCGCTCGGCCGAGGTTTGGGGGCGGCGGGTGGCTGGTAGGGCTGGCGCTTCGGGGACCAGGCCGGGGCGTCTCCCCCGTCTGCGCCGGGTGGTTGGTTGGCAGGGGGTGGACGACCGGCCAGCCGGCGTTCCAGTTCCGTCCAAGGGATCGGAGGATTTTGGAATCCCATGTGGCAGATGATCGAACGTATGTTCGGGCGTGGCAAGTTTGGAGCTGAATTCCCGAGCGCCGCGCAGGGACCGATCTTGCTGAATTCCCTCCGTAATGTTCATTCGACAATTTCTCGTGCAGACGGCACCAGGCGCCCCAGCGTCACGAGCGGCACCACACCGTCGAGGGAGACCTGTCAGGTGCGGCCGAAGGTGGCGGCGATGCCGTGCTCGGCCGACTCGTAGCTGGCGCCGGCGCGGGCGGTGAGGCGGGCGATGCCGGTCAGGGCCTGGTGGAGGGTGGCGCCGCTGCGCTGCCAGTCCGCCCAGAGCTCGAGGAAGCGGGCCTGGGCGACGCCGGCCCAGTCCGACCCGAGCGGGGCCACGTTGCCCGCGAGCTGTCGCAGCGTGCCCTCGATGGTGGACGCGCCGGCGTCGAGCTGGGCCGAGACCTGCTGGAGCTGTTCGGGGGTGACCCGGATGCCGGTGGCTGCCATGCCGCTCCTCCTGTGTCCTGCGCCGTGATGGAGGCCAGTTCTACGTTTGGGAGGAGGCGGCCGCAAACGACTGTCCACAGCCCCGGTCGCCGGGTCGGCGGCTCGCCGCCATGTCAGTCGTAGGTGGCTTCGACCAACCAGCGCCCGCCGGTCAGCCGCAGCAGATAGGCGGTGCCCTGGTCGGTGGTGGCCTGGAGGCGGACCAGGCGGCGGTGAGCGGCCGGGTCCCACCAGCGCTCGTCGACCAGCCATGGCCCGGCCCAGGCGGTGATGGCCGACCAGGGCCGGCCCTGGGCCCGGAGCCGGCTCGGTGGCGAGCCGAGCAGGCCACGGCCATCGACCGAAACCGGCGCGCCGGCGGCGTCCACCACCTCGGCTGGGAGCGGCTCGGCGTAGACGATCGCCGGGGCTGGGGCCGGCACCTGTCCCGGCCAGGGTACGGCGCCGGACATGCCGGCCGGGTCTGGGACCGGGAGGTCGGAGGTGGGTAGGAACGTCACCCGGTCGGCCGGGTCGCGGCCGCCGCGGAGGCGGGCGGTGCCGACCGCTTGGGGGCCGAGCAGGCCCTGGATGCGGGCCAGGGCCCTGGCCGCTCGCTGACCGGCCTCGGTCTCGCCGCCCCAGAACCCGAGCTGGCGGCCCCGGTCACCGACGACCTCGTCGGGCACCAGGACCAGCCGGGTGAGTGCCCCGGGGGGCCGGTCGGCCCGTCCGGTCAGCCAGCCGTCGAGCTGCCAGCGGACCCGCTCGGCCATGACGGCAGCCGGCCGGCCGGAGGGATCCGAGAGGAGAGGACGCGATCCCGGGTCGTAGCGCCAGGCCCGGGAGAGGATCTCGCCCTGGTCGGTCTCGGCTTCGATGCGGAGACGGGTGCAGGCCAGGCCGAGCCGCTCCAGTCGGGCGACCAGCTCCTCGGCCAGCACCTTGGCCGTGAAGGCCGCGATGTCGACCCGGTCGGCTGGCGGGTCGAGCTCGGCCGCCACCCGGAGGTCGGGTGGCGGGCGTCGGGCTCCCCGTGGCTGCTCGTCGAGGCCGCCGGCCAGGCGGGATGCGCGGGCGCCCTCGGGGCCGAAGCGGGTGGCCAGGTCGACCCTTGGCAGGACGGCCAGGTCCCCGAGGGTGCGCAGGCCGAGGCGGACCAGCAGGTCGGCGAGGTCAGGGCGGTCGAGGGTGGCCACCGGAAGGGGGGCGAGGAAGGCCCGGCTGCCGCCTGGCGGGACGATGGCCTGCTGGCGGGCGGCCAGCCCGGCCGCGAAGGTCCCGTCGGCGATCCCGACCTGGCAGCCGCCCCGGCCCTCGAGAGCGGCGTGGACGGCGGCGGTCACCGTGACCGCCAGGACGGGCTCGCCGCCGTGGTAGCGGGCGGCGCCGCGGGCGGGGAAGGTGCACTCGCCGGGCCGGAGGACCTCGACCCATGGGGTGAGCGCCTCGACCGCCACCAGTACCGGCTCGAAGGCGCGAGCGTCCCGTGCCGGGTCGTGGGCGAGCAGCTCCAGCTCCGGGCAGCGCCCCTGCGCCTCGCGCCGGCGCAGGCCGGGCCGGACCCCCTCGGCGCTTGCGGCCGGCGAGCAGGCGACGACGCGGTTGGCGTGGACGACGGCCGTCAGGCTGTCCGGCGCCGCCCCGGCGGCCACCACCGGCCAGTCCGGGCACCAGACCACCAGCATGCGGGGCACCGCGGATCATCCCGCATCGGCCAGCGCCGCCCCCGGGGCCTCGACAGCCCAGGCCTCCCCCGCCGGGGCATCCCCTTCCCCGGCGAGGGCGAGGCCGGCCGGGGTCCCCGCCCCCAACGCCTCCTGCTCTGGGACTCCTTCTGGCGCGGCCTCGGGCGGTCCGGCGAGGGCGAGGGCGGCGGGGGCGATGGTGCCGTCGAGGGCCGGGAGCCAGAGGCGTACCCGGCGCTCGCGGGTGGCGGCACCGCGGCCGCCGATCACCACCTCGACCAAGCGGGCCTGGAGCCGGCCGTCGCCCTGCCCGAGGCCGTGCCAGGCGCTGGCCGCGACGGCCAGGCGCAGGTCGGCCGGCTCCGACCAGGCGCCGAGGGGGATGAGCACCGCCCCGCGCTCGCGGGCCCGGGCGGCAAGGCGGCGAGCCTGGCCGGCCGGCAGCCCGGCCGGGGAGCGCACCAGCACGACGTCGACCGCGTCCAGGAGGGCGGCCACCACCATCGGCCACGCCCTGGTACCGGGGGCAGGGACAAGGGCCAGGCGCTCCAGGACGATGCCGGTCTCGGCCGCCGCCACCATCCCGAGGTCGGGCAGGCCGACCGCGGCCACCCAGGAACCGGCCGCCGACGCCCCGGCCACCAGCGCGAGGGCAAGGGCGGCGGAACGGCCGACGGCCACCGTGGTCCCCCGGCGCAGCCCCTGGCCTGGTAGCAACGGCCGGAGCGCCGGGACCACCGGCAGCAGCCGCTCGCCGGCCAGGGTCACCCCCGGATCGCATGCTGCCCGGAAACTTCCCACAGTGGTGCTAAAACCACTTTCGGTGGCCGACATGGAGGTATGTTCGAACATATGTTCGACCATGTCAAGGACTCTCCAGCCCGGCCGGGCCAGGCCGAAAGCCGCGTCGAGCTGATCGGATGCCCGAGGACGCCCCCTCCAGGCCTCCGCCTACCTGAGCCCCCGTGGCTCCTGAAGCAGCGGCTCGCGCAGGTACTCGAGGAAGTCGCGGCCGTGGTAGTAGCGGGGCAGGCGCGCGACCTGGGCGAACCCGTGGCCCTGGTAGAAGCGGCGGTGGCGCGCGGTGTCGGGACAGCGCAGGAAGCAGCGGCCGGCGCCAAGCTCGGCCGCCCTCGAGCAGAACAGCTCGACCAGGCGGCCGCCGAGCCCCTGGCCCTGGTGCGGCTCGGCCACCAGCACGTCGTGCAGCCTGGCCATGCCGGCAACGGCCTCGCCGAGCGCGACCCCGACCAGCTCGCGCCCGGCCCTGGCCTCCACCACCACCGGCCGGCTGGTCCAGTCGAGGTCCTCGCCGAACAGGCGCCGGTCGGCCAGCGGCCACTCTCTGGCCAGGAACCCCCGCACCTCCGGGGTCTCGGCCGCAACCACCCGGCAGGCAACCACCGTTCGCATCGGCACATCTTCTATGATCGTGCCGCGCCGCACGCCAGCTGGAAGGGCGGGAGAGGAACCGGATGGACGTTCGCCTCACCAACGTCTACATCGCCGACGCCAGGCTCGTCGCCGAAGGGCTGGCCCAGCCCGAGGATGCGATGGCGGTGTTCGTCGGCCGGGCCGGCAGGGGGCGGGTCGCCCCGTTCGTCGTGCGCCGGTCCTACACCGGTGCCGGCGGCTGGTACCGGGAGGCCATGGCCGTGCTCGCGCCCAACGGCGACGTCGTCTGGCGCAGCCCGGAGCAGGCGCTCACCCTGCGCGGCTCCAGCAAGATCGACACCTTCACCGACGAGGTCCACGGCGTGATGGTCGACTCCGACGAGGACCACGAGCTGGTCCTGCTGGTCGGCGGCGACGAGGTCGGCCGCGTCCCGGTGGCCGTGCTCGACGAGGACCCGCCCTGGTCCAGCGGGCCCGACACCGCCGTGCTCGACGAGGCGCTCAAGAAGAGCACGGTGGCCTGGATCGAGGTGCCCGGCGACGGAGGGACCGGCGGGCGGGCCGTGCCCGTCTGGTACGGCACCCTCGACGGCCGCGTCTACGTCCTCACCGGCGGGTCCGAGCAGCGGGTCCCCGGGCTGGCCGAGGCTGGTCGGGTGCTGTTGATCGCCCGTTCCAAGGAGCAGCAGTCGCTGGTCGCCGAGGTGGAGGCCTCCGCGCGGGTGGTCCAGCCGTCCGACCCGCTGTTCGCCCGGGTCACCCCGGTGCTGCTGCCCCGCCGGCTCAACCTGCGCGACGGCGACCACGCGGTGGACCGCTGGCGCAAGGAGTGCACCCTGGTCGAGCTCACTCCGTCGTCGATCCCGGTCGAGGTCTAGCCCCGTGCCACGAGTCGTTTCGCCCCTTCCGGGACGGGTAGGCAGACGCGAACCGAGTCAATCAAGCCAACGAGCCCGGAGGAGGGCCGCATGTTGCTCCGCAAGTCCAAGGCAGGCAAGGCCAAGGAGACCGTCACCGAGCAGGTTGCCGACCGGACCGACGACCTGATGGCCGCGCTCGAGGCGGCCAAGGAGGCGCTCGCCAGGGCCTCCACCGCGGCCGGGCGCAAGGGTGCCGAGCTGGGCAAGGAAGCCAGCAAGGCCGCGGACAAGCTGCTGCCCGAGCGGGCCAGGCAGCGCCGCCGCGAGTCCGCCCGCCGGCGCCGGCGCCGGCTGCTGGCCGGGGCGGCCGGGCTGATCGGGGCTGGGCTGGTCGCCAGCCGGCTGGCCGGGTCCAAGGGCGAGGAGCTCCGGCAGGGCCTGAAGCGTCGGGCCGACAAGGCCGGTGGAGGCTGGGAACCGAGGGCCGAGCCCGGCAACAACGCCGACGCGGCCTCGACCGCCGAGGTGACCCAGCTGCACCAGGGCAACGGCGCCACCACCAACCCGGCGCGCACGCCGCCGAGCTAGAACGCCCGGTCAAGCATCCGGGTTCGAGGGATCTGCGGGCAGCGCGTGGGCGGCGCGCACGGTCCAGGGCTGCATGGACGCTTCGGCGCTGCACGCGGCGCCGGATACTTGCCCGCCCTTCTAGCGTTCAGCCCGCCTGGCGCGGTACAGGCCGGTGCCCTGCTTGACCACGCGGCCCTCCTTGGCGAGGGCCGCGAGGCTCTTGACCACCACCCCGCGGACATCGGTGGTGGTGAACGGGTCGATCAGGCGCCGGGTGAGGGCCCGGTCGAGCACCACCGTCCAGTGGAGGGTCTCGTCGCCGGCCTCGTCGAGCACCCGCAGGCACGCTTCCTTGGGGTCCATGATCCGCCCAGCCTACCGCGCACGGCGCAGGTCGTAGACTTGTGCCGATGAGTCTGTCCATCGTTCCTGAACCGTGCCCGCTCGACCTTGAGCTGCGCCTGGAGCCCGGCGGCCGCTTCGTGTACGTCTCCGACCTGCACCTGACCGACACCGGGCCGATCGACGACTTCGAGGCCACCGCCGAGCTGTGCGAGCTGCTCGGCTCCCTGCACGGCCATCCCGGCCAGGTGCTGCTCGCCCTCGGCGGCGACATCCTCGACCTGCTCCAGGTCGGCGGCCCCCCCGAGGAGCGGGTGGCGCGGGCCCTGGACGGCCCGGCGGCGACCCCGATCGGTGCGGCCCTCCGCCGCCTGGCCGCCAGGCCTGGCGCGACCGTGGTGTACCTGGTCGGCAACCATGACTCGACCCTCGCCTGGGACGAGAGCTCCCGCAAGCCGGTCGCCGACCGGTTCGGGGTGAGCGAGTTCGCCCTGCATGCCCGGGTCCGGGTGGAACGCGCCGACGGGACCGGCGAGGTCATGGTCGTCGCCGAGCACGGCGACGCGCTCGACCGCTGGAACCGGCGCACCGACCCGTTCGACCCGCTGGACGTGCCCGTCGGCGACCACGTGGTCAACGAGTTCGTGAACCGCCTGGAGGCGGCCAGCGGCCGCTACCCGCAGCTGGCCCTCGACGAGGTCGACAACGTGCGGCCGGGGCTGCTGGTCCCCTGGTGGCTGGTCTCGAACTTCTTCTACAAGTTCATGGGCCGGGCCCTTCGCGACTTCGCGCTCCCGCTGGTGCTGCTGACGATCGCCCTCAACCTGGCCGTCGGGCTGCTGGTCGGCGACCTCGGTCGCATCGCCTACCTTGGCAACCGGGCGGTGCGCTGGGTGTCGTCGTTCGTGCTCACCAACCTGGCCCTGCTGGCCGTGCTCTCCACCTTCCTCGGCCGCAGCTTCCGCCGGGCGGCGGCCGCCTACGGGCTGCCATCGCCCGACGAGGCCACCGTGGAGGCCCAGGTCCCTCCCGCCGACCTGCCCGAGCTGCTGCGTCGGCGCGACCCGGAGGCGACCGTCCTGCTCACCGGCCACACCCACGAGCCACGCATCATGCGCCTGCCCGAGGGCAGGGTGGCGGTCGACGGGGGCTGCTGGGTCCGGGGGCTGGTCCCGGTGCGGACTTGGCTGTCGCTGCCGCCGGTGTTCGTCCCCACCTACCCGGTGAACTGGGTCGACATCCAGGCCACGGCCGAGGGCGTGGTCGTCGACCTGTGGGAACGGCGCCTGGCCGTCGCCCGCCGCCTCGGCCGGATCGAACGGCTGGCCGCCCGCCGGCCCCTCCCCCCCACCGACGCCGCCCCCGCCCAGGTGGTGGCCCGGGCGCTGGTGTGAGCAACCCGACCCACGTTTCTCGTTGCGCAGGCATGGGAATGGGATGGGGGCCGTGAGGTGGGACGGGGGACGGGTTTGGCGGTTGGGGATCCGCCCTTGGGAGGCCCCGTCCGATCCTCCCGCCTCACGCGCCTCATCCCCGGTCGACGGCGGCTATCCGCCCAGCCGGGGCAGGACCAGCTCGCCCACCAGGTCGAGCTGCTCGTCCTCGAAGACGGAGAACGGCAGGCCGGCGAAGCTGCAGATCACCTGCTCGACGCCACGCTCCTCCCAGCCCCTGAGCTGCCCGACCACCTCGTCGGGGGTGCCGACCAGGCGGGGGGCGGCCCAGTCGCGCAGCTCGATCCCGTCCAGGATCCCACCCGGCGTCCAGGCCTGCAGCCGGCGCCAGCGGTCGGCCAGGTCACCGGCGTCCCTCCCGATCAGGGTGGACAGGCCCAGGGAGCGCCTGATCTCGCCGGCGGGCCGGCCGGCCCGCTCGCAGGCCGCCGCCAGCACCCCCAGACGCTCCTGGTAGTCCTCGGGCGTCACCGACCAGCACAGATTCCAGCCGTCGGCGGCCCGGGCGACCACCCCGAGCAGTCGGTCGCCACGGCCCCCGACCCACAGGGGAGGCCGGGGCCGCTGCACCGGGCCGGGGACGACCGGCGCCTGCTCCGCCCGGTAGAAGCGGCCGCTGAACGAGGCCGGCGGGCCGGCGTCGTCGAGCAGCGCCTGCAACACCTGCAGGGCCTCCTCCAGCATGGCCAGCCGCGCTCCCGGGCGAGGAAAGGGCAGCCCGTTCTCGGTGAACTCGGCCTGGTTCCAGCCGGCCCCAAGACCGAGGTCGAGCCGGCCGCCGGACAGCTGGTCCAGGGTGGCGGCCATCTTGGCCAGCAGGGTCGGGGACCGGAACCCGACCGCCATGACCAGCGTGCCCAGCCGGATGCTGCTGGTCCGCATGGCAAGGGCGGACAGCATGGTCCAGCACTCCGGGGTGCCCTGGCGGCCGGCGGGGCCGCCGTACCGCCGCAGGTCCAGCCAGAAGTGGTCGGAGACCCACACCTGGAGGAAGCCGAGCGACTCGGCCAGCTCGGCATATCGGGCGACCCGGTCGAAGGTGACCGGCTGTTGATCCGGGAACGAGCTGTCGTAGTGGGGGAGGGCGAGCCCGAGCTTCATGCCGGCCAGTGTCTGGGCGACCACCGCCCACGTCAACGCGAGGCCGATGCCTGCCGATAGAACCAGGACGAGTTGACGCCAGGAGAGGGGAGAACCGCCGAATGGGCACGGGCTGGACCGCCGGCGGCGCGCCGGGTGGGCGTCGCCGGCTCGGCGAGGTGCTGGTCGCCGGGCAGGTCCTCACCGGGGCGCAGCTGGATGAGGCGCTGCGCGTCCAACGCGAGGACAAAGGCCGTCGTCGGCGGCTGGGCGAGGTCATCACCGCGCTCGGCCTGGCCGACGAGGTGCAGATCGCCCGTGCCCTCTCCGACCAGCTCGGCCTGCCGTTCCTCGACCTGGGCAGCATGCCGATCCCGGAGGAGACGCTGGCCGTGCTCCCCCGCAACGTCGCCCTGCGGCACGGGGCGGTGCCGGTCACCCTCGCCCACGACGTGCTCACGGTCGCTCTGGCCGACCCGACCAACGTGCTCGCCCTGGACGACATCCGCCTGGCCACCAAGCTGGCCTCGGTCCGCACGGCGGTGGCCACCGCCTCCGACGTCCAGGAGGCCGTCGGCCGGTACTACGGCGGGGCCGCGTCCGGCGGGGACACCTTCGGCTCCCTCCAGGACGTCGAGGGCCTCGAGGCGGTCGAGGACCGCGACGAGGACCTGGAGCAGGTCGGCGACGTCGACGACGCCCCGGTGGTCCGGCTGGTCAACGCGATCATGGGCGAGGCGCTGCACAGCCGGGCCTCCGACATCCACATCGAGCCGCAGGAACGCGACGTGCGGGTCCGGTTCCGCATCGACGGGCTGCTGCGCGAGGTGACGGTGGTCCCCAAGCCGATCCAGGGGCCGCTGATCTCGCGGGTGAAGATCCTGTCCGGGATGGACATCTCCGAGCGGCGCAAGCCGCAGGACGGCCGCGGGCGCATCCGCCTCGACCGGCTGGAGGCCGACACCCGCGTCTCCTCGATGCCGACCATGCATGGCGAGACCGTGGTCATCCGGCTGCTGCGCAAGGAGACCGAGAAGGCCAAGACCTTGGCCGAGGTCGGCCTGGAGGAGCGCGACCGGGTCGTGGTCGAGCGTGCCCTGGCCGAGCCGCAGGGCCTGGTCCTGATCACCGGCCCGACCGGGTCGGGCAAGACCTCCTCGCTGTATGCCGGGCTGGCCTCGGTGATCCGGCCCGACATCAATGTGGTCACCCTGGAAGATCCGGTCGAGTACCAGATGGGCGGGGTCAACCAGGTGCAGATCAACGAGCGGGTGGGGCTGACCTTCGCCAGCGGGCTGCGGACGATCCTGCGCCAGGACCCCGACATCGTGATGGTCGGCGAGATCCGCGACCCGGAGACGGCCTCGATCGCCATGCAGGCGTCGATGACCGGCCACCTGGTGCTCTCCACCCTGCACACCAACGACGCCCCGTCGGCGGTCAGCCGGCTGATCGACATGGGGGTCGAGCCGTTCCTGATCACCTCCTCGCTGACCCTGGTGGCCGGCCAGCGCCTGGCCCGGGTGCCCTGCCCGAGGTGCTCGGAGCCGGTGGAGGCCGACCCGAAGACGCTCGAGCTGCTCGGCCTGGAGCCGGAGGAGATCGACCAGGCCGGGCTACGCTCAGGGCCCGGGTGCGGCTTCTGCGCCCAGACCGGCTACCAGGGCCGGGTCGGCCTGTTCGAGGTCGTCCGGGTGACACGGGCCATGCGCGAGCTGATCGTCGGCCGGGCGACCGAGGTCGCCGTGCGCGAGGAGGCCGTCACCTCCGGGATGCGCAGCATGCGGGCCGACGGGCTGATCAAGGCGCTGGCCGGGAGGACGACCCTCGAGGAGGTCCTGCGGGTCACCCCGCCCGATCCCGACCGGGCCCGCAAGGCAGGCCGCCGCGCCGCCGCCCAGGCGCGAGAAGCCGTCTCTGCCGCCGTCAAGACCCCGCCCAAGGTGCTGGTCCTGGACGACGACAGCTCCCTGGCCGCGGTCGCCGCCGCCATCCTGGTCGACGGCTACGAGGTCGTCGCGGCCGGCCGGGTCGAAGATGGCCTGCGCCTGGTCGGGTCCGAGCGCCCCGACCTGGTCCTGGTCGACCTCGACCTCCCGGGCATCGACGCCACCGAGCTCCTCACCGCCGTTCGCGCAACCGCCACCTACGACCTCCCCGTCCTGGTCATGTCGGCCACCGATGACCGCCACACCCGCGACCGCGCCATGGCCGCCGGCGCCACCGGCTTCGTCCCCAAGCCCTTCACCGATGCCGAGCTCCGCGCCGAAGTCGCCAGCGTCCTCCAACGCCGCCGCACCCTGGTCGACCATCCAGCCTGACCAC
Source organism: Actinomycetes bacterium (assembly GCA_036003705.1). Classification (GTDB taxonomy): domain Bacteria; phylum Actinomycetota; class CALGFH01; order CALGFH01; family CALGFH01; genus CALGFH01. The sequence goes on along the minus strand of DASYSE010000118.1, from coordinate 23,464 downwards.
GGCACGGCGCTCTTGCGTGGCGGTGGTGGGAGCCGGAGCTCCCGCCACATGGACCGAGGACTCCAGCGAGGATGCCGCCCCGGAGCGGAGGTGGCAGGCCGGCTACAGAAACCGGAGGTCGCCGGTGTCGTTGTCCTCGACGGGGCGGGCGCAGGTTGGGCAGTACCAGTGGGCCTCAAGGGGGGTGCCGCAGGCGAGGTGGCGGAGGCCCTCGGGGTCGGGGGAACCGGAGCGGTCGGCGCCCCACTGGGCGAGCAGGCGCAGCGCGCCGGCCAGCTCCCGGCCGGAGGCGGTCAGCTCGTAGGCGAACCGGGGCGGGCGCCGGGAGTACGGCTGGCCGACCAGGACCATCTCCCGTTCCAGGTGCTTGAGACGCTGGGAGAGGACGTTGGGGGCGATCCCGGGCAGAGCCTCCAGCAGCTGGTTGAAGCGGCGCGGGCCGTCCAGCAGCGCCTGGACGAGCAGCAGCGTCCAGCGGTCGCCGACCCGGCCGACGGCCTCGTCCAGTGGTGAGGTGGTGGATCGCTCGGTCATGGCGCCATCGTAGGCCAGAGTGCCCGGTCGAGTATCGGCGTCGCGTGCGTCGACGGTGGACCGTTGGCAGGCCCCGCCGCATGCGCGCCGGGCATACTCGCCCGGTGCTCTACGCGGGTGGTTGCGTCTCCCTGTTCTCGCTAGTAACTTGCAATCTACAAGTTAGTAGCAGGAGAGGAGTCGCGCCATGAGCGTACTGGGTGAGCTGGAGGAGGCCGTCGGCCAGGTGGCCGAACGGGTGGGGCCGTCGGTGGTCGGCATCGGCCGGGGCCGCGGTCGGGGCTCGGGGGTGGTGCTGGCCGACGGCCTGGTTGCCACCAACGCCCACAACATCCGGGGCGAGGAGACGACCGTCGTGTTCGCCGGCGACCGCAGCGCCGTCGGGCGGGTGGCCGGGGTCGACGTCGACGCCGACCTGGCCGTGATCGCCGTCGACACCGGCGGGGCCCCGGCCGTCGCCTGGGCCGACGACGCCGAGGCCAGGGTCGGGGCGGCGGTGTTCGCCCTCGCCAACCCCGGCGGGCAGCTCCGGGTCACCTTCGGGCTGGTCTCGGCGGTGGGGCGCGCCTTCCGCGGGCCAAGGGGCCGCAGGATCGCCGGCAGCATCGAGCACACCGCTCCCCTGCCGAGGGGGGCGTCCGGTGGTCCGGTGGTCGACAGCGCCGGCCGGCTGCTCGGGATCGACACCAACCGGCTGGGTGACGGCTTCTACCTTGCCCTGCCAGCCGACGGCGAGCTGCGCCGGCGGCTGGACGCGCTCGGCCGTGGCGAGGCGCCGGCCAGGCCCCGGCTCGGCATCGGCATCGCCCCGGCCCGGGTGGCCAGGCAGCTGCGCCGCGCCGTCGGCCTGCCCGAGCGGGACGGGCTGCTGGTGCGGGTGGTCGAGGAGGGCGGCCCGGCCGACCGCTCCGGGCTTCGCGCCGGCGACCTGGTGGTCGAGGCCGGCGGCCGGACGGTCACCGACGCCGACCAGCTCTACGAGGTGCTCGACCGGCTCGGCGAGGACCAGAGCCTCGCCCTCCGGGTGGTCCGGGGCACCGACGAGCTGACCGTGACGGTTGCCTTCAGCGTGGGGGAGGGCGCCGCCGAGCGGGTCGGGGACGCGTAGGACGCGTGGTCCCGACGGCGTAGGACGCGTGGTCCGCGATCCATGTGGGGGGAGCTCGCTCCCCCCACCGCCACGCAGGAGCGCCGGTGCCATGGCCAGCTGGTCGTCAGCGGCGGCCGCCCCGGGCGCGGGTGGCGGCGACCAGGGCGGCGGTGGCCAGGCCGGCTCCGGCGGTGGCCATGGCCAGCATGCGCGGACGGTCGTGGTCGGCCAGGGCCTGGCGGGCGGCCAGGTCGCCGCAGGCGCCGTGGACGCCGGCGCCCGGCGGCACGCTCGCCCCGCCCAGGTAGAGGCCTTTGACCGGAGTGCCCCAGCGCCACCAGGACGGTCCCGGCCGGAACAGGATCTGCTGGTCGACCGAGAACGAGCCGGCCTGGATGTCGCCGCCGGCCAGGGTGGCGTCGGCCGCCTCGAGGTCGGCCGGAGTCCAGGCCTTTCGGGCCAGCACGCGGTCGCGGAAGCCCGGAGCGTGGGCCTCGATGCCCTGCTCGACCCGGTCCAGGAACGACTCGGTCGAACGGTCCCAGCCGGCCCTGGCACGTGGCCGTCCCGCGTCGCCCGTCGGCTCGGCGGGGACGTGGGCGTAGCCCCAGAGGGTGTGCTTGCCGGCCGGGGCGCGGGACGGATCGGCCAGCGACTGCTGGCCGAGGATCAGGGTGGGCTTGGCCGGTAGCAGGCCGTGGCTCGCCTCCCAGGCGGAACGGCTCATCTCGAGGACGGTGTTGCCGACGTGGACCACGGCGGCCCGCCGGCATTCGTCGGCCGCCCACGGCACCTGGCCGTCCAGGGCCCAGTCGACCTTGAAGGTGCCCAGCCCCGGCCGGTAGCTGCGGACCTCGGCCAGAGCGCGCGGCGGGAACGACTCCGGACCGGCCAGACGGACCAGCGCGCCGACGTCGAGGGCGCAGATCACCGCCCGGCGCGCGCTGACCGGCTCGCCGCCGGCCTCGACGGCCACCGCCCGGCCGCCCTCGACCACGATCCGCCCGACCCGGCGGCCGGTCGCGATCTCCACCCCGTCCTGGCGCGCCTTGGCGACCAGGGCGGCGGTGATCATGCCCGTGCCCCCCTCGGCCACCGGCATGCCGAAGCGCTGGCCGAGCATCGACAGCAGCAGGGCGTAGATGCCGGTTCCCGGCATCTCGGGCTGCAGGTCGGCGTGCATGGCCGGGCCGGTGATGAACGCCTTGGCCTGCTCGGACTCGAAGCGGTCGGCGATCGCGCTCACGCCCTGGACCACCATCCGGGCGAACTCGAGGCCCCCGGCCAGCCGGAGGCGGCCGACCACCCTGGCCAGCTCCTCGAACGGCCAGCGCTGCATCTGGGCTCGGAGGAACGGCTTCATCACCTCGCCGAACGCCTCGTCGAGGCCGAACCAGACCGCGCCGTCGCCAAGGTGGACCTTGTCGATCGAGGCGGCCGTCTCGACCGCCGAGCGGCCCAGCGCGATCGCCTGGTTGCCGGGGAACGGGTGGGCCGCCGGCAGTTGCGCATGGACGAAGCGCAGGCCGTACGGGGCCAGGTCGCGCCCGATGATCGAGGGGGAGGGCGCGACCAGGGGGAAGAAGGCGGCCCCGAAGTCGTGCTTGAATCCCGGCAGGGTGCTCTCGAGCGTCCTGGCCGCCCCGCCGAGATCGTGGTTGGCCTCCAGCAGGCACACCGACCACCCGGCCTCGGCCAGGCGGATGGCGGCGGCCAGCCCGTTGGAGCCACCACCGCAGACGATCGCGTCGTAGTCGGCCATCGCCCCGAGCCTACTCCGGTCGGCCACGGCGAGGCGCCCGAGCCGTCGCTACACTCCAGGATGACGGGCGGTTTCGCCCGGCACGGCGCAGAAGGGAATCGTCTCTCATGGTCACGCGCGACGAGGTCATCGCAGCCCTCGGGCAGGTGATGGACCCCGAGATCCACCGGCCGATCACCGACCTCGACATGGTCAAGGACGTCTCCATCGACCCGGGCGGCCTGGTCACCGTCGAGGTCCTGCTCACCGTCGCCGGCTGCCCGCTCAAGGACCGCATCACCAAGGACGTGACCGCGGCCGTGTCCCCCCTTCCCGACGTCACCGGGGTCAAGGTCGACCTCGGGGTGATGACCGAGGACCAGCGCGGGGCGATGGTCGCCCGGCTGCGCGGGCCAGGGGCGGCCCAGGAGCAGAAGAAGATCACCTTCTGGGGCGACGACTCGACCACCCGGGTGCTGGCCGTCGCCTCGGGCAAGGGCGGCGTCGGCAAGTCCTCGGTGACGGTGAACCTGGCCGCCGGCCTGGCCGCCCAGGGGCATCGGGTGGCGGTGATCGACTGCGACATCTACGGCTTCTCGGTCCCGCGCATGCTGGGGGCGACGGGCCAGCCGGTCGGCTTCAACGGCATGATCATGCCCCTGGAGGCGCACGGGGTGCGGGTCATCTCGATCGGGTTCTTCCTGCCCCCCGGCAAGCCGGTGGCGTGGCGGGGGCCGATGCTGCACCGGGCCATCCAGCAGTTCCTCACCGACGTCTACTGGGGCGACCTCGACTATGTGCTCGCCGACCTGCCCCCTGGCACCGGCGACGTCTCCATCTCGCTGGCCCAGATGCTTCCTGGGGCGGAGATGCTGCTGGTCACCACCCCCCAGGAGGCGGCGGAGCGGGTGGCGGTGCTGGCCGGCACCTTCGCCCAGCAGAACGGGATGAAGGTCACCGGCGTGATCGAGAACATGAGCTACTTCATCTGCCCGTCCTGCGAGGAGCGCCACCACATCTTCGGCAGCGGCGGCGGCGAGACGCTGGCCCGCGAGCTCGGCACCACCCTGCTCGGCCAGATCCCGATCGATCTGCGGCTGCGCGAGGGCGCCGACGCCGGCAAGCCGCTGGTCGTGTCCGACCCCGATGCCCCGGCCAGCCAGGCCCTGCTCGAGATCGCGGCCGCCGTGCCGCCCCTGCCCCGCTCGCTGGTCGGCAAGCGCCTCACCCTGCTGACCTGATTCCCCGCCCGGTCAGGTGGCGTCGGGGTCGACCGGTGGCGGGCCGGTGTTGCCACCCTGGCGATCCACCGGGGTACCTGTCCGGGGTTCCTCGGACCCCTCCGGCGGTCGGGGTGCCCCGGACCCCTCCTGGCCGTCCTGCTCGGCGTCGAGGGCGGCCTTGAGCTGCTCCCGCTCGCGCTCCAGCTCGGCCATCTGGCCTTCGACGTCCATCAGCTCGCGGACGTAGTCCCGAGCCTGGGAGCGCAGCGACCCGATGCGCAGGTCCGGCAGGTTCAGGTCCTTGAGGTCGGTCTCTTCCTTCAGCTGGTCGAGCGCGTCCTGGGTGATCAGCCGCAACCTGCCGAGGAAGCGGCCGGCCTGCCTGGCCATCTCGGGCAGCCGCTCCGGGCCGAACAGCAACAGGGTGACCAGCACGATGGCGGCGATCTCGCCCAGCCCGACGTTGAACATCGCCCCAGCCCTCTAGCGCCTCGGCTGGTCGGTCGGGACGACCTGCAGGATGAGCTGCCGGCCGCGGCGGACCACCGTGACCGGCACCGGCGTGCCGACCTCGGCCTGGCGCACGGCGACCGTCAGCTGGTCGCGGGCCCGCACCGGCTGATCATCGAAACGGACGATCAGGTCGCCCCTGCGCAGGCCGGCCGAGGCGGCCGGGCTGCGGGACTCGACCCGGCTGACCAGCGCGCCGGCCCGGTTGCCGAGCCGGTACCGGTCGACGTCGTCGGGGCTCAGCTCGCGGTCGGACTCGACCCCGAGGAACGGCACCGTGACCGGCCTGCGGCCGACCAGCGCCCTCGCCACCTTCAGGGCCGCGTCGATCGGGACGGCGAAGCCGACCCCGGCGTTGGAGTCGGCGTCGCCGTTGGTCGCGATGGCGGTCGAGATGCCGACCACCTGGCCGTCGGCGTTGGCCAGCGCACCGCCGGAGTTGCCGGGGTTGATGGCGGCGTCGGTCTGGATGGCGTCGACCAGCTCTCGGCCCTGCTCCCCGCCTTCGCCGTCGGGCACCTTGACCACCCGGTGCAGGGCCGAGACGATGCCGGTGGTGACCGAGCTCTGGAAGCCGAAGGGGCTCCCGACCACGATGGCGGCCTCTCCCACCCGCAGCTCGGCGGAACGCCCGAACCTGGCCACCGCCAGCCTGGTCCGGCGCACCTTGAGCACGGCCAGGTCGTTGTTCAGGTCGCGACCGACCAGCCGCGCCCTGAGCGGCTCCGACGTCGACAGCGTGATGCCGATGGTGCGCGCCCGGTCGACCACGTGCGCGTTGGTCAGCACATAGCCGTCCTCGGCGAAGATCACCCCGGAGCCGGTCGCCTTGTCGCTGTCGGTCCTGACCTCGACCTTGACCACGGCCGGCAGCACGGCGCCGAGGACCTGCTGCACCTGGTCGCCCGCCGGCGCGCCCGGGACCGCCGCCTGGCTCGCCGCCTGGTTCCCCGCCGCCCCCGAGGTCGCCGTCGTCCCCGAGGTCGCCGTCGTCCCCGGCCGCAGGTCCCACCCCTGGGTCGCCGCCACCCCCACCAACCCTCCGACCAGCCCGCCGATCAGCGCAACGGCAAGCAGCAGCCCCCCGACCCCGACCAACCGCCGAACCCTCCGCCCGGCCTGCTTCGGCGCCGGGGCGTCCTGAGGCTCCCTGGCGGTTGGCGGGATCGGGGCGTCCACCAGCAGATCGACGGCCCGGGGAGGCGGGGCGTCGACGGGTCGGCGGGCAGGCCGCAGGATGCCGGCACCGGGTGGGGGGGCGCCGTCCTCGTCTGGAGGAGCGGGAGTGGTCGGGGGTGCGTCCGACCCGGACGGCTCGCCGGTATCTGGGCGGTCCGGCTCGAGGCGCCCTGGCCGGCGGGTCGGGTCGGTCGTTCGGTCCACGCGTACTCCCTCGTGCGGCGCCCGTCCGGGCGTCTTCCCAGCCTATCCGGGCGCGGGCGCTTCCGCGACAGCCCCCTCCAACCGGGTCAGGACCATACCGCCAGCAGCCTCGGGGGGTTAGGCTGAAAGCGTCCCGACCGCAGCTACGCCCGCGTCAAAGGAGTCGCCGTGGCCATCCAGGCCGACGCCATCGCCACGTATCTCGCCGAGCTGACCGCGGTCGAGGACGACGTCCTGCGCCACGCCCGCGACCGTGCCGCCTCCGGCGGTATGCCGCCGGTGTCGGCCGACTCGGGCGCGTTCCTGCGCTTCGCGGCCAGCTGGGTCGGCGCCCAGGCGGCGGTGGAGATCGGCTCCGGCGGGGGGTATTCCGGCGTCTGGATCACCCGCGGCCTGGCCCCCAAGGGCATTCTCACCACCATCGAGGTCGACCCGGAGCACCAGCGGCTGGCCAAGGAGAGCTACGAGGAGGCCGGGGTGCCGAGCCGGGTCCGCTCCATCCTTGGCCGGGCCCTCGAGGTGCTCCCGAGGCTCACCGACGGCGGCTACGACCTCGCATTCCTGGACGCGGTCAAGTCCGAGTACCCCGAGTACCTGGAGCACGCCCTGCGCCTGGTCCGTCCGGGGGGCGTGATCATCGCCGACAACGTGCTGTGGTCGGGCCGGGTCGCCGACCCCAAGGTGACCGACCCGGACACCGAGGGCCTGCGGGCCTACGCGCGCAGGATCGCCGCCCACGAGCGCCTGGATTCGGTGATCCTCACCATCGGCGACGGGCTGGCGGTGTCGCGGGTGCGGCGCCCCGGAGAGCTGGAGGCCTGACGGGGCCGTGACGACCACGTACATGGGCGGGCGACGCGGCCCGCCAGAGGACGGCGAGCGGCCGCTCCGGGGCCTGCCCGGCGGCCGCGCCCGTCCGCGCCCCACCCCCGGCACCACCCAGCCCGACGACGCCGACCAATCCGGCCGGCAGGCTCCCGAGGATGGCGACCGGCCCAGGGAGCGCGTCTCCGGTGAGGTGGTACGGCCCCTGCGGCCGCTTCGGGTCCTCCCCGGAGGAGCCGGCCAGCGCTTGCGTCTGCTTCCCGGCGGCGCCGAGGCACCGCTCGAGCTCCCCAGCCGGGACGGGCAGGCGCCGGACGGCGAACTGGGGGTCGACGACCCGCAGGACGGCCACCCTCGCCCAGCGGCCAGCCGGCGCGGCGCAGCGCCCAAGCGCCGGTGGATGGCTGGGGTGCTCGCTCTCGCCCTGCTGGCCGGGCTGGCGGTGACCGGATGGGTGGTCGCCGAACGGCCCAAGGCCGGACCGGCGACCACAACCCCGGCGACCATCGCCGCTCCCCCGCCGGTCACGCCGGTCCAGCCGTCGCCGGTGGTGGCCACGATCGGGATCGGCGGCCTCTCCTACGGCATGGCGGCCGGCGCCGGGGCGCTCTGGGTCGCCGGCAGCGACCACGTCACCCGCATCGACCCGGCCACCAACAGCGTGGAGGCGACGATCCCGGTCGGCGCGACCGGCTCCGGCCCGGCCGATGTGGCCTTCGGGCCCGGGGCCGTCTGGGTGCCGGTGGCGGTGCCGGGCGCCATGTTCGCGATCAACCCGGCGACCAACAAGGTGACGGCGAGGATCTCCCTTGGCGGTCCGCTCCGCGGCCCCATCTCGGTCAGCGCGACCCGCGGCGCGGTCTGGGTCGCCTGTTGCGGCGAGTCGGGCGCCGCCGCTTCCGACGAGGGCGGCACCCTGTTCCGGGTCGACCCGCGCCGCAAGCGGGTGGTGGCCGAGATCGCGCTGCCCGCCAACCCCGTGGCGGTGGCCGCGGACCCCTCGGCCGCCTGGGTGGCGACGGCCAGCGGCCGGGTCCTTCAGGTGAGCCCCAAGCGCAACCGCGTCGTCGGTGATGTCGACGCCGGCGGCCCGCTCGGCTTCAGCCAGACGCTCGCCGTCGGCGCCGGCGCGGTATGGCTGGCCGACCCGTTCGACGCGCAGGTGGTGCGGATCGACCCGAAGACCAGGCGGGTGGTGGCCCGCATCCCGGCAGGGGCCGCCACCACCCTGGCCGTGGCCAGGGACGCGGTGTGGGTGATCTCCTCGCTCGGCCTGCTCCGGGTCGATCCCGCCACCGACCAGGTGGTGGCCACCGCCTCCGACCCCGATCTCCGCCGCGCCCGCCTGGTGGCAACGACCGCCGGCGCCGTCTGGACAGCGGCCTGGAACTCCGTCGCCCGGATCGACCCCGACCTGGTCGCCCCGTAGGCCCTGCTGCCGGCCGTGGCTGTGGCCACCTCGGGCAGGGTCGGCCGATGGGGCGCTCCGCCGTCCCCGGACCTCGCTGGTCGCCCGGTCCCCTTGTCCAGGGGGCCAGAACCGTGCTCAGGCGGGGAAGAAGTAGACCTTGGCGGCGAACTCGGCGGCCAGGGCCATGATCACGGCCAGGTAGAACATGCCGGTGGCGGCCTGGATGGAGTTGCCCTTGACCAGCACCCGGATGAACGAGGCCATCAGTCCGCAGAGCAGCACCAGACCGACGGCCAGGTACACGGTGAGGTTGGGGAAGGCCAGCAGGGGCGAGAGCGACCGGTCGACGGTGCTGCCCCTCGCCCCGCCGAGGGCGGCCGAGACCAGGGCGGCCGCCACCCCGGCGACCAGCCAGGTGGCAAGGGCGGCGATCGGCCGGTTGGAGAGCCGCCGGTCAACCAGGTACCAGTGGCCCAGCAGCAGGCCGTCCATGGTCGCGCCGAGGAACAGGGCTCCGGTGGCCAGGGCCAGCGCCCCGAGGGCCGGGCGGCCGCTCAGCTCGGCCAGCGGCCAGCCGGCGACCAGGCCTGGAACGACCGCGGCGACGCCGGCCCAGCGGGCCGCCGGAACGCGGGCGTACAGCAGGATCTGCCAGGCGAGCACGGCGCCGGTGAACACGCCGAGCCAGACGGCGGCCGTGCGGCCGGCGGCCCCGGCGGCGGTCAGCTCGCTCCGGCCGGCCAGCCAGGCCAGCAGCGCGCAGGCCAGGGCGGTTCCCCCGGCCAGCTTGAAGAACCCCGGCCGCACCACCCCCCACAGCGGCGCCAGCCAGAGCAGCGCCAGGCCGCCGAGCGCGGTCTCGTACAGGACCACGGTGAAGACTCCGGCTGGACCGTGCACCGTTGCTCAACCCTCCTCGCGCCGCTGGGGTGCCGGGGCAGCGTAGCGCGCTCGCGTCACCGGAAGCGGCGGAACCCGCCCTCGGAGTTGATGACCTGGCCGGTGACCCATGACGCGTCGTCGGCCTCCAGCTGCTCGACCCGCTGCTCCGGCGAGACGACGGTCGTGCGCAACTCGGCCAGGACCGCGTCCACGCCGCCCGGGTCGGCGCCCCAGGGCTGCTCGCGGTCGTGTGCGGCCCACGAGGTCAGGAACAGGGCGGCGCCGAGCCCGGCCAGGCGCCTGGACACCGCCGTCCCGATGCCGACCCGCCGGCTGACCCCGGTCACCAGCGCCACCCGGCCCGCCAGCGCCGTCCCAGGCGTGGGGCCGCCGGTCACGGTCGTAGGGTCGCGAGCACCCGGTCGTGGAGCAGGCCGTTGGTGGAGACGACGCTGCCCCCGGCGGGCGTTGGCGTCCCGCCGAGGTCGGTGAAGCGGCCGCCTGCCTCCTCGACGATCACCTGGGGGGCGGCCAGATCCCACAGCTCGACCTCGGGCTCGACGGCCAGATCGGCGGCTCCCTCGGCGACCAGCATGTGGCTCCAGAAGTCCCCGAACCCCCGGGTCCGCCAGCAGGCGCGGGCCAGGGCGAGGAACTGCTCACCCAGGCCGTGCCGCTCCCACGACCCGAGGCTGGCGTGGCTGAGGACGGCGTCGGACAGATCGGTGACCCGGGACACCCGGATGCGGCGGCCGTTGACGAACGACCCTTCGCCCCTGGCCGCCCACCAGCGCCGGTGCAGGGCCGGTGCCGAGACCACCCCGGCCACCACGGCGCCGTCGCGCTCCAGGCCGATGAGGGTGGCCCATACCGGGACGCCGCGCAGGTAGTTCTTGGTGCCGTCGATCGGGTCGAGGATCCAGCGGGCGCTCGCGGGCTCGTCGGCGCCGAACTCCTCGCCGACCACCCCGTGGCCGGGACGCTCCTCGCCGATCCGCTTGCGAAGAACCCGCTCGACCGCACGGTCGGCCTCGGTGACCGGACTGAGGTCGGGCTTGGTCTCCACGACCAGGTCGTCGGCGAGGTACCGCTCGAGGGTGATGGCGTCGGCCAGGTCGGCCAGCTCGAGGGCGAAGGCAAGGTCGGAGTGCATACCCGGCAGCCTACAGCTCAAGGAGCGCAGCGGCCGCGGCACCTGATCAGGCGGCGGCCAGAAGTCCGACACCGGTCAGGGCGAGGACGACGCCGGCGTTCTGCCCTCCGGAGAGGCGTTCGCCCAGCAGCCACCGGGCCAGGACCACCGTGGCGACCGGGTACAGCGACCCGAGCACGCCCACCACGGCCAGATTGCCGGTGGTCGCGGCATAGGCGAAGAGCAGGTTGGCACCGGTGTCGGCGAGCCCGACGAGCGCCACCGGGCCCAGCCGGCGACCCGGCCAGCGCAACCCCGACCGCCAACCGACAAGCGCGATGATTGACAACACCAGGAGCGAGCTCGCCCTGGCCCCGGCGATCACCCACAGCGGTGAGCCGCCGGGAACCGCCGTCCCGGCATCGACGAACACATAGAACAGGCCGAAGCCGAGCGCCGATCCGAGCGCCATGGCGAACACCGGCCCCGACCCGCCCGGTCTCCCGGTCCGGGCCCGCGGAGGGTTGGGGGTCCGGGAGACGAGCATCACGCCGGCGATGGCGGCGAGCACACCGACCCCGGCGATGGCGCCTGGCCGGTCGCCGGCAAGGAGGGCGGCGGCGACCGGGACGATCGCCCCGCAGGCTGAGATCGGGGCCACCACCGACATGGTCCCCTCGGCCAGGCCGCGGTAGAAGAGCACCAGGGCACTTCCGCTGCCGACCCCGGCGACAAGGCCCCAGGCGACCCCGGCCGCGGCCGGGCGTGCACCCAGCACGGCCAGGGCGCCGGCGAGGGCCAGGGCGCCGGCCACCTGGCTCCAGAAGGCAACGGTCAGCGCCGGCAGACGACGAGACTGGACGCCGCCGAAGAAGTCGGCCGCCCCCCAGCACAAGCCGGAACTGAAGCCGAGCGGCACGCCGAGGCTCAAGGACGGCAGCCCTGCTCAGCCGGTCGGGCGGCGGTGCCACCAGCGAGCGGAGTGCTGCAGGCCGGGGCGGGTGTCGGCGGCGAACAGGAGCGCGGCCAGATCGACAACCAGCAGGGTGAGCACGACCCAGAACAGTCCCATTGTTGGCTCCCAGCATCTTGGGTGGCCTCACCAGCGAGGTCCCAGTACAGTGAACGCTTGGTACACTGCATTGTACTGCACTATACTGAACCTGTCGACCAGTTTATTGCTACAACGATGGGGGAGGACGCGGTGCCGGAACCGCGGGACGTCAACGCGGCGGTCGGACGCAACGTCCGTGCCCAGCGGACCAGCCTGGCCTGGACGCTGGACGACCTGGCGGCCAGGTCCGGTGTCAGCAAGGGGATGCTCTCGCAGGTCGAGCAGGCCCGGACCAATCCAAGCGTGGCCACCATCTGCCGTCTGGCCACCGCCCTCGGCGTCTCCATCGCCAGTCTGGTCGAGGCCCCCGAGGTGCCGAGCGCCCGGGTGGTGCGCGCGGAGGAGGCGGTCACCCTCTGGACCGGAGGACACCAGGGAAGCTCGGCCCGGCTGCTGGTCGGATCGGGCACCTCCCAACAGGTCGAGCTGTGGGACGTGCGGATGGTCGCCGGGGACGGCTACGCGTCCGAGGGCCACCCCTCAGGCACCCGCGAGCTCCTGCTGGTGATCGACGGCGAGCTCACGCTCGAACTGGACGGGGATCCCCACCAGGTCGGAGCCGGCGACGCGATCGCCTTTGTGGCCGACCGCCCGCACGCCTACCGCAACCGGGGAAGCTCCCCCCTGCGCTACTCGCTGAGCGTCATCCACCGCGACCGGCCCAGCCGGCCGGTCCCGATGCCCCCAACCTAGAACGCCCCAGGACCATCCGCCCCGGGTCCGAGCGTGCGGGTCTCCGCCCCGGGTCAGAACGCGTGGTCACCTCCCCACCCCCACCCTCCCCGGCGAGACCGCCCGCAAACGGCCTCCCGCCTGGACGGCGCCGTAGTGGTCGAGGGCCTGCAGGGCGGTCTCGACCAGGATCCGCACGCCGACGGCGATCGCCCGCTCGTCCACGTCGAAGGAGGCGGCGTGGATGTCCAGGTCGGTGCCGGGGATGCGGACCCCGAGGCGGGCCATGGAGCCAGGGATCTCCTCCAGGTACCAGGAGAAGTCCTCGCCGCCCATGCTCTGGGGGGCGTTGAGCACGGCCTCGTCGCCGATGGCGGTGCGGGCGGCGGTGGCGAAGACGGCGGTGGCGGTCTCGTCGTTGACCACCGGGGGCGCGCCCCGCTGATAGTCCAGGCGGTAGGTGACCTGGTTGTACGGGGCAACCGTGGCCTCCAGGACCCGCTCGACCAGCTTCTGCGCCTCGCCCCAGACCGAGCGGTCCAGCACCCGCAGGGTCCCCCTGGCCACCGCCGTGGTGGGGATGGCGTTGTGCACGGTTCCCGACTCGATCGCCCCGAACGTCATGTTGAGGGCGGCCCTGGTATCGACCAGCCGCGAGAGGGCGGCCGGCAGGTCGGTGACCACCCGGGCGATCACATAGACCAGGTCGGCGGTCAGGTGCGGGCGGGCGGTGTGCCCGCCCGGCCCGGACAGGTGCACCTCGACCAGGTCGGAGGCCGCGGTGATGGCCCCGACCCTGACCCCGAGCCGGCCAACCTCCAGCTTGGGGTCGCAGTGCAGGGCGTAGATGGCGCTGACGCCTTCCAGCACCCGATCGCTGATGACGTCGATGGAGCCGCCGGGCAGGCACTCCTCGGCCGGCTGGAACAGCAGCCGGACCCGGCCCCGCAGCCGGTCGGCGTGCTGGGCGAGGGCGAGGCCGGCACCCAGCAGGATGGTGGTGTGCACGTCGTGGCCGCAGGCGTGGCAGACCCCTGGGACGGTCGAACGGTAGGGCACGTCCTTCTCGTCCTGCAGGGGCAGCGCGTCCAGATCGGCCCGCAGGGCCACCGTTGGCCCGTCGCCGCCGCCGATGTCGCAGGTCAGCCCCGTTCCGGTTGACAGCAGGCGGGGTCGTAGGCCAACCGCCTCCAGGCGGCGGGCGACCAGCGCGGTGGTCTGCCGTTCGGCCTTCCCGAGCTCCGGGTGGGCGTGGAGGTGGCGCCGGAGATGGATGAGCTCGGGGTTGTGGGTGGCCAGGAAGGTTGAGAGGTCGAGAGTCACGGTATGGCTGGCTTTGATGCGGGCGTCAGGCGATCGGTGCGGAGCTCCCTGACCAGGCTGTCAACGACGTCGGTCATGGCGCCCCCCGCGGCAATAACCTCACGCTGTCGGATGTAGCTCGGACCACGCTCCATGATGGCGAGCGCGTTGCGCAGCTCTTCGCTGCAGCCAAGCCGGCGGGCGACCGGCGTCAGCTCGTCGACCAGCTCCTCGATCGCCTCCCGGACCGGCTGGAGCCGGCCCTGGTCGTCGAGGATGATCTCGGCGTCGAGCCCGTACCGGGCGGCCCGCCACTTGTTCTCGCGGATGATCCAGCTCCTCGGGACCGGAAGCGTGTAGCCCCGGTCCATCAAGGTGTTCAGCCGGTCGACCAGGCATTGGCTCATGGCCGCCACGGTCGCGACCTCGCCCATCGTCGGCAGGCCGTCGCAGATGCGCAGCTCGACCGTGCCGAAGCCAGGGTGCGGTCGGATGTCCCACCAGACCTCGCGGATCGTGTGGATCGTCCTGGCCGAGATCAAGGTGTCCATGAACTGCTCGAACTGTCCCCAGCCGGAGAGCTGGTAGGGCACACCGGCCGTCGGCAGGCCCTCGAACACCTTGCTGCGGCACGAGGCCAGTCCGGTGTCGGTGCCCTTCCAGAAGGGACTGGACGCCGACAGGGCCAGGAAGTGCGGGATGTAGCTGGTGAGGGTGTTGACGATCGCCACTGCCTTCTCGGGCGAGCGCACGCCGACGTGGACGTGGATGCCGAAGATCTGCAGGCGCCTGGCCATCCACTGCATGTCCTCGATGAGCTGGGCGTAGCGCGGGCTGGGGCTGATCTCCTGGGTGGCCCAGTCCGAGAACGGATGGGTGCCGGAGCACATCAGCCCCATGCCGCGCTCGTCCATCAGCGGGTACAGCTGGCCGAGGGTGCCCTCCAGGTCCCCGCGGGCCTCCTCGACCGTGGTGCAGACGCCGGTGATGATCTCGACGGTCGACTCGAGCAGCTCGTGCTTGGCCTTGGGGTGCACACCGTTCGGGTGGTCCCGGCCGAGCAGCGGCAGGACCTCGGACGCCCCGCTGCGCAATTCCCTCGACTCCAGATCGACGATCTCGAGCTCGACCTCGACACCGAGGCTCGACCGTTCCGAGGACCTGAAATCGATCTGCACGGGGGCTTCCCCTTGTCTGCTGCCGTTGTCGGGATGATACCGGCCCGGATCGCCCATGTGGAAAAGCAAGCCGGTCGAAACCGCTCGTCGGAACGGGTTTCCCACCATTCGTCCCTCACCGGAAACGTCGTTGTCCGGCAAGCTACGAGTAATACTGTAATGAGAATGCAGCAGGAGCAGATCGTTCGCGAGGTGGCCGAGTGGCTCGGCCGGCGGCTGCCCGCCGGCTGGTTCGCCGGTCCCCCAGAGGTGACCGCCGACGGCGAGGAGATCCTGGTGGTCGGCTCGCTGCCCGACGGCGGCGACGACCCGCTGCAGCGGGCACGGCGGTTCCGCGAGGAGACCCGCGAGCCGCGGGTGCTCCTGGCCGCCGAGCTGGAGCGCCGCTTCCGGCGCAGGGTGTCCTGGGGCGTGGACTGCGGCGGGGAACGCCTGCTGTTCACCACCCTCAGCGTGCCGGTGATGACCCGGCTGCGCCTGCCCGAACGCCGGGTGCTCGACACCCTCATCGACGCCGGCGTCGCCCGCAGCCGCAGCGACGCCCTGGCCTGGTGTGTTCGCCTGGTCGGCACCCACGAGGCGGACTGGATCCGCGAGCTCCGGTCCGCCCTCGTCGCCGTCAAGAGGATCCGCGCCCAGGGCCCGGACCCCTAGAACAGCGGACACGCATCCGGCGCCGCAGGCGGCGCCGAACCATCCGTTCGGCCGTGGAGCCTGCGCGCCGCCAACGCGCTGCCCGCGGATCCCTCGAACCCGGAGACCTGGCCGGTGTTCTAAAGCAGGTCACCAGAAGTCTTGGCCGTAACCCCGCGAGTACTTCCTGGTCGCCGCCTTGAGTTACGTGCAGGACTTCTGAGCTGCTGCTTAGTCGGACCGCCCGGTCAACCGGATCCTCTCGAGCACGGTGGTGCCCTCCGGAGACAGGAACCGGTCGGTGCGGACCAGCTCCACCTCGCCGACGGCGAAGCAGCCGAAGTCCTGCCGGCGCAGTCGGGCCAGCTCGGACAGGAACGCGGCGGTGACGGGGCCGGAGAACCGGACCAGGTTGGCGTGGCCGAGGGCGCGGCGCGACCCGGACCCGCGCCCGAGGCGGCGCCGCTCCGTCCCGGACGGGACTCGTCCGAGGCGCTTGCCGGCCAGCAGGCCGGCCAGCTCGGCCCGGAGCGACCGAAGGGTCGGGTCGTCGGGGAAGGCAAGGGCGAAGACCGTGGCCGGCGCGGCACCGAGGCCACGAACGGCCACCTGGAATGGCGGGTGGGCGCCGACCAGCCCCCGCACCTCGGCCAGCAGCGGGGCGGGGTCGCCGTCGACACCCGGCATCGTCGTGGTGTCGCGGTCGACACCCAGGCCGGTGATGTGGTCGCCGTTCACGCCCAGCGGGTCGAGGTTCTGGACGGTCAGGTGCATGGCCGCCGGCGGGTAGTAGTGGTGCAGCGGCCCGACGGCCCGGAGCCGGTCCAGGGCCGGGGCCAGCGCGGCCGTGATCTCGGCGGGCAGCCGGACGACGGTGGTCAGGTGGACCGCGGCCGCCGGGCCGGAGGGCGGCAGCGTGAAGGCGCGGCGGCCGGCGGATGCCCGCAGCAGGGCCCACCCAGCCCACCAGGCGACCTGCCCGTGGAGCACGGCCGGTCCGGTCGGCGTGATCAGCCGGCGGCGCCGCGGCGTTCGAGCCAGGAGAGCAGGGTGCGGACGCTCACCCCGGTGGAGCCCTTGCCCAGGTAGCCGTCCTCGGACTCGGCCCTGGCCGGGCCGGCGATGTCGAGATGCACCCAGGGCCGGCCGTCGACGAACTCCTGGAGGAACAGGCCGGCGACCAGGGCACCGCCGTAGCGGTCGCCGACGTTCTTGAGGTCGGCGAGGTCGCTCTCGATGTCCTTGTGGTACTCGGGCGGCAGGGGCAGGCGCCAGGTCGGCTCGCCGGCCTCGGCGGCGGCGTCCAGCAGCTCGGCGGCCAGCGCGTCGTCGTTGGCCATCAGCCCGGTGTAGCGGTTGCCGAGGGCGACCGCGCAGGCGCCGGTGAGCGTCGCAACGTCGATGATCGCGTCCGGCTTGGCCTCGGCGCCGAGGGCGAGCGCGTCGGCCATCACCAGCCGCCCCTCGGCGTCGGTGTTCAGCACCTCGACGGTCTTGCCGTTCTTCATGGTCAGCACGTCGCCCGGGCGGGTGGCACTGCCCGAAGGCATGTTCTCGGCCGAGGCGAGATAGCCGGTGACGCCGACCTTGACGTCGAGCTCGGCGAGGACGCTCATGGCGGCAAGGACCGCCGCCGCCCCCGACATGTCGGTCTTCATGGTCTTCATCGAGTCGGCCGGTTTGAGCGACAGCCCGCCCGAGTCGAAGGTGATGCCCTTGCCGATCAGGACCACCTCGCCGGCCGCCCCCCGGCTCCTGCTCAGCGCCGGCCGGTAGCGCAGCTCAACCAGGCGCGGCGGGTGCTCGGCGCCCTGACCGACCCCGATGATGCCACCGAAGCCCTCCTTGGCCAGCTCCTTCTCCTCCTTGACCTTCACGGTCACGCCCTTGCCGGCCAGCAGCCTGCGGGCGGCGGCGGCCAGGTCGGCCGGGTGCAGGGCGTTGGCCGGCTCGTTGGACAGGTCCCTTGCCAGGTTGGTGGCCGTGGCCCTGGCCTGGCCGGCGGCAAGGGCGCCGGCCAGCCCGGCCCGCCCTCCGGACCCCCGGCCCGTGGCTCCCGCGGCCACCATGGCGAGAGCGGCCAGCTCGGCGGCTGGCTTGGCCCCGTCGGCCTTGGCCTTCTTGTACTTGTCGAACCGGTAGGCGGCCAGCAGCGCCCCCTCGGTCACCGCCCGCACGGCGCCTGCCGGGTCGGCGGGGAGCGCCTGGGGCAGCGTGGTGACGGCCTTGCGGCTCCCGCGGCCCTGGCGCACCACGGCCGCGGCGGCCCGGCGGAGAGCCTCGGCGTCCACCTTGGCCCGCTCCCCCACCCCGACCAGCAGCAGCACGGTGGCCGGCAGGCGGCCGAGCGTCGGCAGGGCGGCCGTCTCGCCGACCTTGCCGGTGAACCCGCGGGCCTCGAGCAGCGGCGCCACCGGCGCGCCGAGGGCGGCCACCGCCTCCTCGGCCCCCGGGCCCAGCTCCGGCCCGGCGAACACCGGCACGGCGAGCAGATCTGCCTTGGCGGTGACCGCGTCGGCCTTGGCGAGCGTGACCTTCATGGAGCCTCCAACGTGCACGGACGGGGGCGGCCAGTCTAGCCTGCTCTGTCCGGCCGACGCGGACCCCCAACGCAGTCGCGAGATCTGTCCTAGATGGTGAGACCGCCTCGAGGAACGGGGAACCGATGGAGCGAACCAGGCTGGCCGAGCTGATCGCGTTCGATCAACGGCGCATGGCCAAGCACCGGGTGTTCGAGACCGATCGCACCCTGACCGACCTGTACTGCCTCGACCCGGGGCAGGAGCAGCTGCTGCATGTCCACGAGGGGTCGGACAAGGTGCTGCTGGTGCTGGCCGGCCGGGTGCTGGTCCGGGTGGACGACGACACCGCCGAGGCCGGCCAGTACGAGGCCGTCCTGGCCCCGGCCGGCTCCAAGCACGCCCTCAAGAACCTCGGTCCCGACCCGGCCGTGCTGCTGGTGTTCGTCGGCCCAAGGCTGGTCTGAGGCGGCGGAAGCCACGCCGCCGCGTCGGGTCCTGCCGCCGGCGCGCTGGCCCGGCCGTGCTGCTGGTGTTCGTCGGCCCAAGGCTGGTCCCAGGCGGCTGCCGCCACGCCGATCCCGCGTGGTGACCTGTCGTCAGGGCACGCGCTCGAACCAGCGGTTGAACGGGACCATGGCTCGCCAGTCGGCGACCAGGCGGTCGAGCAGCTCGGCGGTCAGCAGCCAGGGGGCGCGTTCATGCTGGCGGTTGAGGATCAGGGAGCGGGCCCGGAGCAGGTCGGCTCGTGGGTGGTCGGCCGGCCATGGCCTGGGCATCCGCTGCAACGGGTCCAGCCACGGCTCAAGACCCTTGCCGGCGGCCGGGCGCAGGACGGCGTCGAGCTCCCCGCCGGTGCCGGGGTCGGCGATGGCGGCCCGCAGCCGCTCCAGCTCCGGCCGGCCCGGGTGGTACACGCCGGCGGCGACGTACAGCCCGCGCGGGCCGACGTTCACGTAGTAGCCGGTGTCCACGCCGCGGCCGTCCCCCTCGCCGCGAGGCCGGTGTGGCACCGAGGCGCTCATCGACGTCTTGTAGGGGGTCTTGTCCTTGCTGAAGCGCAGGTCGCGGTAGATCCGGAACACCTTCGGCTTCCCGAGGTCCGGGGCGCTGCGGCGCAGCCGGGTGGCGGCGGCCTCGACCAGCGCGATGAACGGCGCCTGGACCTGCTCCTGGAAGACCCCCTTGTGGGCGTCGAAGAACTCCTTGGTGTTGCGCTCCTCCAGGTCCTCCAGAAACGCAAGCCCTTCGTCCGGCATCCCCGCGAACGTGGTCGTCACGTCCCCTCCCTCCCCCTCCGGCGGCCGACCGCCAGCATAGCCAGGAAGGCGACCAGGAACGCCGGGACCGAGGCGCCCAGCCACGGCAGCCGGGCCGACAGCGGGAAGGGCAGGTTGAGCAGGCCGCCGAGCAGGCCCTCGACCAGCGACACCCAGGCGGTCACCGTGCCCGGGTTGATCCAGTTGTAGACAAGGAACCCGAGCAGCCAGACCAGCATCGCCAGCCAGCGCACCCCCCGGTAGGGACCGTCGGCCCGGTACATGGCGTCGACGTCGTAGCGGCGGCGGGCCAGTACGTACCAGTCGGCCGCCAGCACCCCGAACAGGGGGACGAACAGCGCCCCGAGCAGGAACAGGAAGTTCTCGTAGCGGGCCAGGTCGTCGACCAGGATCGCCAGCAGGGTGGCGACCGCGCCGAAGGCGAGGACGACGCGGCGGCCGGGCAGCCGGGGGGCGGCGTTCTTCAGGCTCACCCCCGCCGAGTACAGGTTGGCGAACACCTCGTCGGTCTCGTCGACCACCAGCACGGCCATGGCCAGCAGCCCCACCGGGACGGCGAGCACGGCCGCGATCACGTCGCCCTGGCCGATGCCGAGCAGGAACAGGACGCCGAGGGCGAAGAACCAGACCTGAGCCAGGAGGTAGCCGATGCCGGTTCCCCAGAAGGTGGCGCCGGCCGAGCGGCCGAAGCGGGCGTAGTCGGCGACCAGCGGCACCCAGGAGATCGGCAGGGCGATGGCCAGGTCGACCCCGGCCCAGAAGGAGAGCCCGCCCTGGCCGGGCTGGTCGGCAAGCCGGCCGAGGTCGAAGCGGGCCAGCGCATACCAGGTGAGGTAGGCGGTGGAGGCGAGCACCGCCCAGATCGCGAACCGCTCCAGCCACCGGCGCAGCACGGTCAGCGGCCCGGCAACGGCCATGGCGGTGGCGACCAGCCCGAAGACCAGCACCCACAGGGGCCGGCCGCCGAACCCGAGCACCCGCTCGGAGATGGCGGTGGCGGCGGTGGCGATCACGAACAGCTCGAAGGTGGCCCAGCCGAGGTTCTGGACGACGTTGCAGGCGGTGGGGACCAGCGACCCGCGGACCCCGAGCGGAGCCCGGTACAGGACCATGGCCGGCACGCCGGTCTCGGCGGCCGGCACGGCGGCCAGCCCGAGCAGGGCGTTGCCGATGGCGGCGCCGACCACCGTCGCCGCCAGGGCCGGCCACAGGCCGAGGGCCGGAACCAGCAGCGCGCCGGCAACCAGCACCAGCAGGCTGACGCCGAGGTTGCCCCAGAGCACGGCTTGGTCGAGGAAGCCGAGCCGCCGCAGCTCGGGCGGGACGGGCTCGATCCCCCATTCGGGGGCTCGCTGGATGCGGGCAGATCGTTGGCTGGCTGCCATACCGCGCTCCCTTCGCCGGTACTAACCGGATCAGGTTCGAAGGGTCGCCGACCGTGCAGCCGGCCTCTCAGCCCGGTTCGCCGGGCTCCCCTGGGCGCCTACGTCGAAGGCCCGTGGCCACGATAGCCACGGCCCGCGTGACGGGCAAGACCGCTCAGCCCGCCAGGCCCAGCAGGCGGTCGACGAACTGCCGGTAGGCGCGAAGGGCCAGGCGCAGCTCCTCGGTCGATCCCTCGGCCGTGGTGCCGGTGAGCTGGTGGCGCTGGCCCTGGAGGGCGTCGGTCACCTGCTGCACGAGGTCGTCGACGAAGCGGCCGGCGGCCTCGACCGCCTGCCTGGGCTCGTCGACGAACCCGGCCTGGATGTCGAGGAACCGGCTGCGGATGTCGCCGGCGTCAAGCGAGCCGAGCAGGGACCCAGACATCACCGCGGCGGACGACGGCCCGGCCGGCACGCCAACCGGCGCCAGGGTGGGCTCAGGCACCTCGGCACGGCTCTCCTCCGCGGCGACCTCCGGCGTGACGTCGCCGGCTGGGACGGCGTCGGCACCCCGACTGTCCTCCCCGGCAACGTCGGGCGAGGCGTCGCCGGCTGGGACGACGTCGGCCAGTGCCGGTTCGTAACCGGTGCGGTTCTGGTCCTCCTGCTTGGCCCGCTCGCCGGCGTCGAAGATGGACGCGGAACCCGGCTGGGTGGCGGCCGGGTCGGTGGTCGGTGCCGCCGGCTCGAACGCGCCCGACATCTCCCGTTCGCTCACCAGGTCCTCGTCGGGTCTGGCGGCCGGGCTGGCGACCGCATCCTCGGCCTCGTCGGCTCTGGCGGCCGGGCTGGCCGTGTCCTCGGCCTCGTCGCGCCGGGCTGCCTCGTCCCACGGCTCGTCGGTGAGATCGATCTCGTCGCCGCCATGCTCCTGCCTGGCCAGCCGTTCGGTGACCGCCCCGCGGCCCGACGGCCGCTGGCCGCCCTGGTCGCTGTAACCGGACCCGTAGCGTTCCGTCATCGTGCCTCCTCGGTCGAGCGGTCGGGGTGGCGGCCATCGTCGGCCCTTCGGGCCGCCTCGGCCTCGCTCCCGTCGGCGTCGTCGTGGGCGCCTTGGCGGTCCTCGAGCAGCTCCTCGAACAGCGAGCGGTAATGCACAAGGGCCTGGCGCAGATCCTCGGTGCTGGCCTCGGAACGGTCGTTGGCGGCGGCGATGGCGTGTGCGGCCCGGTAGTCGTCCACCACCTGGGGGTGGTCGACGGAGATGTCGTTGGCCCGCTGCTCGAAGTCGTCGATCGGGTAGCCCCGGTCGCGCATAACGTCCGTGACGAGGCGATCGGCCTCGTTCACCGCGCCGACCGGGTCGTCGACGAAATGACCCTGCACGCCCTGCCACGAGGCCGAGTACCTCGCCTGGGCCTCCGGGGACAGCGGCACGATGTCGAGCCTTTCCCGCTTGCGCTCGCGGTCGGCCAGTTCCTTCTCCGCCGCCCGGCGCTCACCGCGCTCCGAGACCGTGTGGTCGTACTCCGAGCCGAACCGGTCCTGCAGCTGCGATCTCCTTCTCTGCTGCATCCAGGCCGCGATCGCCGCCAGCACAATCACTGCCGCGACCACGACGATGATGATCCAAGCCCATGTAGGCATGAGTACCCCTCCTCTTGTGCGAATGGACATACCCGGCACACCGGACGTGGAAACGCGATGAGGCGGAGCGACATAATCGGTTGGTGGCGGACTGGCGGATCAGCGGCACCTACCTCGAGTTCTGCAACTGCGACCCGGGCTGTGGCTGCAACTTCCGCGGCATCCCGAGCTCGCCCGAGGGCAACTGCCAGGCCGTGATCAGCCACGTGATCGAGCAGGGCAGCCGCGACAGCGTCGACCTGGCCGGCGCGAAGGTCACGTGGGCGCTCTGGTGGCCGGGCCCGATCCACGAGAGAGGCGGCCGCGGGCACGCGTACATCGACGCCGCCGGCGACGAGCAATTCGGGGCGCTCGCGCGGATCTGGCGGGGGGAGGAGGGCTACGGCCTCTTCGAGATCTTCAACTCGACGCTCGCCGATACGACCGCGGTCGAGCGCGCGTCAGTCGACATTACGCTCGACGGCAAGCGCTCACGCGTCGCGGTCGAAGGCGTGACCGAGAATCAGATGACGCCGCTGACGAACCCCGTCTCGGGCGCGGAGAACGACGTGCGCATCGTCAAGTCCACCGGCTTCATCTGGCGCGACGGCGAGATCGCACAAAGCGAGAGGTTCCAGATAGACCTCCCCGAGATGAGCTGGGATCTCTCGCGACGGCACTGCGTGTTCTCGCAGTTCGATTACACGAACGCTTGATCGTCGTCGCGGGCCGCGCGCTGACGCAAAACCATGGTCTCCCCTAGCGGACTGCTGCGCCGATCTCGATCGCGACGTCGAGGGACTGCACAGAAACGACCCTGCCGTCGACCTGCTTGGCGGCGTCCTGCCGCAAGCCTGCGGCCTTGCGCTCGCTTTCGTCCAGCGCCATGCGGTTCTCCCACAGCGTCATCGACATGATCGCGCCGTCCTCGTGGTCCACGAGCACGTAGCCACCCTCGAGGCCCTGCGTCCCCTCGAGCTGGGCAACGGCGCCATGGAAGGCATCGATCGCCTCCTGCGTCCGGTCGGGTTGGACCTCATACCGT
>DASYSE010000117.1:0-3225 GCA_036003705.1 Actinomycetes bacterium | reverse complement strand
CTCCGCAAGTCTCGGTCGATATGAACCGACAGCCTCCAGGACCATGCCGTCTCTCCTTGGTCCGACGGGCCGCTGATGCTGTCCACGCCACCCAACTCGCGGCCTCCCACATCGGTTGGCACCGCGCCGACGGGCCACCCGGCACGATTCCCCGCGGCGCCTGCGACCGGCGTCACAGGTCCAGCTCCCGCCAGGTGAAGTCGGGCGCGTACCCCAGCAAGTCGGCGCGCCTTGTCGATACCGAGCAGGGTGCCGTGCTCGGCCAGGTCGGGCCTTGACCGGCACGCCAGGGAACACCTGGGCCATCAGCTGGCGGCTCGGGGTCCGCATGACAGTGTCCGCGGCCGCGATGATCAGCGCCTCCGCGCCGCGCACGTCGGCCTCCAGGGCCAGCCGGACGCTCTGGGCGACGTGGTTGGCGTCCACGTAGCTCCACAGGTTCCACTTGCGCAGGTGCGGGTCGTCCCAGAAGGACGGGAAGCGCTCGTAGTCGGCCCGTTCCATGATGTTGGAGAAGCGCAGGCCGACGAAGGGGATGCCGCTCCAGCGGCTGAACTGGCGGGCCATCTCCTCGCCGAGGACCTTGGAGAGGGCGTAGGGAGACTCCGGCCGCAGCTCGTGCCGCTCATCGATGGGGGCGTAGTCGGGCGGCCGGTCGAAGGGCAGCCCGAGCGTCGTCTCGCTCGACGCCCACACCACCCGGTCCAGGCCCAGCCGCACGGCGGCCGCGAATACCGTGTGCGTGCTGGTGATGTTGGTCCGGAAGACCACGTCGGGGGTGGCATGGACCGGGGAGGGGATGGCGGCCAGGTGCACGACCGCGTCCACGCCGGGCAGTCGCTCGCCGCCGCTCAACGCCTCCAGGGTCTGGCCGAAGTCGGTCAGGTCGGCCGGCAGGAACGGCGCCGGCGAGTCCGGCCCGCTCGACTCGGCCGAAGGCACCCGGTCCACGTTGAGGACGTCGTGGCCCTGCTCGAGCAGGTCACGGACGACCGCGCGGCCCGCCTTCCCGCTCCCGCCGGTGACGACGATCCTGGTCATGATCGCGTCCTGGTCATGGTCCTGTCGTACTCATGCCAGTCCCCTTCCTGGTCCCTGGAGCCAGGCCCAGGCGTCGCCGATCATGTCCTCGAGGGCCGGCTTGGCCGGCCGCCAGCCGAGCTCGTCGCCGATGCGCCGGCTGGAGGCGACCAGCACGGCCGGGTCGCCGGCCCGCCGGGGCGCGTCCACGGCCGGGACCGGGTGCCCGGTGACCTTGCGGGCCGCCTCGATGACCTCGCGCACCGTCGAGCCCTGGCCGTTGCCGAGGTTGTACACGGCGTGGTGCCCGGGCCGGCCGGCGTCCAGGGCGAGCAGGTGGGCCCTGGCCAGGTCCTCGACGTGGATGTAGTCGCGCACGGCGGTGCCGTCGTGGGTCGGGTAGTCGGTGCCGTAGACCTGGACGTGCTCGCGCCGGCCGGCGGCGACCTGGAGCACGATCGGGATCAGGTGGGTCTCGGTGGCGTGGCGCTCCCCGAGCCGGCCGCTGGCCCCGGCCACGTTGAAGTAGCGCAGGCTGGTCGCCTGCAGTCCGTGGGCCTGGGCGAAGGTCGCGATCATGGCATCGACGGCCAGCTTGGAGGCCCCGTAGGCGCTGGTCGGCCTGGTCAAGGCGTCCTCGGTGATGGGTGTGCGCTCCGGCTCGCCGTAGACGGCCGCGGTGGAGGAGAACACCAGCCGGGGCACCCCGGCGGCCAGCATCGCCTCGAGCAGGGCCAGGGTGCCGGTGACGTTGTTGCGCCAGTAGCGCTCCGGGTGCTCGACCGACTCGCCGACCAGCGACTTGGCCGCGAAGTGGAGGACGCCGTCGAGCCCCCCGCCGACCAGATCGGCCAGAGCTGGGGCGTCCAGGAGGGAGGCCTTGACGAGGCGGACGCCGGCGGGCGCCGCGTCGGCGTGCCCGGTGGACAGGTCGTCGACCACGACGACCTCGTGCCCGGCGTCCAGGAGCTGGGCCGCGACCACGCTGCCGATGTAGCCGGCCCCTCCGGTGACCAGGAGTCTCATGCCAGCCTCCTGGCGCCGTCGGCCGGGTGGACGGCGAAGACGGCCGGTGCCTCGAACCGCTGGCCAGCGAACGCCACGGCGACAGCCTTGCTCACCCGATCGGCATCGCCGACGGGTACCAGGGCCAGGGCGCACCCGCCGAACCCGGCTCCGGTCATGCGGGCTCCCAGTGCTCCAGCCTCCAGCGCCGCCTCGACGGCGGCGTCCAGCTCGGGGGCGCTGACCTCGTAATCGTCGCGTAGAGAAGCGTGCGAGGCGGTCAGCAGCGGACCGATCTCGCCCAAGCGATCCTGGCGGAGCAGGTCGACCACGGCCAGGACGCGGGCGTTCTCGCTGACGACATGCCTGGCCCGGCGCGTACGCTCGTCGCCGAGGCGATCCGCAGCGGCCTCGACATCGGCCATGGTGGCATCGCGCAGGGCCGGGAGGCCGAGGATCTGGGCCGCCTCCTCGCAGGATCGGCGCCGTTCGGCGTAGGCACCCTCGCCGAGGGCGTGGGAGACGCGGGTGTCGATCACGAGCAGGCTGAGCCCGGTGGCGTCAGGATCGAACGGGACTTGCTCGGCGGCCAGGGAGCGGGTGTCCAACAGCAGGACATGCCCGGCGGTGCAGACCATGGAGGCCATCTGGTCCATGATCCCGCACGGGACGCCGACGACCTCGTTCTCGGCACGCTGGGCGAGGAGGGCCAGGCGGGCCGGATCGCTCGGCCCACCGAACAGGTCGCGGGCGGCCAGCACGGTCGCGCACTCTACTGCCGCACTCGACGATAGGCCCGAGCCGACCGGGACGTCGCTGGTCAGGGCCAGGTCGAGCCCACCGACCGCAGCACCCTCGCAGGCGAGCGACCACACGGCCCCGGCCACGTAGGCAGCCCAGCCGTCAACCTGGCCAGGGCCGATGTCGGACAGGATCAGCTCCTGCTCGCCCTTCTCCAGCGAGATCAGGCGCAGCCGGTCGTCGGCGCGTCTGGCCGCCGCAATCGTGACCCGGTGGTCGATGGCCAGCGGCAGGACGAAGCCGTCGTTGTAGTCGGTGTGCTCGCCGATGAGGTTGGCCCGGCCCGGCGCGGCCCAGATCCCCTCGGGCTGGCGGCCAAAGCGATCAGCGAAGGCACGCCTGGCCTCCTCGGCCCCATCGGTGAGGTCGAGGCGCTCAGTCGACATCGCACCATACCTT
>DASYSE010000116.1:0-26897 GCA_036003705.1 Actinomycetes bacterium | reverse complement strand
GCACCTTGATCAGCGCCTGCAGCTCCCACGGCTGCGCCCACCGGTCCCAGTAGGCCAGGTAGCTGCCCAGCGTCCGGGACAGCGGCCCGTTGCGCCCCTCGGGGCGGAGGTTGGCGTCGACCTCGAAGCAGGTCCCCTCGGAGGTCACCGCCGAAAGGCCCCGCATGACCCCTCTGACCATCCGCTCGGCGGCCCTGGCGGCGGCCTCCGGGTCGGCACCCTCGACCGGCTGGTGGCAGAACAGCACGTCGATGTCGGACACGTAGTTCAGCTCGGCCCCGCCCAGCTTGCCCATGCCGAGCACGGCCAGCCGCACCGGCGACGGCTGGTAGCCGGACTCGCCGGCCGCCACCACCAGGGCGGCCTCCAGGCAGGCGTCGGCCAGGGCGGCCAGCTCGGCCGCCACCTCCTCGACCGCCACCCGCCCGGCCAGGTCGCGCACGGCCACCCGGAGCAGCTCCCGGCGCTTGAACCGGCGCAGCCGGTCCCAGGCCGCGGCCGGGTCGGTTTCGCCGGTCACCAGAACGGTGGCCTCCGCGACCAGCTCCTCCCGCCGCCGGGGAGCGGCGAACGGGCGGCCGTCGGCGAGCCGGTCGGCCTCCCCGGGGTGGAGGGCCAGCCAGGCCCCGAGCGACCGGCTGGCCGCGACCACGGGGACGAGCCGGCGCCGGAAGCCGAGCCGGCGCCGGAGCAGGGCGGCGAAGCCGTCGGGGTCGGGATGGGCGGCGGCGATGCCGGCCAGCGCCCTCGCCGCCAGCTGCGGGGCAGCGCTGCCCGCGATCTCGGCCAGCAGCCGGTTCCCGCCCGGGACGGCCGCCGGGGGCCACGCCCCCAGCCGCTCCAGGTCGGCGACGGCGGCCTCGGGCTCCTCGAAGCCGAGCCGGGCCAGGACGGAGCGCGACACGGTTCGGCCGCCTCTACAGCAGCGGCAGGTAGCGCTCCCGCTCGAACGGGGAGACGTAGCGCTGGTAGCTGTCCCAGTCGCGGTGCTTGTTGCGCAGGAAGTACTCGAAGACGTGCTCGCCAAGGGCCTCGGCGACCAGCTCGGACCGCTCCATGGCGGTGAGCGCCTCGTGCAGGTCGACCGGGAGGGACCCGATGCCGGCCGCGCGGCGCTCGGCGTCGGTCATGTCCTGGATGTTGTCGCCGGCTTCCGGCGGCAGCTCGTAGTCCTCCTCGACGCCCTTCATGCCGGCGGCCAGCAGGACGGCGAAGGCCAGGTAGGGGTTGGCCGCCGGGTCGGGCGAGCGGACCTCGACGTCGACCCGGTCGGAGCGGTAGCCCCCGACCCTCACCATGGCAGAGCGGTTGCGCTGGGCCCAGCAGACGTGGGTCGGGGCGTCGAAGCCGGGCACCAGCCGCTTGTAGGAGTTGATCCACTGGTTGGTGACGGCGGTGTACTCGTGCGCGTGGACCAGCAGGCCGGCGATGAAGCTGCGGGCCGTCTTGGACAGGTTGGCCTCCTGGCCCGGATCGTAGAAGGCGTTGCGGTCGCCCTCGTACAGCGACAGATGGGTGTCCATGCCCGACCCGGCCACGCCCTCCAGCGGCTTGGGCATGAAGGTGGCGTGCAGCGCCTGCTCCAGCGCGGCCTCCTTGACCACCAGGCGGGCGCTCATCACGTTGTCGGCCATGGTCAGCGCGTCGGCCTCGCGCAGGTCGATCTCGTGCTGGCTGGGGGCGATCTCGTGATGGGACTGCATCACCGAGATGCCCATCCGCTCCAGCATGGCGATGGCGATGCGGCGGAAGTCCTGCGACAGGTCGAGGGCGGTCTGGTCGAAGTAGGAGCCGATGTCGAGGGGCCGGGCCGACTCGGCGTCGGAGAACAGGAAGAACTCCATCTCCGGCATCACGTAGACGGTGAAGCCGGAGCCGGCCGCCCGCTCCAGGTTGCGGCGCAGCACCCAACGGGGATCCCCGTCGAACGGCTCACCCTCGGTGGTGAGCACGTCGCAGAACATCCGGGCCACCCCGCCGTCGCCGCGCCCCGGCAGCACCTGGAAGGTGCCCGGGTCGGGCTTGGCCACCATGTCGGCCTCCTGGACGCGGGCGTAGCCCTCGATGGCCGAGCCGTCGAACTCCATGCCCCGCTCGAACGCCCCCTCCAGCTCGGCCGGGGTGATCGCGAACGACTTCAGGAACCCGAGCACGTCGGTGAACCAGAGGCGGATGAAGCGGACGTCGCGGTCCTCGACCGTCCGGAGCACGTATTCCTGCTGCTTGTCCATGGCCCGGCGATGCTAGCAGCCCGGCGTCCATGTGGCGGCGATCCGGGCGGCCAGGTTCTCCGGCGACGGCTGCTATCGTGACGACATGGAGCGGCTGCGGCTTGCGGGGGCGCAGATCAACCCGGTCGTCGGGGATCTGGACGGCAACGTCGAGCGGGTGCTGGGCGGCTACCGGGAGGCGGCCGGGGCCGGCGCCCACCTGGTGGTGTTCCCCGAGCTGGCGGTCACCGGCTACCCGCCGGAGGACCTGGTGTTCAAGCCGTCGTTCCTGGCCGCCAGCCGCGCCGCCGTCGACCGGGTCGCGGCCGAGACCGGCGAGACCGCCGCGGTTGTCGGGTTCGTGGAGCCGACCCACGCCGGCCCGGCCAACGCCGCCGCCCTCTGCCACCAGGGCCGGGTGCTGGGCGTCTACCGCAAGGTGCTGCTGCCCAACTACGGCGTGTTCGACGAGGAGCGCTACTTCGTGCCCGGCAGCGAGGTGCTGCTGGCCAGCTTCGGCCGGGTCGAGGTGGCGGTGACCATCTGCGAGGACCTGTGGTTCCCCTGGGGGCCGATGGCCTCGGCGGTGGCGGCGGGGGCCGAGGTGGTGGTCAGCCTCAACGCCTCCCCCTACCGGCTGGAGAAGAGCGACCGGCTGGTCCCCATGCTGGCCACCAGGGCGGCCGACCACGGCGCCCACCTGTTCTACGTCGCCCAGGTCGGCGGCCAGGACGAGCTGGTCTTCGACGGCCAGAGCGCCTACATCGACCCCCAGGGACGGCTGCAGGCCAGGGCGGGCGCGTTCACCGACGAGCTGCTGGTGGTCGACCTGGCCCTCGAGGAGGGAGCGACGGCCCGGCTGTCGGAGCGGCCCAGGCGGGCCCCGGCCACCGACCCCCGCCCGGCGCTGGCGGTCAAGCGGGTGCGGGTCACCGACCGGCTGTCCGACCCCGGCCCGCCGGTCGACCGCCGCCTTGCCCAGCCGCTCGGGGTCGAGGAGGAGGTGTACCGGGCGCTGGTCTGCGCCACCCGCGACTACGTCGGCAAGAACGGCTTCGACACCGTCCACATCGGCCTGTCCGGGGGCATCGACTCCAGCCTGGTCGCGGCCATCGCCGCCGACGCGCTCGGCCGCGACCGGGTCGTCGGGGTGGCCATGCCGTCCAGCTTCTCCTCGGAATCGAGCCTGGCCGACGCGAGGGCGCTGGCCGGCAACCTGGGCATCCGGCTGCTCACCCTGCCGATCGCCGAGCCGGTGGAGGCGTTCCTGGCCGTGCTCAAGGAGCCGTTCGCCGGTACCGAGCCCGGGGTGGCCGAGGAGAACCTCCAGGCCAGAGCCAGGGGCACCCTGCTGATGAGCCTGTCCAACAAGGTCGGCAGCCTGGTCCTGACCACCGGCAACAAGTCCGAGCTGGCCGTCGGCTACTGCACCCTGTACGGCGACATGGCCGGCGGCTTCGCGGTGATCCGCGACGTGCCCAAGACGCTGGTCTACGCCCTGGCTCGCTGGCGCAACGGCGCCGGGGTGGTCATCCCCCAGTCGGTGCTGGACAAGCCGCCGTCGGCCGAGCTGCGCCCCGGCCAGCTCGACACCGACTCCCTGCCTCCCTACGAGCTGCTCGACCCGATCCTCGAGGCCTACATCGAGGACGACGCCAGCGTCGACGAGCTGGTCGCCAAGGGCTTCGACCACGACACCGTCGCCCAGGTCGTCCGGCTGGTCGACGGGGCCGAGTACAAGCGCCGCCAGTCCCCTCCCGGCCCCAAGATCACCGGCCGCTCGTTCGGCAAGGACCGCCGCCTGCCGATCACCAACCGGTTCCGGGGGTACACCCACCCGGCGCGCTGATCCGGCACAATTGCCGGTGTCCAGGAGACCCGCCGCGCGGGCTCCGAGGAGCCATCGCAGAGGAGGCCGCCATGCCGGTGACCCCCGCCGACCTCGCCGTCTGGAAGCAGCGGCAGGAGCGGTTTGTCATGCTCACCGCCTACGACGCCCTGACCGCGCGCGTGCTGGATGAGGCCGGGGTCCCGCTGCTGCTGGTGGGCGACTCGGTCGGCAACAACGTGCTCGGCTACGAAACCACCATCCCGGTGACCATGGAGGAGGCGCTGATCTTCACGGCGGCGGTCGCCCGGGGTGTCGGCAACGCCCTGGTCGTCGGCGACTTGCCGTTCGGGAGCTACCAGGCGTCGGCGGCCGAGGCCGTCCGGAACGCCGCCCGGCTGGTCAAGGCCGGCGCCAACGCCGTCAAGCTCGAGGGCGGACGCCGCTCGGCCAAGGCGGTCGGCAGGATGACCCGGGCCGGCATCCCGGTGATGGGCCACCTCGGCTACACCCCCCAGTCGGCCAACGTGTTCGGCCGCCGGGTGGTCAGGGGCCGCGGCGGCGAGGGCGACGAGCTGCTGGCCGACGCCCTGGCCCTGCAGGACGCCGGCTGCTTCGCCATCGTGCTGGAGGCGATCCCGGCCGAGCTGGGCGCCCGGGTGACGCAGGCGGTCGAGGTCGCCACCATCGGCATCGGCGCCGGCGCCGAGGTCGACGGCCAGGTGCTGGTCATCACCGACCTGCTCGGGCTGAGCCCCGACCCGACCCCCCGCTTCGTCAAGCGCTACGCCGACCTGCGCTCCCTCATCACCGAGGCGGCCAGCCGCTTCGCCAAGGATGTTGCCGAGGGCCACTACCCGGCCCCCGAGCACCGGTACCACTGACGCCGGCACCGAGGTTTCTTCACCACCGGCCGGTGCCCGGGCACCGGCCGCTGGCCGCCCGGGCGCGGTGCCGGCCGGTCGGGCGCCTCCTGGTCATCCGCTGCGGCCAAGCAGCTCGCGGAACGCCGACAGGGCGGCCGGGATGCGCGGGCCGTACCAGGTGAGGGCGCGGCCGTCGACCAGCTCGACCCGGGCGCCGCTGAAGGCGGCCACCTCGTCGGCGTCGGCCCGGCCGAACCGGTAGGGCTCGGACGGCAGCAGCACCAGCTCAGGGGCGAGCGCGGCCAGCGCCTCCGGCTCGATCCTGGGGTAGCGGGTGGCCGGGTCGTCCAGCACCGGCTCGCCCCCCGCCAGCCCGAGCAGGTCGGCCGCGTAGGTCCGGCGGCCCAGCCACAGCCAGGGGTCGCGCCAGACCGCGCAGGCGTACCGGACATGGCCGGACGGCCGGCGGCGGTAGGCGCCGGCAACGGCGGCGACCAGGTCGGCGTCCAGGGCCGCCGACCCTGGCAGCTCGCCGACGGCGGTGGCCAGGTCGCGCAGCTCGGTGACGGCCCCGGCGACGGTGGTCGGCATGGTGACGAACACCGCCAGCCCACCGGCTTCCAGGCGCTGCACGTCCAGCTTGCGGTTCTCCTCGGCGTTGGCCACCACCAGGTCGGGCTCCAGCCGGCGGACGGCCTCCAGGTCGGGGTTCTTGGTGCCGCGCACCCGGGCCAGCCCGGCGACCGCGTCGGCCGGCTCGACGCACCAGTCGGTGACGCCGACCAGGCGCTCCCCCACCCCGGCGACCACCAGCCACTCGGTCAGCGACGGGACCAGGCTGACGACCCGCCGCACCCTGTCGGGCAGCATGACCGATGCGCCGCGGGCGTCGACGACGTGCCGCATGGGGCTAGCCGCCGCGGAGGGTCCGGAAGTCGCCCTCCTCGTAGCGGGCGAGCACGAACACCAGGTCGGCCAGGCGGTTGAGGTAGCGGACGACCTCGCGGTCGGCCAGCAGCCCGGCCCGGTCCATGGCCACCGTCTGACGCTCGGCCCGGCGGACGACGGTGCGGGCGAAGTCGAGGAAGGCCGAGCCGCGCGACTCGCCGGGGACGATGAACTGGTCGGGCATGCGGGTCCTGGCCACGTACTCGTCGATCGCCACCTCGAGGGCGTCGACCATCTCGGCGGTGACCTTGGTCGAGCCGGGGCGCAGCTTGTGGCTGTTCTCGACGGCGGTGGCCAGCTCCGACCCGACGATGAACAGCTCGCGCTGCAGACGCAGCACCAGGTCGGCCAGGATGCTGTCCGCGATGAACACCCTTGCCATGCCGAGGGCGGCCACCGCCTCGTCGGTGGTGCCGTAGGCCTCGGTGCGCTGGTCGGACTTGTCGACCCGACCGCCGTAGAGCAACCCGGTGGTGCCGTCGTCACCCCCGCGGGTGTAGATCCTCACGAGCCCTCCTCCCGGGCGCCGGCCGGCCGCAGCTCCGCGTTGCGGCGCTGGCGCCTTTCGTCCCCGAGCCGGGAGATCCGCAGGCCGGCGTGGATCTTGTAGCGACGGTTGATCCCGACGATCACCGCGGTGAACCCCTCCAGCTGGCGGGCCAGCCGCAGCGGCCCGGCGTCGACCCCGCGGCAGCCTGGGACCTGGTCGGCCAGGTCCAGCACCAGCGCCTTGGCCGCCGGGTCGTCGCCGGCGACCAGCACGTCGGTCTCCACCTGCCGGTCGGGGTCGGCCAGCAGCTTCGGGGCGGCGTGGTGGAAGGCCGCCACCACCCGGGCCCGCGGCAGCAGCGCGGCCGCCTGCTCGGCGGCGCTCCCCTCGGGCAGGTCGAGCTGGTAGGGGCCGTCCTGGTCCCAGCCGAGGGGGTTGATGACGTCGACCACCACCTTGTCGCCGATCGGGCCGGCCAGGCCGGGCAGCAGGTCGGCCTGGCCGGCGAACGGGAAGACCAGGAAGACGACGTCGGCGCCCGCGGCGGCGTCCTGGTTGGCGACCCCCTCGATCGGCAGGTCGCGCCCGCCGAGCAGCTCGGCCACGACACCGGCGGCCCGCCGCGGGGCGCGCGAGCCGAGCAGCACCTGGTGGCCGGCCAGGGCCAGCCGCAGGGCGAGCCCGCGGCCCTGGGGGCCGGTGCCGCCGAGCAGGCCGATCGTGAGCTGGTCGGGCACGGACGCCTCCTTGTCGACAGACCGGTTGCGGCGCCGGCGCATGCCCGGCGCCGGCCCGGTGGCGCCGAGGCTACCCCGGCCGGTCGGCGCCGCGCTCGGCCACCGGTGGTCGCGGGTGGGCACGGCGGCTGGTCGGGCCGGGGACCAGGGCGGCGGCCGCGCTGGCGCCGGGGGGGAGGTCGGCTCCACAGCCCAGGACCGACCCGATCACCCGCGCCCCGGGCCCGACCACCGCTCCCGGCCCGACCACCGCGCGGGTCACCACCGCCCCGGCGCCGACCCGGCTGCCGGCGTCCAGCAGCACCGGCCCGGCCAGGACCGCCGTCGCATCGACCTCGGCCCCTTCGGCGACGAACACCGGGCCCAGGAACACCGCCGGCCGGCCGGCCGCCGCGATCCCGACCAGGCGACCGGGGGGCAGCGCATAGGGCCAGCGGCCGGCGAGGAGGCCGGCCGAGACGTCCAGCAGCCGGTCGAGGCTGCCGGCGTCGGCCATCGGCCCCCGGAACGGCAGGCCGGCCAGGCGGCCCTGGTCCAGCAGCGGGCCGAGCACGCGGGCGGCCAGGGTGGCGGGGCCCGGCTCGAGGTCGTGGAGCAGCCCGGCCCGGAGCGCATACACCCCGGCCGAGTCCCACGGCCCGCCCGGATCGCGGACCGCCCGCTGGCCCTCCAGGCGCAG
This sequence comes from Actinomycetes bacterium, assembly GCA_036003705.1. Lineage (GTDB taxonomy): Bacteria > Actinomycetota > CALGFH01 > CALGFH01 > CALGFH01 > CALGFH01. Next base: position 19,139 of record DASYSE010000116.1, on the reverse strand, counting down.
GCCGAAGGGGTCGATGGCGGCCGGGACCAGACCGGCGGCCATGGGAGCACCGGACCGCTCCAGGAAGGCGGCGAGGGCGACCAGGTCGGCCGGATCGACCACGTGGTCGGCGGCGGTGACCAGGACCGGGTCGTCGTCGCCGCCGAGGAGCCCGAGGTGTGCGGCGTTGACCAGGCCGCCCCCGGTGCCGAGCAGGACCGGCTCGACGATCACCTCGACCCCGGGCCGGCCGGCCAGCTGGGCTGCCAGCGGGCCGGCGCCGTGGTGGGCGTTGACCACCACCCGGGTCGCGCCGGCGGCGCGCAGCGCCTCGATGGCCAGGTCGACCAGCGGCCGCCCGGCCGGGGCCAGCAGCGGCTTGGGCGTGACCCGGGTCAGCGGCGCCAAGCGGCTGCCCGCCCCGGCGGCCAGGCAGAAGCCGATCACCGCGGCGGGGCGTCCGGCGCGATCCCCGCCCAGCCCGGCTCCCCGCCCAGCCGGCCCAACAGCCGCTCCACCGCCGCCGCCGGCCCCTGGCCATCCCACGGGGCAGGGCCGGCGAGCCGCAGGACCGGCAGGTCCAGCTGGTCCGCTCGAGGCGGGCGCCCGGCCGCCGGTGCCAGCACCAGCGCCCGCCAGGCCCACGGCTGGTCGGCCCCGGCCCGGAGCGCGACCGGTGCCAGCGCACCGACGCCGACCAGGACCGGCCGGCCCAGGCCGGCCCGGGTCCGGAGCTGGTCGAGGTCGTCGACCAGCGCCAGGAACCCTGTCGCCCCGGGCGGCTCGCCGAACCCTGGACGCCCGCTCAGGTCGGGGACGACCGCCCGCCCGTAGCGGGCCAGGAACCTGGCCGCTGCACCAGGCTCCGGGGTCGCCGGGTCGGGGCCGGCGGCGGGCGGCGGGCCCGGGCCTTCGGCGGGAGGCGGCTCGGGGCCGGCGGCGAGTGGCGGGCCCGGATGCCCGGCACGGGGCTCCAGGACCAGGAAGGTCCAGGGCCCGTGCCCGGGAAGCTCGGTGACGGGGAGGCGGGTGCCGTCGCCCAGAAGGAGCAGCACCGGTCAGCCGCGACCAGGGCCGCCGGCCGGGGTGGTGAGGAACCAGTCGTCCGGCACGTGGTAGCGGGGGCCCTCGGCGGTCTGCTCGACGATCACGTCGGGCGGGAGCGCCGCCACCCCGAGCAGCCCCAGGACCCCCTCGTGGGCCGCGGCGGCCAGGCTCACCTTCCCGGCGGGCCCGCCGGCCGCGTAGCCGTCGCCCTCGCGCAGACCGGTGGCGTTGCGGAGCTGGCCGATCCGCTCGACCCCGACGACCTCGCGGAGCTCGGCCAGGTCGACCGGGGGCGCCTCCAGCCAGTCCGGTCGGGCATCGAAGGCGTCCTGGAAGCCCTCGCTGACCAGTCGGAGCAGGACGGTGATGCGTACCGCCGGCGACACCGGCGGGTTGCTGGGCAGGTGCATGGGCGCCAGCTTGCCACAACCTGGCCGCCCCGGACGAAGCCCGGGCGGCCGTCTGGGGCGGCGGGTGCCGCCTCGAGCTCCTGTGGCATCCGCCGTGGCGGGCCGCCATCCTCGGTCGGGGCTGCCCGACAAGGTTGAGCGCAGGGGGAGCCGGCCTGTAAGCCGGCTTCTGTGCCCCGGGGAGTCCCGGGGTGGCGGCCATCCATCTGGGACCGGCGTTGCCGCCGGCCTCGTTGCGGTCCACCAGGGGACTTGGCCGGGCCAGCCTCCGCGGCCGCGTTGCCGCGGCCGGTACGTCCCCTATTCGACCTTGCTCCGGGTGGGGTTTACCGAGCCGGCCGGTCACCCGGCCGCTGGTGCGCTCTTACCGCACCCTTTCACCCTTACCGCCATGACACCGGTCCGTACGGGCCCGGCGGCACGGCGGCGGTTTGCTTTCTGTGGCACTGGCCTGCGGGTCGCCCCGACTGGCGGTTGGCCAGCACCCTGCCCTGTGGAGGCCGGACTTTCCTCGATCCCGGCGAACCGGGACCGCGACCGCCCAGCCGACTCCCCCTGCCCGGCAAGTATGCCACCCGAACCGGGCCGAGCGGAGGCATACTGGCAGCATGGTTCCGATCCTGGTCATTGCCTTCATCGTGGTCCCGCTGGCGGAGCTGGCGGTCATCATCGCCGTCGGGGACCTCATCGGGCTGCTGCCGACGCTGCTGCTGCTGCTGGTGGTCAGCGCCGCCGGGGCCTGGCTGTCGAAACGGGAGGGGCTGGCCGCCTGGCGGCGGTTCCAGCTCGCCCTGGCGGAGGGGCGGGTCCCGACCGTCGAGGTGGCCGACGGCGCCATGATCCTGCTGGCCGGCGCCCTGCTGCTCACCCCCGGGGTCCTCACCGACGTGGTCGGGATCCTGCTGCTGCTGCCGCCGACCCGGGCGACGGCCCGACGGCTGGCGCCGCGCCTGGCCGCTCGCCGGGTGCGCCGCCGTGGCCGCCGGGTGGTGGTCGACGGCACCGCCCGCCGGGCCGGCTCGACCAGGGTGACCTGGGGCGAGGCCGAGGTCCCCGACCGTCCCGCACCGCCGGCCGACCGCGACCCGTTCGCCTGACACGGATCAGCCGGGAGGGGCGCGGTCCCTCCCGGACGGTTCAGCCGGCGTTCAGCTCGGGCGGGGAAGGATCATCACCGGACCGTGCAGGAGGGATTGCCGATGCGGGTGCTGGTGGTGGAGGACGAGCGGCGGCTGGCGGCGGGGCTGCGCAACGGGCTGGCCGCCGAGGGGTTCGCGGTCGACGTCGCCCTCGACGGCACCGACGGGCTGTGGATGGCCCGCGAGCATCCCTACGACGTGATCGTGCTGGACATCATGCTGCCGGGAGTCAACGGCTACCGGCTGTGCTCCACCCTGCGCCGGGAGGGCGTCTGGACCCCGATCCTGATGCTCACCGCCAAGGAGGGCGAGTGGGACGAGGTCGAGGCGCTCGACAACGGCGCCGACGACTACCTGACCAAGCCGTTCTCGTACGCGGTGCTGGTGGCCCGGCTGCGGGCGCTGCTGCGCCGGGGCGCCCGCGAACGCCCGGCGGTGCTGGCGGCCGGCGACCTGCGGCTGGACCCGGCGGCCAAGCGGGCCTGGCGGGGCGAGGTCGAGGTCGAGCTCACCGCCCGCGAGCTGGCCCTGGCGGAGTTCCTGCTCCGCCGCCGGGGCGAGGCCGTTTCCAAGCGGGAGATCCTCGAGCACGTCTGGGACGACCATTTCGAGGGCGACCCCAACATCGTCGAGGTCTACGTGCGCCACCTGCGCAACAAGCTCGACCGGCCGTTCGGGCGGGCCGCGATCCAGACGGTCCGCGGCACCGGGTACCGGCTGGTGGCCGATGGCGGCTGAGCGGCGGCTCCTGCGGGCCTGGCTCCGGGCGCGACTGGGCACGGTCCGGGTGCGCACCACCCTGGCCGCCGTGATCGTGGTCGGGCTGGCCATGGGCGTCGGCGCCCTGGTGCTGATGGCGGTGCTGCGCGACAACCTCACCCGCGAGGTGCGGAATGCGGCCCGGCTGCGGGGCCAGGACGTGGCCGCGGTGCTCGGGTCGGGTGTCGGGCCGGGGCCGCTGGCCGTCGACGACGCCGAGGAGCTGCTGATCCAGGTGCTGGACGCCGACGGCCGGGTGGTCCGCGCCAGCGCCAACGCCGTCGGGCTGCCGCCGGTGGCGCGCCTGCGCCCCGGGGAGTCGGCCCAGGTCGAGGCGCCGGTCGAGGAGGGCGAGTTCCTGGCCGTCGCCACCGGCGCCGACACCCCGCAGGGCCCGCGCACGGTGGTGGTCGTCCGCTCCACCGAGACCGTCACCGAGGCCACCGCGGCGGTCGGCGGGCTGCTCGCGGTCGGGCTGCCGCTGCTGCTGCTGGTGGTCGCGGCGAGCACCTGGAAGGCGGTCGGGCGGACGCTGGCCCCGGTTGAGGCGATCCGGGCCGAGGTCGACGAGATCTCCGCCGCCGCGCTGCACCGGCGGGTCCCAGACCCGCCGGCCGACGACGAGATCGGCCGGCTGGCCCGGACGATGAACCGCATGCTGGGCCGGCTCGAACAGGCACAGTCCCGCCAGCGGCGCCTGATCTCCGACGCCTCCCACGAGCTGCGCTCCCCGGTCGCCGCCATCCGCCAGCACGCCGAGGTCGCCCTGGCCCACCCCGGCCAGACCACCATCGGCGAGCTGGCGGCGACGGTGCTGGCCGAGGACCTCAGGTTGCAGCGCCTGGCCGAGGATCTGCTGCTGCTGACCCGGGCCGACGAGCACACCCTGCGGCTGCGCCGGCGCCCAGTCGACCTCGACGACCTTGTCTTCGACGAGGCCAGGCACCTGCGGGACGCGACCAGCCTGCGGGTTGACACCACCGCGGTGTCCGCCGGCCGGGTCGACGGCGACGCCGCCGGGCTGCGGCGGGTGCTGCGCAACCTCGGCGACAACGCCGCCCGCCACGCCCGCGGACGGCTGGCGTTCTCGGTCGCCGAGCGCGACGGCGCCGTGCTCCTCGGGGTCGACGACGACGGCCCTGGGATCCCGGGGGCGGACAGGGAGCGGGTGTTCGAGCGCTTCGTGCGGCTGGACGACGCCCGCGCCCGCGACGCCGGCGGCAGCGGCCTCGGCCTGGCCATCGTCGCCGAGCTGGTCGCCGCCCACGGCGGCACGGTGGCCGTCGCCGGCAGCCCCCTCGGCGGGGCGCGGGTCGAGGTCACGCTCCCCCGGCTCGGCGACCCCGGCGACTGAAGCCATGTTCAGCGACGTTCAGCCTGCGCTCAGGCGCCCTCCCGCATCCTGCCGGTGACCAACCGGCAGCGAGGCCGGTGACCAACCGGCAGCGAGGAAGGAGCACGGATGCAGCGCAGGACCAGATGGGTGGCCACCGCCGGGCTGGCCGCCGCCATGGCCGGCGGGATCGCCGCCGCGGCCGCCGGCGGCGACACCGACCAGGAGCTGACCGGGTCGACCCGCGACCGGGCGGTCGCGGCCGCCCTGGCCGCCACCGGCGGCGGGACCGTCCTGGAGACCGAGGGAGGCGACGACGGCGCCGCCTACGGGGTGGAGGTCCGCCTCGCCGACGGCCGCCAGGTCGAGGTCAGCCTCGACGCCGGCTTCAAGGTCATCGGCCAGGAGGCCGACGAGGACCGGCCGGGCGAAGCCGACGGGCGATGACCCGCCGCCGGACAGCCGCCGCACCGCCGTCGCCTGGCTCGTCGCCGGCCTCGCCGTGGCCGTCGCGGCCGCCGCCTGCGGTTCGGGGTCCCGACCTGCCAGGTCGGGACCGGCGGGCTCCGCCATCAGGTCTCGAGCGTGCCTTGAACGGGGCTCTCGACCATGCCCTGGGCGTCCATCGCCCGGTTGGCGAGGGCGTCGGCACGACGGTTGCGTTCGCGCGGCACGTGCTCCCAGGTGACCCGCTCGAATCGGTTGGCCAGGCGACCGGCCTCCGTCCACAGCGTCCGCAAGACCGGGTTCTTCACCTTCCAGAGGCCCTTCTGCTGGTTCACGACCAGCAGCGAGTCGGCCCGGACCCGCACCCGGCGAGCACCAAGCGCCCTCGCCTGCTCCAGGCCGGCGATGACCCCACGGTACTCGGCGACGTTGTTGGTCGCCCAGCCGATCCCCGCGGCCAGCTCGGTGAGGACCTCGCCGCCGGGGGTTGTCACGACGACCCCGTAGCCGGCCGGGCCCGGGTTGCCTCGCGCCCCCCCATCGGTCCAGACGATCACGTCATCCTGGGCCGCGCTCACTCGATCACCAGGATGCGGCGGCAGTTCTCGCACCGCTTGACCGCGGTCGCCGGCTGCTTGCGGATCGCGGCCAGCTCGACCGCCGAGATCGACACCCGGCAGCCCTGGCAGGTGGCGCCGACCAGCGCGGCGGCGGCCACTCCCCCCTGCCGCCTGCGGAGCTGGTCGTACAGCGCCCGAAGCTCCTCGCCGACGTGGAGGGCGACCGCGGCGCCGGCCGCCCGCTCGGCCGCGAGGTCCCGGTCGATCACGGCCAAGGCGGCGTCGCGCGCCTCGGTGACGTCGGCCTGCTCCGCGGCGAGCGCCTGGCGCCGGCCGGTCAGCCCGGACAGCTCGGCCTCCAGGGTCTCCCGCTGCTCCATCAGCTCGAGCAGCTCGTCCTCGAGCACGAGCTGCCGCCGCTTGAGGGCGGCGACCTCCTCCTGGATGGCGGTCAGCTCCTTGGGACTGGTCACCCGGCCGGAGGCCGCCCGGTCCTCCTCGCTGCGGGCCTTGCGAGTGACCATGTCGATCTCGTCCTCGAGCCGCGTCTGCGCACGCTGGACCGTCGCCAGGGAGCCCTGGTGCTCGGCGGTCAGCTGATCGACAGCGGCCAGCTCGTCGGCCAGCTCGGCCAGCCGGACGGCCTCGGGCAGCGAGCCGCGCCGGGCCGTGAGGCGGTCGATGGCCGAGTCGTGGCCCTGCAGCTCGAGGAGGGCGCGCTGGTCCTCCGGGGGTGCGTCCAAGGGTCCTCGCAGCGGTCGTGAAGCATTGACGGTTGCCTTACCCTACCGCGCCGCGCCTCGACGAACCCATGGCACGCAGGGAAGAGCAGCCCGGGACCGAGCCTCAGTAGGCTCCCCTGGGTTCGACAACCGTCGAGAGTGTCTTCAGCATGATGTAGAGGTCGAACGCCAGCGACCAGTTCTCGATGTAGAACGCGTCGAGGCGGACGGCCTGCTCGGGTGGCACGTCGCTGCGGCCGTTGATCTGCCACCAGCCGGTCATGCCGGCCGGCACCTCATGGCGGGGACCGAGCAGCTCGAGGTTGGCGGCCACCTGCTCGGTGGGGAGCGGCCGCGGCCCGATGAGGCTCATCTCGCCACGGAGCACGTTCCAGAGCTGGGGCAGCTCGTCCAGGCTCCATTTCCGCAGCAGGTGCCCGGCCGGGGTGACCCGGGGGTCCTGGTCGAGCTTGAAGAACGGCACGGTCGTATCCAGCAGGTCGGACGGGAGGCCCGCGCGCATCGTCCGGAACTTGTGCATGCGGAAGGTTCGGCCGCCCTTGGTCACGCGCTCCTGGTGGAAGAGCACCGGGCCGGGCGAGCTGAGCCGGATCGCGATCCCGGCGGCCAGCCACAGGGGCATGGTGACCAGGAGCAGGATGCTTCCGACGACCAGGTCGAAGGCGCGCTTGGCCAGGGCCTGCTTGCCGGTGAGGCGCACCGGCCGCAGCGACAGCGCGATCACCGAGCCGATCTGCTGCAGCACCACCCGCGAGCCCAGCACGTGCGTCATGTTGGCCGAGACGAGCACCTGGACGCCATGCTGGCGGGCGGCGTGGGACACGACCTCGATGGCGTCGGAGTCGACCAGGGTGGAGGCCACGAACAGGCAGTCGACCGAATGCTCGGCGATCAGCTCGCGCAGCTGCTCGATCCCACCGAGCACGGGAAGGGTGTCCCCGGCCTCGGTGGAGCCATGCGGCTGGACGTACCCCAGGGGCAGGAACCCTGAACCGGGGGCGTCGAGCGCCTTCGCCAGCCGGATCGCCTCGCCGGTCGCGCCGATGATCAGCGTACGCAGCGCAAGTCGCCCGTCCAGCTTCCGCTGATGCTGGTAGAGGCGCCAGATTCGCCGGATGAGCAGCTCGAAGAGCACCACCAGCCCCCAGGTGAGCCCGAGCCAGCCGCGGGAGAACGGGGACTTCGTCCAGAAGCCGACCATCACCAGCAGCACAATGCCGACCCCGCTGGCGCCGACGGTGCGCCGGAACTCCTCGGCGGGCGACAGGTAGAGCGGACGATAGAGGCTGTATGCCTGGAAGACCGTCACCCACACCAGCGGCGCAAGGCCGATCAGGAGCAGCTCCCGCGAGGGCAGCAGCTGGACGCCGAATCGCAGCCAGTAGGAGAGGATCAGCGCCATGCAGATGGCGACCCCATCCGAGATGGCCAGTCCATGGGAGATGCCACGGTAGCGCCGGGCCGCCGCGCTCGGCGTCGGGACGACGAGCGGCACATGGAACAGGCGCTGGTGATCCACCAGACTGGCGGTTGCGTTCTTCATCGAAGCCCTCCCGCCGGTCGCGGCACCGGAGGCCGGCGGAGCGGTGGTCGGGCTGCGCTGGTGCGCCACTGGCCTGCTTCGCCTACCGGCGCGCCGCACGACGTGGCGACTCGCCCGAGGCTGCGGACCGGCAGCCATGGTCGCTCTGGTAGCACGTTCGAACTCCCCCGGGACGAAGCCGCGGGCGAGTCGCCACGCATCGAGCTGGGATGCGAGCGTCACCGCCCACCTTCGCTGCTTTCCTGCCCCCTCATGACGATCATGAGAGTTGTCTGTCTGCGCCCGGGCTCAGGGGCGGACCGCGTCGATGGTGTCCCAAAGCCGAGCAGATCCGGCTGCTTCAGGGACCACTCTGTCGGTCAGGCAAGACGTGGGCAAACTGCAAACGTCGTACCCTGCCTACGATCTGTGACCTGCGGGTTTCATGGTTCTTCGGGACGGTGGGAGGTCGCGCTGGCGGCGCCTGCGGGCGCCGTCGCGGCGGCCCGGCCGGCGGAGGGGCTCAGTACGCGCGTGCCACCAGGACGGTGTGGGCCGCCGGGGCGCCGTCGACCAGGCACGCGGAGTCCGGCGCCTGCTCGTCGAGGATCGCCCGGATGGATGCCCCGGTGCCGTGGCCGAGGACCTCCTCGCAGGCCGGCGAGCCGCACCAGGCCAGCCGGAAGAAGCCGCCGCCGCCGACCCGCTCACGGAACTCGCCCAGGTCGGTGACCGGGAAGGTGTGTGCCTCCCGGTCGGCCAGCGACTCGGCGTGCAGGCCGCGCTGCAGCTCGTCCAGCAGCTCGCGGGTGGCGCGCCCGACCCCCTCGATCGGCACCGGGGTCTTGGCGCGCGAGTCCCGGCGGACCAGGGTCGCCCTGCCGGCGGCCAGCTCACGGGGGCCCAGCTCGACCCGGACCGGCACGCCCTTCAGCTCCCAGTCGACCGACCGGCGGCCGAACGACAGGTGGAAGCGGGTGTCGATATGGGTCCGGACCCCGTCGCCGCGCAGCTGCTCGGCCAGCTTGTCGACCGTGCGGGCGACCTCGCCCTCGGCCAGCGGGATCAGCACCACCTGGTGGGGGGCGATGGCCGGGGGCAGACGCAGGCCGTGGTCGTCGCCGTGGACCATGATCACCGCCCCGAGCATCCGGGTCGAGCTCCCCCATGAGGTGGTGGCCACGTACTCCCGCTTCCCGGAGGCCGCGAGGTACTGGATGTCGAAGGCGCGGGCGAAGTTGTGGCCGAGGTTGTGGCTGGTCCCCATCTGCAGGGCCTTGCCGTCGCGCATCAGGCCCTCGCAGGTGTAGGTCCGGTCGGCGCCCGCGAACCGCTCGGCGGCCGACTTCTCCCCGGTGATCACGGCGATGGCCAGGGTCTCCTCCATGAACGCCCGGTACATCTCGAGGGCCAGCATGGTCTCCGCCTGGGCGTCCTGGTAGGTGGCGTGGGCGGTGTGGCCCTCCTGCCAGAGGAACTCGGTGGTGCGCAGGAACAGGCGCGGGCGCAGCTCCCAGCGGACCACGTTGGCCCACTGGTTGAGCAGCATCGGCAGATCACGGTGGGACTGGATCCATTTGGCGAACAGGTGATTGATCACCGTCTCGGAGGTTGGCCGTACCACCAGCGGCTCGGCCAGCTGCTCGCCGCCGCCGTGGGTGACCACCGCCAGCTCGGGCGAGAACCCCTCGACGTGCTGGCGCTCCTTCTCCAGGAAGCTCATGGGGATGAACAGCGGGAAGTAGGCGTTCTGGACGCCGGTGGCCTTGATGCGCCGGTCCATGTCGGCCTGCATCAGCTCCCAGATGCCGTACGCCCACGGTCGGATGACCATGGTCCCCCGGGCCGGACCGGTCTCGGCCATCTCGGCCCGGGCGACGACGTCCTGGTACCACTGGGGGAAGTCCTCCCCCTGAGGGGTGAGCACGGCCTCGTTGGCCACGAACGATCCGCCTCTCTCCGGCTGTGACAGGGTAGGGACGCAGCCTACTAGAACAGCGCCCTGGTCAGGTCGCGGCGGTAGCGGGCGGTGAGCGGGTGGTCGTCGCCGAGCAGGCGGAAGACGTCCAGCATCAGCGCCCTGGCCCTGTCGCGGGTCTCGCCGGGGCCTTCGCGGACGGCGGCGAGCAGGTCGGCGAGGGCCGGGTCGGCCTGGCCGTCGGCGGCCATGGCGGCGTTCGGCGCGAAGCGGGAGGCAGGGTCGGCGGCCTCGGTGGCCAGGCGGGCGCTGGCCAGCAGGACGGCCACCTCGGGGTCGTGCTCGACCGGGTGGAGCAGCTCGATCGCCTCGGCCGGGCGGCCGTCGCGCAGGGCAAGGTCGGCCAGGCCGGCCCGGGCGGCCAGGTTGTCGGGGTCCTGCTCCAGGACCTCGCGCCAGCGGACGGCGGCCTGGTCGGGGTCGAGGTCGGCCGCCGCGGCCGCGGCCCGGTCGGCGTCGCTGGGCAGCAGCGCCTCGACGAACCGCTCGACCACCGTCGCCGGCTGGGCGCCGACGAACTCGTCGACCAGCCGCCCCCCGGCGAACGCCTTGACCGACGGGATGCCCTGGACCTGGAAGGCCATGGCCAGCCGCTGGTTCTGGTCGACGTCGACCCTGGCCAGCACCACTTCGCCGCCGTGGCGCTCCACCGCCCGCTCCAGCACCGGGGCCAGCGCGTGGCAGGGGGCGCACCAGTCGGCCCAGAAGTCGACCAGGACGGGCACGGTTCGGGAACGTTCCAGCACCTCGGCCTCGAAGGTGGCCTCGGTGACGTCATAGACGAGGTCGCTCATACCCCTCTAGGTACGCCTGTCCCGGCCCCTCCCGCAACGTCAGGTGGGGTGGGCGGGTCGAGCTGGTCGGCGTGCTCCTCCAGGTGGTCGACCAGGAAGCGGTCGAGGATCGCGGCCACCGGCATCTCGCCGAGGGTCTGGTGCCGGCCGGTGCGGGCCAGGGCCTGGTCGTCGAGCCGGTCGAGCAGGGCGAGGACCACGCCGACCCCCTCGTCGAGCCGGTCGAGCAGCCGCTCCGGGCGCTCCCGCCGGTCACGCTCGATGGCCGCGATCCGTTCCCGGTCCGACTTGACCCGGCCGAACGCCACCTGGTCACCGGAGGCCACCAGCTCGGCCTGCCGGGCCCAGTAGGGCAGCATCTCGGCGACATGGGCCAGCACCTGGCCGCGGTCCCAGCGCTCGCCCGAATCCGGGTCGGGGTCGGTCAGGGCGTCGTCGGCCATGACTTGGGCGCTGGCCCTGATCCGCCCGGCCGCGGCCAGCAACCGCTCAGCTCGATCCACTGCGGCACCCCCGTTCCAGCTCGATCCACTGGGGGCACCCCGGTCGGGCCCCGGTCCACCGCGGAGGCCCATCGGGGTCCCCCGGTCCCTCCGGCCAAGGCCCTCCTGTGGGCTCACTGGCCGAGCCGAGGTCGGATGCGGTCGGGGTCTGGCCGGAAGGGCGGGGCGTCGCCGGCCACCACCCGGTTGGCGAGCACGCCCAACCCGACCACCTCGAGCTCGACCTCGTCGCCCGGCTGAAGATACGAATACTTGTCGACGCCGTGGACCAGCGACAGCTCCAGGATGCAGCCGGTCCCGCAGGTGCCGGAGCCGAGCACGTCACCGCGGCGCACCGGGGCCGACTCGCTGGCGTAGACCAGCATCTCGGCGAAGCTCCACCACAGCCCGTCCAGATCGGCCCGCGACCACTCGACCCCGTTGACCCTGGCCGTCATCATGGCGCTCGGCACCTCCCGCGTCCCCCCGGGCGCGAACTCGGAGGCCGTGACCAGGGTCGGACCGAGCGAGGTGGCGAAGTCCTTGCCCTTGGCCGGTCCGAGCGACAGCGCCATCTCGCGCCGCTGCACGTCCCGCGCCGACCAGTCGTTCATGACGGTGAAGCCGGCCACCGCCCGATCGGCGTCCTCCAGGCGCAGGTTCTGGCCCCCGCGGCCGAGCACGCAGGCGACCTCCAGCTCGGAGTCGAGCTCGGCCGAGCGGGGCGGCGCGGCCACCGGGTCGCCGGGGCCGAGGACCGCCGCCGGGTTGGTGAAGTAGAAGATCGGCAGCTCGTACCAGTCGGGATGCATCTCGAGGCCGCGGCGGGCCCTTGCCGTGCGCACATGCTGCTCGAAGGCGTAGAAGTCGCGGATCGACGGCGGGTCGGCCACGGGGGCGAGCAGGCGCGTCGAGGCCAGCGGGACCGGCTGGCCGGCCGGGCCCGGTCGCAGCCCCGGGTCGGCGTTGGCCGCCATGGCCAGGTCGAGCACGGCCTCCAGCCCGGCCGGGCCCTCGCCGTCGGCCACCGGAACGACCAGCTCCCCATCCAGGTAGCCGACCCGTGGGCCGCCCTCATCGACATAGCGACAAATCTTCATAGGCACTCCGTGAGCTCGGCGGCGACCACGCTCACACGCCACGCCCGTCCCTGGCGTGGCGGACGACGGTGGCCGGTGCATCGCGGATCACCATACCGCGGGTAGGATGCGGAGCCATCCGACCCGGAGGTGCCGACCGTGGACGAGCCGCCCGTCGCCCGCACCGCTCCCCACCGCTTCCACGACATCATCCAGCGCCACTCGGTCCTGGTGTTCTTCGCCCCGGCCAAGTCGTGCTGAGGGGCCGGTCAGCGGCGCAGGTAGGAGGGCAGCGGCAGGGGCTTGCCGCGCCAGGGCGCGACCTCCTCGGTGGCGAACCGCCCGAAGAAGTTCATGAAATGCGCACCCGAGCTGGCCAGCGCGTGCCTGGCCCGGTCCTGCTCCTCGTCGCCCCGCGCCAGCACCGAGAGCACCGTCCGGCCGTCCCGCAGCGCGGCGACATAGACGGCGAGGTCGACCATCTGGTCGGCCAGCGTGAACGACAGCAGCCGCCGGACCTGCGCCCAGCGCCCGCCGACGTTGCCGAGGCTGTCGATCCGGTCGGCGTCCTGGTCGCCCTGCAGGACCGTGACGGCGTCGGCGGCGAACCCCGCCTGTGCGAGGGCGCCCGCGGCGGCCACGGCGGCATCGGGCTTGTCGACCACCGCCAGCAGCCGGTTGGTGGTCGGAAGCCGCTCCCGCCGCGATGCTGTCATCCGCCGTCAACCTCGATTCGGCAGCCTGCGGCCCGAGATCCGTTGGGCGAATTGTGCCATCCTTCGAACAAGCGCCGCCCGGATCTCCTGGACGACCACCGGGTGACTCTAAGCCCGACGCGCCGCGTTGGGACTACTGACCCGCACCGAACGCGGAGGCAGCACGCCTGCGGCGCTCCGTCATCCGCGACCACGGACCGGATCGGCCGGGCCGGGCACGGCAATGCCGAGTAGGAGCTGGTGCACCCGGGCGCCGTCGCTTCCACCGTGACTGCAGGAGGAAGCCCGTCCTCTGAAGCCCGTCCTCTCTGGTCGCGGACGCCCCGGCCGACCAGACACCCGCCGATCACAGGTGAAATCTATGCCTATGCGAATAGGTGTAAAAGCGCAGCAACTGTCGAAACCCTCCCAGAACTCTTGTCAGGGCCTTTCGCCCCTCGCATCATGGTCAACCTGGTGCGGAGTCGGAGGGGGCAGGTCATGTGCAGATCGACGCCTCCGCCGGGTGGGATGATCCCTCGCGCACCCGTCGCCACAGTGGTCGAGTGGAATGGCACCGTTCTCGCGTTCGCGATATTTAAGCGCATGGAGGGTTGGGCCATCTGCCTGCGCCAGTCATCACACGGGTGTCGATCTCCTCCGTTCTCACGATGAGCGAGCTGGAGGTGGCACGGAATTCAAAAGAAGTTGGAAGGACACGTCGGCTGGTGTGCCGCCGAGTCGTTGTCCTGTTGAGACAGCTTGGAGCTGAGGCGAGGCAGAGCATCATCGGCAGGTCCTCAGGGCTGCGCCGTCGCCGAGAGGCATTGGAGGCGAGGATGACGGAACAAGGCATGACTCTTGAGGAGGAAGAACTGCTGAAGCAGCCTCCTACCAAGAAGGAGCTGGATCCCGAAGACGGGGACGCAGAGCCGGCTGAGAACTTCGACCAGGAGCCCAAGGACGCCGCCATCGTCAATGAAAGCAACCTTGTCGTGAAAGTCCTCGATGACGACGATATGCCCCCGACAGGGAGCGGGGGTGTTTCATGACAACCAGGCAGACCGTCGTCGATCGTCTCATCGAGATCGCGCGCAGCCAGGTAGGTACGGGGCAGCAGTTCATAAACAACGTGAAGTACAATACGTCCTACTATGGCCATGAAGTTTCCGGAGAAGAGTTTAAATGGTGTGTTGTCTTTCTGTGGTGGTGCATGCAGAAGGCTAATATCCCCATGTCAATCTTCCCGAAGTCCGCGGGCGTGTTTGCGGTGCGAGATTGGTTTGATGACCCGCGCAGGAAGCGTTTCTTCCCTACGCCCGCAACGCCGCTACGGGGTGACCTTGCCATCTTCAGCTATAGCCACATCGGCTTGGTAGTGGATGTGATGTCCAACGGGACCATGCTGACGATAGAAGGCAATCAGGCTGACGCAGTTAGAAAGGTTATTCACGATCTCAGCGAATCAACAATTGCAGGCTATTGCCGCCCTGCGTATCACATGGTTGAGGAGGATGACATGACTCCGGAGCAGGCGAAGCAGCTTGAGGCGATCTTTCAGGGGCTGACGGTCAGAGGCACGACCAGCCCCGAGGAGACCGTGAACTTGATGTTCGACCGGATCAAGACGATCGAGGCCGCATTGGTCGTCCCGGGGACGACCTCGGCCGAGGAGTCGTTCAACTTGCTCTTCGAGAGGATCCGGGAGATCCACAAGAAGGTTGTGGGATGAGAAGAATCTGATGTCGGTAGGCCGCTGGCGATACCAGGCGACCAGTTCGTGGCAATAGCGCCGGGTGCCAGACGAAGCTGACGGGTAGCCGGCCCAGAGCCCTGGGGCACCCGCTGGGCCGGCTGGAGCTGGGAATGCCTTGGTCAGGTGGGGTGTGGTGGTCCCAACTAGCCAGCATACGAACCTTCTACCATTGGTTGAGGGTCCGGCGGTTCGGTTGCCCAGGCGCTACACCAAGATCCGCCGCGACGGATACCGGACGCGGGCGCGTTGACCACCAGGACGCTCCGGCATGTGCCCTGCCAGGGCACACCAAGCATGGCACGACCAGCGGCTGCTGGTCGTGCCATGCTGGATCAGCGTGAACTCGTCGTGGAAAGCACCTTCCGGCTGCCCCGACAACATGCCGTTCCTGTCTGGACCCCGCTAGCTCGACCATCCTCGGGCGTCGGCATGCCGCGCGTGGGAGATCGAGTCGGTGGGTCGATACCCCCATACCGTGACCGGCGCCAACCGTTGTCACTCTCCGCGAGGACTCTCCGACAGAATCCTGACAACGTCGTGATAGCGCGCGGCACCAGGTCGCGGTGCCAGCGCAGCAGCGTGGTGGGCGTCACCGCCTGGCGGTGTCGACGCTGCGTGGGCAGCAGCCCGGTCGGCGCCGGGAGGATGGCGCGGTCCGGCCGGATTAGGCGTCGCCGTGTCACCTGTCGGCGCAAGACCCGCGAACTCCTGTCACAGCACGAGGATCTCGGCGTTCTTGGACGCCCGTCCGCAGGCCGGCAATGCAAGCCGGCCGATGAGCGGACAGAAGATGAGATAGAGCTGTAGCGCCATGACGGTGATCCTCATGGACTTCCGCCCCGACGCGAAGCAGCAGGTCAAGGTCATACACGAGGTTCCCGGCGCCGAGAGGTTCGGAGGTTCACCGCCGCCGTGGGCCGTTGGTTGCCGCGCATCCTACGATGTGGTCGCGTCCTGTCTGGCGAGCGCGATCGTGGCCGCGGTGAGGACCGCCGCCAGGTACAGCGGGAACACCGTCCAGGCCAGCGGCCCCGGCGAGCCGAGGTCCTGGGAGACGGGGGTGTAGGCGGTCAGTTGCAACAGCGACAGGAAGGGCAACACCCGGGCCGCGCCGCCGCCGAGACCGACGATGGTGAGCGGCTCCACCACCCCACCCCACAGCACGATCATGACGACCGCCAGCCCGCTGCCACGGGCCAGGGCGGCCAGCCCGACCGCGAGCGCGGGGACCAGGCCGGCCGTCACGGTCCCGAGCGCGATCGACCGCCACAGCCGCGGGTCGGCGAGGAGGCTCCCGTCCCAGGTGCTCAGCACCAGCAGGAGCGCCATGGAGGCCGTGGAGGCTGCCAGGGCGGCGGCGGCGCCGAGCAGGAAGCTGGCCACGGCCTTGCCCGCCAGCACCTGGCGGCGACGCGGGAACGCCAGCAGCGTGGGGCGGATCGTGCCGTAGCGGAAGTCGTGGCCGAACGCCTGCGCGCCGATGGCCGCCGCCACCAGCCACCGCACGATGAGGTCACGCTGGACGACGTGGAAGGCCACGCCCTCCGCATCTACCGGTTCTCTGAACTTGCCGAGGCCGACCGCAAGGTCGGCCAGCAGCGCGAAGCCCACCACCAGCCAAAGCAGCACCCAGGTGCCGCGCAGCGAGCGCATCCGCCGCCACTCGAACACAAGCAGCTCGGTCATTGCCGGCCTGCCCCTCCCTGGAGGTACTCGACCTCGCCGTCGACCAGCTCCAGGAAGGCCGCCTCCAGCGAGGCGTTCCGGCTGGCCAGCTCGTGCAGGCGCAGCCGGTGCTCGTGCGCCAGCTCGCCGACGACCTGTGCGCTGATCCCGAGGACGGTCAGCTCGCTGGCGCCGCTGCGCTGCACCGTCGCGCCCTCGGCGACGAGCAGCTCGGCCAGCCGGTCGGCGTCTGGTGAGCGGACCAGCACGTGGCTGCGGCGGCTGCGGCCCAGGAGCCGGTCGGTGGGCTCGTCGGCGAGCAGCCGGCCACGGCCCATCACCAGCAAGTGGTCGGCCAACAGCTGCATCTCCGCGAGCAGGTGGCTGGAGACCAGCACGGCTCGGCCTTGGGCGGCTTGAGCGCGCAGCAGCGCTCGCAGCCAGGCCACGCCGTGCGGGTCCAGGCCGTTGGCCGGCTCGTCCAGCAGCAGCGCCCGCGGCTCGGCCAGCAGCGCCGCGGCCAGCCCGAGCCGCTGCGTCATGCCAAGCGAGAACCCGCCCGCCCGCCGGTGGGCCACCGGGGTCAGCCCAACCTGGTCGAGCACCTGGTCCACCCGCCGGTCCGAGACGCGCGCGGCGGCCGCCAGCATCCGCAGGTGGTCGCGTGCGCTGCGGCGCGGATGCAACGCCCTGGCCTCCAGCATGGCGCCGACCACGCGCATCGGGCAGGCCAGCTCCCGGTAGGGCCGCCCGTCGAACAGGGTGCGGCCACCACCACGGATCAGGCCCAGCATCAGGTGCAAGGTGGTGGACTTGCCAGCGCCGTTCGGCCCAAGGAACCCGGTCACCTTGCCCGGCTCGACCACAAACGACAGGTCGTCGACGGCCAGGGTGCTGCCGAACCGCTTAGTCAGTCCTCTGGCCTGGATCATCACACCCCCGGTTCGCGCACGGCAGTGGACGTGGGCGACACGGTCACTCGGCGGCGATGGCGGCCAGCAGGTTGGTCCTAGCGGCCCGCCTGGCCGGCCAGGCCGCCGCGGCCATGGCGACCACGGCCAGCCCGGCCACGGCCAGCACCAACTGGCCGACCGGCACGGAGGCGTCCAACAGCCCTGTTCGCAGGGCGGTCCGCTGGAACATCGCGCCGAGCAGATAGCCACCGCCGATGCCGAGCAGCCCGCCAAGCACGGCGACCAGGGCCGTTTCGACCCGTACCAGGGTCCGCACCTGCCGCCGGGTCAGCCCCAGCGCCCGCAACAGGCCGAGCTCCCGGGTGCGCTCCAGCACCGCCAGCGCCAGCGTGTTGGCCACGCCCAGCAGCCCGATGACCACGGCGAGCGCGAGCAGCGCATACGACACCCTCAAGACGACGTCCACGGCGCCGAGCCGATGGTCCAGGTACTGCCGCAGCGAGCGGACCACGACGTCGGGGCGGTCGGCGACGGCCCGCTCCAGCCCCGCGCGCACGGCGGCCTGGTCCGCGCCGGGGGCGAGCGCCACAAAGGCGACCGAGGCGCCGGTCTGCTTCAGGTGCGGCAGAGCGACCTGCTCTGGGACCAGCACGCCGGGGACGAGGCTGGATCCCCGGTACACCCCGGTGACCGTGAGCACGCCCTCGCCACCCCTCGGCCAGCGCACCGTGATCCGGTCGCCGACCGACAGCCGGTACAACCTCGCCAGGTCGGCGCTGACGAACACGCCACCAGCGAGCTCCTCGCTGCGGCCGGAGACCATGGACAGCCGCAGCGCGCTGCAGATCGCGGCCGGGTCCACGACCGTCAGGGGCTGCCGCGTGCTGACCGGGCCCAGCCGCACCATGGGGTAGGCGTAGCGAAGCGCGGCAACCGCCCGCACGCCAGGCACCGCGGCGAGCTGTTCGACCGCACCCTGCGGGATGGTGGCCCCGCGACCGGTCGGCTCGGCGACGAGTTGGGCGCCCACGTCGCGCCGCACGCTGGCGGTGACCTTGTCCTTCAGGCTCTGCCCGCCGATGGCCAGGCCGGTGACCACCGACAGGCTGATCATCAACGCGGACGCCGTGGCCGCGGTCCGCCGTGGGTTGCCCTGCGCGTTGCCGGCCGCGAGCCGCCCGGTGACGCCGAGCCGGCCAAGCGGCGCGGACAGCGCTCCCAGCCCCAGCCCGAACAGCGCCGGGGCGAGCACGACGACGGCGAGGATGAGCAGCGCCGCCCCGGCCAGGCCCACCAGCCCGGCCTGCTCGTCGACCCGATCTGTCAGCGCGGCGTAGCTGTACATGGCGGCGCCGAGTGTGGCCACGAGCAGGCCGGCGAGCGTGCGCCGCCGGAGGTCCTGGTGCGGCAATACGGTCTCGCTGTGCAAAGCGGCGAGCGGGGGGATTCGCGCCGCCCGACGCGCCGAGGCGTAGGCCGACAGCACCGTCACGCCCACCCCGATGGCCAGTGCGGCCAGCAAGGCCGGCCGGTGCACCACGACGGGCACCGGCCCGGCCTCACCGTCCAGGAACCGCACGGCCGCCGCGGCGAGCGCGTAGCCGGCGGCGGTTCCGGCCACACCGCCCAGCAACCCCACCATGGCGGCCTCAGCGAGCACCATTCGCCGGAGCTGTCGCCGCGACATGCCGACCGCCTCGCCAGGTGCCGTGCCGGGCGTGGCCACGAGGTCGACCGCGGTGACCTGCCCCGGCATGCCGAGCAGCCGCTGGGTGGTCGCCGTGTCGAACGCCATCGCCGGCGGCGTCTCCTGCCCCAGGGTCCGGTAGTCGTAGAT
>DASYSE010000115.1:0-19439 GCA_036003705.1 Actinomycetes bacterium | reverse complement strand
CCCGCCGCGCCGGCGGGGTCGGGCTGGGGCTGTACATCGCCCGCCAGCTGGCCAACGCCCAGGGCGGGGAGCTGCTGGTCACCGACCCCACCGGAGCGGGCCGCGGCGCCCGCTTCGAGCTCCGCCTTCCCCTGGCCCAGCAGCCAGCCACCGGCGTCCCACGAGGACACCGGTCAAGCATGCCCGGCGCGCATGCGCCGGACTGGCCGTCAGTCCAGCGCGTCTGAAATGCGGCACCGATGCTTGACCGTGTCCTAGCGTCCGCGGCGTCCAGACGGTAGCGTTGTGGTCCGTGCGGGCACCGTGCCCGCCCTTTTGCGCATTCTGGGCCGCTGTGGCCGTCTCGCGGGAGGTGGATCCATGACCGCGATCAACCAACACGACCCCCTCGCCCTGCTCGGCATCGACCACGCCGAGCTGTGGGTCGGCAACGCCAAGCAGGCGGCCCATTTCTACCGCACCGGGTTCGGCTTCACCCCGGTCGCCTACGCCGGCCCGGAGACCGGCCTGCGCGACCGCGCCTCCTGGGTGGTCGAGCAGGGCGCGATCCGGCTGGTGCTGACCAGCGCGCTGCGGCCCGACTCCGAGATCGCGGCCCACGTCGCCCGCCACGGCGACGGCGTCCGCGACATCGCCCTCGCCGTGCCCGACGCCGCGGCCGCCTACGCCGCCGCGGTCGAGCGGGGCGCCGACGGGGTCCTGGAGCCAACCGACAGCAAGGACGAGCACGGCATCGTCCGCCAGGCGGCCATCGCCACCTACGGCGACACCATCCACTCGCTGATCGACCGCTCCGCCTACACCGGGCCGTTCCTGCCCGGCTTCGTCGCCTGGAGCTCGGTGCCGGACCCGCTGCCGGCGGCCGGCCTCGAGGCGATCGACCACGTGGTCGGCAACGTCGAGCTGGGCAGGATGGACCACTGGGTCGCCTTCTACGAACGGGTCATGGGCTTCACCCAGCTGGTCCACTTCAGCGACGAGGCGATCTCGACCGAGTACTCGGCCTTGATGTCCAAGGTGGTCTGGGACGGCGAAGGGCGCATCAAGTTCCCGATCAACGAGCCGGCCGAGGGCAAGAGACGCTCCCAGATCGACGAGTACCTCGACTTCTACGGCGGTCCCGGCGTCCAGCACATCGCCATCCAGACCGGCGACATCGTGGCCAGCGTGCGGGCCCTGCGGGCCAGGGGCATCGAGTTCATGCGGGTGCCCGACACCTATTACGCCGAGCTGGCCGACCGCTTCGGCGACGTCGACCTCGATCTGGACAGCCTGCGGGAGCTGGGCGTGCTCGCCGACCGCGACGAGGAAGGCTACCTGCTGCAGATCTTCTCCAGGATGGCCCAGGATCGGCCGACAGTGTTCTTCGAGCTGATCGAGCGGCACGGCGCCCGCGGGTTCGGCGAGGGCAACTTCAAGGCGTTGTTCGTGGCCCTGGAGCGCGAGCAGGCGCTCCGCGGCAACCTGTAGGCCAGCAAAGCACCGGGGTTTTCGTATCGGCACGGTGACCGGCGCGAAAGGGCTCTCTTCTCCGTCCCGAGTCCTGCCCATTCCGCACCGGCCAAGGAGGTTCCAGCCACCATGTCCCAGCCAACCAGCGAGCGCGGCGTCACCTACCTGACTCCCGAGGCCTATGAGCGGCTCTCCAGCGAGCTGAACGAGCTCAAGACGGAGGGTCGCGAACGCGTCTCCCAGGCCATCGGCACGGCCCGCGAGCACGGCGACATCCGCGAGAACGCCGACTACGACGCGGCCAAGAACGAGCAGGGGATGATGGAGGCCCGCATCCGCCAGCTGGAGACGCTGCTCAGCTCGGCGGTGGTGGGCGAGGTGGCCGGGACCAGCGGGGTGGCCGGACCGGGCACGGTGGTGCGGCTGGAGATCGCCGGCGAGGAGGAGACCTACTTCCTAGGCAGCCGCGAGGAGGCCATCGACGGCATGGAGGTGCTGAGCGTCCAGTCGGCCCTCGGCCAGGCGGTCTCGGGCCGCAAGGCCGGCGAGGAGTTCAGCTACACCACCCCGACCGGTCGCGAGCTGCCAGCCAAGCTCCTCCAGGCCGAGCCCCGCAACTGAGCGGCACGCCGTGGCCTGAGTGGTCCGTCGGGTCGCCGGACCCACCGGTCGACGACCTCGGCCTCGGTCTGGTCGGGGCCGGCCGGTTCGGCGCGGTCATCCTCGAGGCGGCCCGCGAGCTGCCAGGGGTGCGGCCGGTGGCCGTCGCCGACCGGGACCCGGCGCGGGCGCAGGCGCTGGCCGCGGCCTACGGCCTTGCCGCCTGTCCGCCGGACCGCCTGCTGGACGACCCGCGGGTCGCGGTCGTGGCCATCGCCACGCCGCCGGACGGGCACGCCGAGCTGACCCTCGCCGCCCTGCACGCCGGCCGTCACGTGTTCTGCGAGAAGCCGCTGGCGACCCGGATCGAGGACGCCACCAAGGTGCTGCGGGCGGCCGCCGAGGCGGGAGCGCCCCGGCTGACGGTGGACTACGTGCTCCGCCGCAACCCGCTGTACGCGCTGCTCGGCCGGCTGCAGCGGGAGCTGCTGGGCCCGCCAAGGAGCTTCGCGTTCGAGAACCTGGCCAGCGACGAGCAACTCGGTCCCGACCACTGGTTCTGGGACCGGCAGGTCAGCGGGGGCATCCTGGTCGAGCACGGGGTGCACTTCCTCGACGCCGGCGCCTGGCTGCTGGGGTCGCAGCCGGAGCTGGTGCAGGCGCTGGAGGCGGCGCGGCCGGACGGGCGGGTCGACACGGTGCTGGCCGGCGCCCTCCACCCGGGCGGCGCCACCGCCCGCTACGCCCACGCCTTCGACCGGCCCGGACGGGCCGAGTCGCAATGGACCACCCTGGACTGGGGGGCCACGGCCAGCGGCCGGCTCTACGGCTGGATCCCACTGGAACTGGAGCTGGACGTACGCACCGACGGCCCCGGACTGGCCGCGGTACAGGCGCTGACCACCAACCAGCAGACCGCCCTGGCCGTCCCTGGCTACCGGCCTAGTGGGGCCGAGCGGATCTCCCTCGAGCTGGCCTCCAGGGGCCAACCCGGCCAATGGGACCTGCGTCTGCGAGCCACCCTTGGCCGGCAGGAGGGCAGGGGCCGCATCTACCGCGAGAGCGTCCGCGCAGGCCTGGCCGACCTCCAGGCCGCGATCGCCAGCGGCGACCAGCCGGCCGTCACCGCCAGCGACGCCTGGACCAGCCTGGCCGCCGCCCTGGCCGGCCAGGAAGCCGCCGCCACCGGTAGTGCCGTCCGCCCGGCCAGCCTCCCCCTCTAAGCACCGACCAGCGTCCCGACGACCAGCACCCGCCCGGGACACTGGCCCACGCGGTCGAGCTGGCCCGCAGGGCCGGCTGAGCGGCACCGGCTGCGCCTGGTTCAGCGGCCGGGGACGCCTTCGGCCAGCCCGAGCAGGACGCCGTCGAGGATGTCGCTCTCGCTGGCGATCACCTGCTGGACCCGGAACGACTGGACGAGCTCGTCGAGCAGGAGCGCCCCGGCGGCGATCACGTCCTCCCTGCCCTCGGCCATCACCGGCAGCGCGGCCCGCTCGGCGACGGTCATGGCGGCCAGCTTCTCGGCGGTGGCGGCGATGTCGGGCGCGCCGAGCGCGGCCAGGTGGATCCGGCGCGGGTCGTAGGCCTCCAGCCCGAGCGCGATCGCGGTGACCGTGGTCACCGTGCCCGCGACCCCGACGACCCGCTCGGCGCGGCCCGGGTCGAGCACCGCCCCCACCCGCGCCAGGTGGGCGGCCGCGTCGGCCCGGAGCGCGGCCACCTCGGTCACGGCCGGCGGGTCGCTGTGCAGGTGGCGCTCGAACAGCCGGACGCAGCCGATGTCGAGCGAGACCGTCGCCCCGGCGTCGGGACCGCCCCCCAGAATCAGCTCGGTGGATCCGCCGCCGATGTCGACCACCAGGGTGGGCTGGTCGCCGGGGAGGCCGGAGGTGGCGCCGCGGTAGGCCGCGGCCGCCTCGGCCTGGCCGGTCAGCACCTCCGCGTCGACCCCGAGCAGGTCACGCACGCCGTCCAGGAACGCCTGCCGGTCGGCGGCGTCCCTGGCCGCGCTGGTCGTCACCAGCCGGCGGCCCTCCACCCCAAGCCGCCGGCAGGTGTCGGCGTAGGTCGCGAGCACGTCCAGGGTGCGCCGCAGCGCCGCCGGGTCGAAGCGCCCTGTCCGGTCGACACCCTTGCCGAGCCGGGTGATGACCATCTCGCGGGTGTGCTCGGTGGTGATGGCGCCGTCGGTGACGTCGGCCACCAGCAGGCGGGTGGAGTTGGTGCCAACGTCCAGCGCTGCCAGGCGCACGGCCTCAGGGCTCCAGGGGCGGTTCCCGGGCCGGGTCGACGCAGGGCCCGGGGCAGTCGACCGGGTCGACGGCCTGGCTGACGATGCGGCCGATCGGGTCGGCACCGGTGGCGACCTGGTGGGCGTAGAGGGCGTGCAGGCACTTGACCCGGCCCGGGAGGCCGCCGACGCCCGGGTCGCCGGGCAGCCTGGCCATGGCGTCGCGCTGGGCGAGGTAGGCGGTGTGGGCCGCGGCGTGCGCCCGCGCCAGGTCCGGCTCGGCGGCAACCCGCTCGCTCAGCAGGGCATTCCAGCCGGCGGCCTCCAGCCGGCCGACCGCCACCCGTGCCGCCGGGCAGGCCAGCCAGTAGAGGGTCGGGAACGGCGTGCCGTCGGGCAGCAGCGGCGCGGTCCGCACCACCGCCGGCAGGCCGTAGCGGCAGCGGGCGGCGACCGCCACCGAACCGCGCACGTCCCGGCCGATCTGGGCCTGGATCAGGCGGCGGTCGGCTGGGCCGGCCGGCGGCAGGGCGGCCGCCCAGCCGGGCTCGCCTCTGGGGTCGGCCGCCGGCGGGGTCCGGCCGGGGAGGTCCGGGGGACCCCAGGGGGTTCCCCCGGTTGGTCGGGGAGCTCTCCCAGAGGGGCGCCCAGGTGGATCGGGAGGGGTCCGGGCTGCGGGGGCACGCCAAGGGAGCCGCAGCGGGTCGGGGAGGGCTGAGGGGTCGGGCCGGGTCGGAGAACGGGCCGGGGTGCGGGGCACCGACCTACCCGCGCCGACCCTCGCGCTGACGCTTGACGTCGACCAGCCGTTCCTCGCTGGAGCGCATGAACCGCTTGAGCTTCTGCTCGAACTCGGGGTCCTTGGCGGCGCGGCGTGGCCGGCTCACCTCGGGCTGCCAGTCGGAGGCGGCCTGCTTGATCGACAGGTCGATCTTGCCGTCCTCCTTGACGCCGACGACCTTGACCGTGACCGCGTCGTCGATGCGTAGGTGCTCCTCGACCGACCGCACGTAGTTGCGGTCGATCTCCGAGATGTGGACGAGACCCGTCTCGCCCGACTCGAGCTTGATGAAGGCTCCGTAGGGTGCGATCCGAACGACCGTGCCGGGGACAATGGCCCCGATCTCGGCACTCATGCTGGCGACCAGCGCTCCTTTCAGATGACGAACCAGAGTGCCGGTCACGTATCGGCGCCGCACACGCACCGCGCTGCGCCACTGGGAGGCTGGCAACGTGCGCGCCGCGCATACGTGGCCGGTGCTCTGTTGGGCCGAACGAGCTCGGCCCGATCCCATCGTAGGGATGGCCCTCCGGGAGCGTCAACAATTTCACGAGCGGCCTGGTTGAGGCGGCTCGTCCGGGTTCAGCTCACAACGGCCCAGAGCGGCCCAGCCGGCAGGGACGCAGTCCCGAACCGGCCGTGGGCCGGCTGGGGGCGCGGTCCCGAACGCCGTGGGCCGGGGTCAGCTCAGCCAGCCGGTCGCGCGCTGCCAGGCCCGCTTGTACCAGGGCGATCCCGGCTTGCTGGACGCCGGCGGGGCCGGGGAGGGATGGGCGGCCGGGGGCGAACCGGTCACCACCCAGGCCTCCTCGCCAGGGGCGACCAGGTGGTAGTCCCGCTTGGCCAGCTGCTGGAGGTAGGCCGGGTCCTGGAGGCGCTTCCGCTCGGCCTCCAGGCGGGCGTTCTCGGCCTGCAGGGCCAGCTGCTTGGCCTGGAGCCGGTGGATGCGGTCCTGCTGGGACACATACTGGCGCAGCGGGTACACCGCCGTCGCGGCCAGCGCGAACATGACCAGCAGCAGCACCGCGCCGCGGGGGGTGAGACCCAGCGGTGGCCGGGGCTCCCCGGCTGCCGGCCGGAGCCGGCCGGCCCCTCCGACGGCGAGGGACCGGGTCGGGCTCACGACCCACCCGAGGGGTAGGTGCGCGGGAAGGCCTGCCGGCCCGGGTAGCGGGCGATGTCGCCGAGCTGCTCCTCGATGCGC
Source organism: Actinomycetes bacterium (assembly GCA_036003705.1). Taxonomy (GTDB): domain Bacteria; phylum Actinomycetota; class CALGFH01; order CALGFH01; family CALGFH01; genus CALGFH01. The sequence goes on along the minus strand of DASYSE010000115.1, from coordinate 13,169 downwards.
AGCAGCTGGTTGTACTTGGCCACCCGGTCGGTCCGGCAGGGCGCCCCGGTCTTGATCTGGCCCGACCCGACGGCCACGGCGATGTCGGCGATGGTGGTGTCCTCGGTCTCGCCGGAGCGGTGGCTGACGACCGTCGAGTAGTTGCTGCGGTGGGCCAGGTCGACCGCGTCGAACGTCTCGGTGAGGGTGCCGATCTGGTTGACCTTGATGAGGACCGAGTTGGCGGCGCCCTCGTCAAGGCCGCGCTGGATGCGCTGGACGTTGGTCACGAACAGGTCGTCGCCGACCAGCTGGAGCTTGTCGTCCAAGGCCTCGGTGAGCGCGGTCCAGCCGGCCCAGTCGTCCTCGGCCAGGCCGTCCTCGACCGAGACGATGGGGTAGCGGTCGGCCAGGGTGCGCCACAGCTCGACCATGCCGTCGGAGTCGAGCGTGCGGCCGTCGCCGGCCAGCTCGTAGCGGCCTTCCCGGTACAGCTCGGTGCAGGCCGGATCCATGGCCAGCGCGACCTCCGCCCCCGGTTCGAAGCCGGCCTTGGCGATCGCCTCGACCAGCAGCTCGAGCGCGGCCTCGTTGCCCGGCAGGTCGGGCGCGAAGCCGCCCTCGTCGCCGATGCCGGTGCTGAGGCCGCGTTCCTTCAGCACCGCCTTGAGGGCCTGGTACACCTCGGCGCCCGTGCGCAGCCCTTCGGCGAACGACGCTGCCCCGACGGGCACGACCATGAACTCCTGGAAGTCGACGCTGTTGTCGGCGTGGGCGCCGCCGTTGAGCACGTTCATCATCGGGACCGGCAGCAGGTAGGCGCTCAGCCCGCCGAGGAACCGGTACAGCGGCACGCCCAGGGAGTCGGCGGCCGCTCTCGCCACCGCCATCGAGACCCCGAGGGTGGCGTTGGCGCCGAGCTTCGACTTGTTGTCGGTGCCGTCCTGGTCCAGCAGAAGCCGGTCGACGGCCCGCTGGTCGTAGGGGTCGGGGGCCTCCTCGAGCAGCGCCTTGGCCAGGATCTCGTTGACGTTGCTGACGGCGTTGCCCACCCCCTTGCCGCCATAGCGAGGGCCACCGTCGCGCAGCTCGACCGCCTCGAACTGTCCGGTGGAGGCGCCGGAGGGCACGATCGCACGGCCGAAGCCGCCGTCGTCGAGGTGGACGTCGCATTCCAGGGTGGGGTTGCCTCGTGAGTCCAGAACCTCCCGGGCAACGACGAGTTCGATGGCAGCCATGGGGAAGGCCTTCCTGCGCGGGGCGGTCGACGGCGTCGGCGAGCATATCACCGTCGATCGGCCGTGCCTGGCAAGAACCACCAGGAATTTCGGAGCCGGGGTCGCGGCGCGGCGGCCGTGGTGGGGTTAACGTTCACGCCGAGACCGCCAGAGACGGCGAGCGAGAGGAAGCGACCATGACCGATCCGGCACGGCGCGGCGGCGCCGTGACCCGTTGGCGAACGCTGGTGCTGATCGCGGCGGCGGTGGCCCTGCTGGCCGGCTGCGAGCTGGCCACCGGCACGGTGCGGACCGCCACCGAACTGCGCGACGCCGGCATTCGCAACCCGAATCTCCATTACGACAATGGCGTGGCCACTCTGGAATACGACGTCGACCCGAACCCGCTCGAAGCTCGGGCGGAGCAGGACCGGGCCGCCGAGGTGATCTGGAGGAACTTGCCGTTCCGCATCGACCGGATCACCATCGCCCCGCGCGGGGGCGCCTTCCAGGCCCGCAACGACTACCCGAGGGCGCTGCTGGAACGCGAGTTCGGGCCACGGCCGGCCGGCCTCGACCGCTCCGCCTCCGAGATCGTCCGCCGGGCCGTGCTGATCGCCACCGTCGTCGCCATGCTGGTGCTGGTGGCGGTCGTGCTCATCATCGTCCTGGTCGTCCGGGCGGTCCGGCGGCGGCCGGCGCCGCAGCCGGGCGGCGCCTGGCCGCAGGGCGGCGGCCAGCAGCAGCCGTGGAGCCAGCCACCATGGGGGCAGGTGGGCCCGCCCCCCCAGCCCGCGCCGCCGGAGCAGCCATGGGGGCAGCCAGGGTACGGCCCGCCGCCTGGCCAGGGCTGGCCGCAACCGCAGCAGCCGCCACCGCCGCCGTCCGGACCGGCCGACGACCGGCCGGCGGGCGCTGCCCGGCCCCAGGGCGGGGAGCAGCCACCCGCCTCGGCACCGGCGCCGCGCGGGGAACCGCCGGCACGCGGGCCTGGCGACACCCAGCGGCTGGAGCCGGGCCCGCCACCCACGCCCGACCCGGGGCCGGCTCCCCCGGCCTAGGGCCGGCTCCCCCGACCCGGGGCCGGGCTCCCCGACCCGGGGCCGGGCTCCCCCGACCCGGGCCCGGCTCCTCCGGCCTAGGGCCGGCTCACCCTTCGGGGGTGGGGGCCAGCAACCGTGCCCGGAAGCGACGGGCGGTGCGGCGGAGGGCGGCCTCCGGCTCGACGCCGCTGGCCCTGGCCAGCGCGACCACCTCGAAGAGGAGGTCTCCGACCGCCTGCTCCAGCCGATCGGGGTCGGTCGTCGCGACCAGGTCGTCCAGCTGCCTGCCGATCCTGGCCGGCGAGCCGGTCTGGCTGTCAAGACCGCCGTCGGGGGCGCGCTTCTGGAGCTTGGCGGCCAGCTGCAGGGCCGGCAGGGCCGAGGGGATCCCGGCCAGCGGGTCGGATCGGCCCTCCTCCTCGCGCTTGATCGCCTCCCAGTTGCGGACGACCTCGCCGGCGGAGGCGACCTGCAGGTCGCCGAAGACGTGCGGGTGGCGGCGGAGCAGCTTCTCGGTGATCGCCCTGGCCACCCCGTCGACGTCGAAGTGGCCGGCGTCCTCGGCCAGCTGGGCGTGGAAGACGACCTGGAGCAGCAGGTCGCCGAGCTCCTCGCGCAGGTGCTCGGGGTCGCCTTCCTCGATCGCGTCCAGCACCTCGTAGGCCTCCTCGACCAGGTGCCTGGCCAGGGAGGCGTGGGTCTGCTCGCGGTCCCACGGGCAGCCGTCGGGGCCGCGCAGACGGGTCTCGGTGGCGACCAGGTCGAGCAGTGCGGCGCCCTTGGGCTCGCCAACCGGGTAGACGGCCTCGACCTCGATGTGGCTGCGGGCGGCCCGGTCGGCGACCAGCTGCACCAGCGGGCCGTCGTTGACGGGCGGCAGCAGCAGCGTCGCCGTCCCGTCCCGCCTGGCCAGGTCGAGCAGGGCGTCGGCCTGCCGCCTGGCCAGCGCCACCGCGTCCAGGTCGAGTCCCTGCCCGACCAGGAGCAGGTCGCGGCCGGCCGGGCCGGTGTCGTCGGCCGGAGCCAGGACCTCCCACGGGACCTCGGCGACCTCCAGCGCCGGCAGCGACGGGTGGCCGGCGTCCAGCAGCCACACCGGCCGGGCGGCGTCCAGCGCCCGCCAGGTCTGGGGTGGGAACAGCAACGGCAGGCGCGGGCTGGAGGCGACCAGCACCACCCTGGTCATCAGGCCCTACGGCTGCTGGGTCGGCGCAGGGCCGCCGAGCCCGGGGGTCGTGGTCGTGACGCCGGCGCCGGGGGCGGTCTCCCGGTCGATCACCTTGCCGTTCTCGGCGTCCCAGCGCCCGAACCGCGGGTTGACGGTCACGTCGGCCTGCTTGACCTGCTCCTCGAACCAGCGCTGGACGGCCTGCTGACGACGTTCCTTGACGGTCGGCTCGAGCTTGTTGCGCAGATCGTTGTCGAGCGTCGGCAGCCGCACGCCGACGACCTGGAGCACGTGGAAGCCGAACTGGGTCTTGACCGGCTGGGAGATCGGCGAGGCGCACGACCCGCTGGTCTTGCCCTTGCAGTCGCCCTGCCCGGCCAGCTCGAACTCGGCCGCCTCGAACGGCTTGACGGTCGCACCCTTGGCGTTGAAGCCGAGGTCGCCGGCCTTGTCCTTGCTCTGGGTGTCGATCGACCTCCGCTTGGCCACCGCCTGCCAGTCGCCGGAGGCGACCAGCTCGCGGCGGGCCGCATCGGCGCTCGCCTTGTCCTTGGCCAGCACGTGGCGGACGCGGACCTCCAGGAAGTCTTCCCTGCGCTTGTCGAGGGTCTTGCGCAGCACGGCGTCGGGCGAGTAGGGGACCAGCTTGACCGCGACCAGGTCGACCGCGAGCTGCACCCGCTGCTGGGTGCGCAGCACCTCCTCGGAGAGGTTGCGCGCCTGCAGCAGCTCCTCGTAGTTCTGGCCCTGGGCGGCCACCTGCTGCTTGAGCTGGTCCATGCGGGCGTCGACGTCGCGCTCCTCGACGGTGATGCCGGCCTTGCGGGCGCCGTCGAGGACCAGCTGGAACTGGATCAGCCCCTCCAGCGCCTGCCGGGTGGCCCCCTCGATGTCCTGCCCCTGCTGCGGTTGCTGGGTCTGCTGGTCCTGTCCCTGCTGTTGCTGGCCGAGCTGGGCTTTGGTCATGTCGGTCAGGCGGCTGGTCGGGATCCCGACGCCGTTGACCGTTGCGGCGTCCTGGTTGCGGACACCGAGGCCGGAGCAGCCGGCGGCGGCGACGGCGACGGCGAGGCACAGGACGGGGAGCAGACGGCGCAAGACAACCTCACGTTCACGACTCGACGACGACAATGCCCAAGCATACCGGCGGGTGCCGTGCTTCGGTGCGACAATGCCGCGATGAGCTACCTCCCGGCCAAGGGCCGCTACGACACCATGGGCTACCGCCGGGTGGGGCGCAGCGGGCTGGAGCTGCCGGCCGTGTCGCTCGGCCTGTGGCAGAACTTCGGCGGCGACCGGCCGTTGGAGGACCAGCGGGCGATCGTGCGCCGCGCCTTCGACCTCGGCATCACCCATTTCGACCTGGCCAACAACTACGGCCCGCCCTACGGCTCGGCCGAGGAGAACTTCGGCCGCATCCTGGCCACCGACCTGCGCGCCTACCGCGACGAGCTGGTGATCTCCACCAAGGCCGGCTATGACATGTGGCCCGGCCCCTACGGCGACCGGGGCTCGCGCAAGTACCTGCTGGCCAGCCTGGACCAGAGCCTGGCGCGCATGGGCCTGCCGTACGTCGACATCTTCTACTCCCACCGGGTGGACCCGGAGACGCCGCTGGAGGAGACGATGGGGGCGCTGGACGCGGCCGTGCGCCAGGGCAAGGCGCTGTACGCCGGCATCTCGTCCTACTCGGCCGTGCGCACCCGGCGGGCGGCCGAGATCCTGCGCGGCCTTGGCACCCCCCTGCTCATCCACCAGCCCTCGTACTCGATGCTGAACCGCTGGCTCGAGGACGGCCTGCTCGACGTGCTCGGCCAGGAAGGGATCGGCTGCATCGTGTTCTCGCCCCTGGCCCAGGGCCTGCTCACCGGCCGCTACCTCGACGGCGTCCCCGAGGGCTCCCGGGCCAGCCGGCCCGGCACGCTCGACGCCGACCAGCTCAACGAGGAGAACCTGGCCAGGGTCAGGGCGCTGCACCAGATCGCGGCCGGCCGGGGGCAGACCCTGGCCCAGATGGCGGTCGCCTGGACGCTGCGCGACCCGCGGGTCACCTCGGCCCTGCTCGGGGCCAGCAGCGTCGCCCAGCTCGAGGACAACGTCGCCGCGCTCGACAACCTGGCGTTCGGCACCGACGAGCTGGCCGAGATCGACCGGCACGCCACCGATGCCGGCATCAACCTGTGGGCCGCGTCCAGCAGCCAGTAGCGATCAGGCGCCGGCGGCGTCCAGGGCGGCGCCGACGACGGTCTGGGCCTCCTCCAGGATGCGTTCCAGGTGCTCGGTCCCGAGGAAGCTCTCGGCGTAGACCTTGTAGACGTCCTCGGTGCCGGACGGGCGGGCCGCGAACCAGCCGTTCTCGGTGACCACCTTGACCCCGCCGAGCCCCGCGCCGTTGGCGGGGGCCGACGTCAGCACCTCGGCGATCGGCTCACCGGCCAGCTCCGAGGCCTTGATGTCGCCGGCCGACAGCTGCTTGAGCACGGCCTTCTGCCGAGGCGTGGCCGGCGCGTCGATGCGCCGGTAGGCAGGGTCGCCGAACCGGCCGGTCAGCTCCTGGTACTGCGCACCAGGGTCGGCACCGCGGCGGGCGGTCATCTCGGCCGCCAGCAGGCAGCAGACGATGCCGTCCTTGTCGGTGGTCCAGACGGTGCCGTCGCGGCGCAGGAACGATGCGCCGGCGCTCTCCTCGCCGCCGAAGCCGAGCGAGCCGTCCAGCAGCCCGTCCACGAACCACTTGAAACCGACCGGGACCTCGTCCAGCCGCCGGCCCAGGTCGGCCGTCACCCGGTCGATCATGCTGCTGGACACCATGGTCTTGCCGACCCCGACCCCGCTGCCCCATTCGCGTCCACCGCCGAACAGGAAGGCGACCATCGCCGCCAGGTAGTGGTTGGGGTTGAGCAGGCCGGCGCCGCCGGTGACGATGCCGTGCCGGTCGGCGTCGGCGTCGTTGGCGAAGGCGACGTCGAAGCGGCCCCGCAGGTCGATCAGCCCGGCCATGGCGTACCGGGAGGAGGGGTCCATGCGGATCTTGCCGTCCCAGTCCACCGACATGAAGCCGAAGGTGGGGTCGACGGCGTCGTTGACCACCTCCAGGTCGAGGCCGTGGCGCTCGCCGATCGCGGTCCAGTAGTCGATCGCCGCCCCGCCGAGCGGGTCGACCCCCAGCCGCAGCCCGGCGCCGCGGACTGCCTCCAGGTCGACGATCGACGGCAGGTCGTCGACGTAGGCGGCGACGTAGTCGTAGCGCCGCACGGTCGGAGCCTTGGCAGCCTGCTCGGCCGGCAGGCGTTGCACGCCGTCCAGCCCGGCCCGCAGCAGCCGGTTGGCCTCGTCCTGGATCCACCCGGTGATGTCGGTGTCGGCGGGGCCGCCGTTGGGCGGGTTGTACTTGAAGCCGCCGTCCTCCGGCGGGTTGTGGGAGGGGGTGACCACGATCCCGTCGGCCGGATGGTCGCGCCGCCCGCGGTTCCAGGCGAGGATCGCGTGGGAGACGGCGGGAGTGGGGGCGGCCCGGTCCTGGCTGTCGACCCGCACGTCGATGCCGCGGGCGGCCAGCACCTCCAGGGCGGTGCGCTGGGCCGGCTCCGACAGCGCGTGGGTGTCGCGCCCCAGGAACAGCGGCCCGTCGATCCCCTGCTGCCCGCGGTAGCGGCAGATCGCCTCGGTGGTGGCCAGGATGTGGGCCTCGTTGAACGACGCCTTCAGCGACGACCCCCGGTGCCCCGAGGTCCCGAAGGCGACCTGCTGCTCGGCCACCGACGGGTCGGGCTGCTCCTCGTAGTAGGCCCGGACCAGCCGCTCGACGTCCACCAGCATCGACGCCTCGGCCGGCCGCCCGGCCCGTTCGCTCACCGTCATACGCTCACCCCGCTCCAGAAGGCTCTCCGCATACGGTACCCGGCCGGGAGCCAGCCTACCGTCGCCCGGCCAGTTCAGCTCGCCAGCGGCCTGCTGGCATGCCAGGGGTCGGGAAGGGCGGGGGCCGGCGGGGCGCCCAGCACGCCGGTGAGCAGCTCGCACAGCCAGCTGGGCAGGTTGGTGCCCTCGGGCGGCAGGGGGACCACCAGGGTGCGCCCGAGCTGCTTCCAGACGGCGCCCGGGTAGCGGCGGTCCAGCCGCACCTGCTTGGACTCCGGCAGGTCGTCCACCGGGGCCAGGCGGGCCCGGCCGCCGAAGCAGACCACCTCGTTCAGGCCGACGGCGCTCGCCTGGGCGCGGACCCCGGCCAGCTCCAGCAGGTTGCGCACCGGGGGCGGCGGCGGGCCGTACCGGTCGGCCAGCTCGGCCGCCAGCGCCTCGACCTCCTCGACCACCCTGGCCCCGCCCAGCCGGCGGTAGGCCTCCAGGCGCAGCCGCTCCCTTGGCACGTAGGCGGCGGGCAGGTGGGCGTCGACCGGGACCTCCAGCTTCAGCTCCTTGGGCTGCTCGATCGGCCGGCCGCGCAGCTCGGCGACCGCCTCGGCCAGCAGCTGCATGTACATGTCGTAGCCGACCAGGGCGACGTGGCCCGACTGGTCGGCCCCGAGCAGGTTGCCGGCGCCGCGGATCTCGAGGTCCTTCATGGCGATGGCCATGCCGGAGCCGAGGTCCTGATGGGTGGCGACGGTGGCCAGCCGCTGGTGGGAGGTCTCGGTGATGGACCGCTCGGGCGGGTAGAGCAGGTAGGCGTAGGCCCGGTCCCTGGCCCGCCCGACCCGGCCCCTGAGCTGGTAGAGCTGGGCCAGGCCGAGGGTGTCGGCGCGGTCGACGATCAGGGTGTTGGCGGTGGGGATGTCGATGCCGGACTCGATGATGGTGGTACAGACCAGCACGTCGTAGGCCTTGTCCCAGAAGTCGAGCATGACCCGCTCCAGCAGCTCCTCGCTCATCTGGCCGTGGGCGACGCCGACCCTGGCCTCGGGCACGGCCTGGCGCACCTGGAAGGCGACCCGGTCGATCGACTGGACCCGGTTGTGGACGAAGAACGTCTGGCCCTCGCGCAGCATCTCGCGTCGGATGGCGTTGGCGACGGTGCCCTGGTCGTAGGTGCCGACGAAGGTCAGCACCGGGTGCCGCTCCTCGGGTGGGGTCTCCATCACCGACATGTCGCGGATGCCGGAGATCGCCATCTCCATGGTCCGGGGGATCGGGGTCGCGGTCAGGGTGAGCACGTCGACCTCGGTCCGCAGCTGCTTCAGGTGCTCCTTGTGGCCGACGCCGAAGCGGTGCTCCTCGTCGACCACCACCAGGCCGAGGTCGGACCATCTGGCGTCGGCCGACAGCAGCCGGTGGGTCCCGATGACCACGTCGACGGTGCCGTCGGCCATGCCGGCGACCACGTCCTCCTGCTCCTGCCTGGACTGGAAGCGGGACAGCGCGGCCACCTTGACCGGGAAGGGCGCGAACCGCTCGGAGAAGACCGCCAGGTGCTGCTGGGCCAGCAGGGTCGTGGGGACCAGCACCCCGACCTGCTTGCCGTCCATGACCGCCTTGAAGGCGGCCCGCACCGCGACCTCGGTCTTGCCGTAGCCGACGTCGCCGCAGAGCAGCCGGTCCATCGGCACCGGCGACTCCATGTCGGCCTTGATCTCCTCGATGGCGGTCAGCTGGTCGGGGGTCTCGGTGAACGGGAAGGCGTCCTCCAGCTCCCGTTGCCACGGGGTGTCGGGGCCGAAGGCGTGGCCGGGCGAGGCCATCCTGGCCGAGTAGAGGCGGACCAGCTCGGCCGCCATCTCGCGGACCTTCCTGCGGACCCTCGCCTTCTGGCGGTCCCAGTCGCGGCTGCCCAGGCGCGACAGCTTGGGGTGCTCGCCGCCGACGTACCGGCTGATCAGCTCGACCTGCTCGCTCGGCAGGTAGAGCTTGTCCCCCTGGTCGTAGGCCAGGACCAGGTAGTCGCGCTCGGCCCCGCCGACGCTGCGGTGCTCCATGCCGATGTAGCGCCCGATGCCGTGCACGGCATGGACGACGGTGTCGCCCGGCTGCAGCTCCTCGAGGGCCAGCTGGCCGCCGGACTGCTTGGCCCGGCGCCGGCTGGAGGGCATGCGAGCCTGCTCGCGGGTCTGGCGCCTGGTCCCGTACAGGTCGCCCTCGGCCACCAGGGCCAGCCGCAGCGAAGGCAGGCGGAAGCCGGTGAGCAGCGGCGCGGTCCCGACCAGGATCCCTGGCCCGGGGACGTACGGCGGCTCGGCGGCCAGGTCGGGAACGGTCAGGCCCTCCTCGCGCAGGACCTCGACCAGCCGCTGGGCCGGGCCGGCGCCCTCGGTGCACAGCAGCACGGTCGAGCCGCCGGCGACCAGCTCGCGGGCGTCGGCGGCCACGCGGGTGATGTTGGCCCGGTAGGGCTCGATGGCGTGGGCGTCGATGCGGGCCGCGGCCGCGTGCCCGGAATCGAACGGCCCCAGCCGCAGCAGCGCCCGGCCGGCCCCTTCCAGCACCTCCTCGAGGGGACGGTAGGCGACCCCCTCGACCGGCGCGGTGGCGCCCTCGGCCGCGCTCCCCCACGACGCCTGCATGGCCTCGTCGGCCTGGCGGCGGACCTCCTCGGCCCGGTCGAGGGTGCGCTTGGGCTCGACCAGCACCAGCAGGGCGTCGTCGGGCAGGTAGGCGGGCAGCAGCGGCAGGTCGTCGAACAGCAGCGGCAGCAGCGACTCGACCCCCTCCACGTCGAGCCCCTCGGCGACCTGGGCGAGCAGGTCCTGGGCCCACATGACCTCGGCGGCGAGCTGGCGGGCGCGGCCCCGCTCGGCCTCGCCCAGGCGCACCTCGCGGCACGGCCATGCCGCAACCGACGGCAGCTCGGTCAGCGAGCGCTGGCTGGCCACGGCGAACGACCGGATGCTCTCCACCTCGTCGCCCCAGAGCTCGACCCTGACCGGGTGGTCCTCGCCCGGCGGGAAGAAGTCGACGAGGCCGCCGCGGACGGCGACCTCGCCCCGGCGCTCGACCATGTCGGTCCGCCGGTAGCCGGCGCCGACCAGCTGCTCGAGCAGCTCCTCGAGCTCGACCCGGTCGCCGCGGCCCACCCGGACCGGTGCGACGGCGTCCAGGCCGGGGGCCAGCGGCTGCATCATCGCCCTGGCCGGGACCGCGAGCAGGCCCAGACCCGATCGATCGGGCCGGGGGCTGGCGCCGCCACTCCCAGCCTCCCCGGCCGCGCCGAGCCGGTGGAGCACGGCCAGGCGCCCGGCCACCGTCTCCGAGCGGGGCGAGAGGCGCTCGTGGGGCAGCGTCTCCCAGGCCGGGAAGCAGGCCGTCGAGTCGGGCCCGAGGAAGGCGGCGACGTCGGCGGCGAGGGCCTCGGCATCGGCGGTGGTGGCGGTGGTGACCACCACCAGCCGACCGCTGGCCCTGGCGATCCCGGCCAGCAGGAAGGCCCTGGCCACGTCGGGAACCACCGCCTCCAGCCGCGAGCCGGACCCGTCGGCGTCCAGGGCCTCGAGCAGCTCGGCAAAGGGGGGGTCGTCGGTCCAGCGGTCAAGCAGGGAGTCCAGGCGCAAGTCGTTGAGTCCTTTGGCAGCGGCGCTGGTGCACAGACGGGTAGCCCCGACGGCCGCAGCCGGGGGCTCCCGCTATGTCAACGTCCAGGCTACCGCAACGTTGCGACGGTCAGCCGGTCAGGCCCAGGTGGAGTGCTCCTGGTCAGGCCCAGGTGGAGTGCTCCTGGTCAGTCCGCTGCCGGCAGCTGGGGGACGACCACGCCGAGGTCGATGTTGCCGCCGGTGAGGATCGTCCCCACCCGCCGGCCGGTGAGCTCGCCTGCCTTGCCGGTGAGCAGGGCGGCGACGGTGGCCGCGCCGGCCGGCTCCACCACCACCTTCATGCGTTCCATCACGAAGCGGACCCCGGCCAGCAGCTCGGCCTCGGACAGGAGCACCACCTGGTCGACCAGGTCACGGAACAGCGGGAGGGTGAGCGGCCCGGCGAACGGGGCGCAGAGCCCGTCGGCCACCGATCGGGCGACGATCGGGACCGGCTTGCCGGCGGCGAGGGCGGCGCTCAGGGCGGCCGCGCCCTCCGGCTCGACCGCGACCACCCGGCAGTCGGGGTTGGCCTCGCGGATGGCCAGGGAGGTTCCACAAGCAAGCCCGCCGCCCCCGACGCTCACGACCCAGACGTCGACCGGTCCGGCGTCCTCGACCAGCTCCAGGCCGGCGGTGCCCTGGCCGGCGACGATCTCGGGGTCGTCGAACGGGTGCACGAAGGTGAGGCCGCGTTCGCGCCGCAGCCGTTCGCACTCGGCGAACGCCTCCCCGGTGGTGTCGCCGTGCAGGACCACCTCGGCGCCGTAGCTCCAGCAGGCGGCCACCTTGGCGGCGGGGCTGTAGGTCGGCATGACCACGGTCGCCTTGGCCCCGACCTGGGCGGCCGCCCAGGCAACGGCGGCCCCGTGGTTGCCGGCCGTCACACAGACCAGGCCGGGCTCGCGCGCCTCCTCGGGCAGGGTCAGCAGGCGGTTCAGGGCTCCGCGGGCCTTGAACGAGCCGGTCTTCTGGACCGCCTCGTCCTTGACCAGGACCTGGGCGCCGGTCCGGTCGTCGAGGGTGGCCGAGGTGCGCACCGGGGTGCGGTGCACCCGGCCGGCGATCCGCGCCGCTGCGGACCGCACCGCTGCTGGGTTCACCTTCTGCTCCTTTCCCCAACCGCTGAGGCCGGCTGGTTCGGAGCACAGGATAGATCCCCTGCCCGCGGGAGGTGGCCGGCCGACGGCTCGGCGCCGGCGGGCGGTTGGCGCGGTCGGGCGATGCTGGCAGGTGATGTCGGGACGCGCCTACAGGGACCCATCTCGCCGGGTGATGTCGGGACGCGCCTACAGGGACCTATCTCGCCGGGTGATGTCGGGACGCACCTACAGGGACCTATCTCGCCGGTCGACACCCTTCGGGAGGGTCAGCTGACCTCTCAGGAGGGTCAGCTGACCTCCCAGGTGGCCAGGGGAGCCGAGCGTGGGGCGAACGGCGAGCAGGGTCGGAGACGATCGGCGGCGGTCGGCGTCGGGTGATGCCGCCGGTGTCGCGCCTGGGCAACGGACGACGCGACGGCTGTACCTCTCGGTGACGGTGAAATTCGCGGTCGCGCAGGTCTTGGCGCTCAGCTGGGTCGGGGTCTCGGTCTGGCTGTCGCTGCCATGGGTTGGTGAGCTGGCCTCGGCCATCACGATCCTCCCGGCGATCCTGGTCGTCACGCTGGTGGCGTACCTCCCAGGGTGGCTGGTTGCCTTCCTCGCCATCAGCCTCGTGCTGGACCGCCAGCCTCCCCTGCGCAGCTCCCATCCGACCACGCCGGTCACGGTGCTCATCGCCGCCCGCAACGAGGCCGAGCGGATCGAGGAGGCGATCGCCTACGTCGCCCGCCAGGACTATCCGGGCTCGGTCCAGGTCCTGGTCGTCGACAACGGCTCCACCGACGGCACCCGTGCCATCGCGGAGGCGTTCGGGGCAGCCAACGGCCTGGACGTCCGCTGCATCGACGAGCCGCGTCCCGGCAAGAGCCATGCCCTCAATACCGGACTGGCGACGGTGCAGACCGAGCTCGTCATCACGCTGGACGCTGACACCCTGCTGCACCCGCGAGCAATCCGCCAGCTCATCGCCCGGCTGCTGAGCGCACCGGATGACGTCCAGGCGGTGGCCGGATCGGTGCTGGTCCGCAACAGCCGCGACAACCTCTGGACCCGGATGCAGGAGTGGGACTACTTCCTGGGCATCGCGTCGGTGAAGCGGATGCAAGGGCTCTACCAGGGAACGCTGGTGGCGCAGGGAGCGTTCAGCCTCTACCGGA
>DASYSE010000114.1:0-4814 GCA_036003705.1 Actinomycetes bacterium | reverse complement strand
CCGGCATCGGAGTCGCCCAGATAATCAAGCGTGCGCTGCGGCCCGGCCCATATCCGCCAGGTTGGAGCCGGTGGTCTGCACTTGAGAGGCTTTGACGCTGGGTTCTTGCGTACACCTTCCCGCCTTGCTTGCCGGACCCGGGCCGTCTGGCAGTGCCGGCCCGTCCCGTCGTTGTCAGGGCTGCTCCCACCCTCCCCCGCGCCTCCCGGGGTCAGGCTGCCCTCAGCTTCCTCGGGCTGCTGCGACAGCCCAGGGCGGAGCCCTTTCATCTCCGCTCGGTGTCATGACGCCTCGTGGCGCACATGCCCGTTGACCCAGACCTTGATCGGGTAGGGGAACCAGGCGCACACCTTGACGAAGGCGGGGCCGAACTCGGCATCCCACACATAGAAGTAGAAGCAGCTCACCCGCCGGTCGGCCTTGGCGAAGGTGAACTGCGGCGCTCCGTGACCGCCGGGCTTGCGCGGGGAGCCACAGAACACCCGTTGGAACTCCTGTGCCACCCCGACCGCGACCACCCCCGGCCGCCCGGCAGCGTTGGCGGCGTCCAGGTAGGGGCGCATCACCTCGGCCTTACGCTGGTCCTTGTCGAAGCGCACCACCGGGATGTCGTTGCCAGCAGCGAACCGGGTCACCGCGGCGCGGAACCGCTCCCCGATCTGGTTGAACAGCGCCGGCGAGGGGATCGGGTTGCCCAGATGCTGGGTCAGGAACGTCACCACCTGCCCGCTGACCTGCAGGTTAGGGACGTACCCGTTGAGGTAGACGCGGTCCAAGCACTCCAGGTCCAGCGTCACGTGCCCGTCCAACACCTGGCTGATGGTGACCGTACCCGTCTGGTTGGCCGCTTGGATCGCCGTGCGCGCTCGTGCTCCCGCCGTCACCGCCCACCTCCAGGCTTAAACCCGACCATCGGTCGGTCAGCCTGACCAAGCATCAGCCGGGATGCACATCGACCAGCTCAACCCGGCCTCGGCGGTCCGAGGCGAAGCCTCACTGGAAGTGGGCTGGAGTCCGGTTCAGCGTCTGGACCTCTTCCCTGGCCCACGCGAGTTGCGCCGGATGGTGGAGGGCAGGCAATCGCCGGTCAAGGCAGCGGATGCCGAAGCCAATGCCGAACGGCTGGCCCAAGCTGCACACGCCAAAGCCACGCGGGTCTGCTCCTACCTGTTCCATCTGCTGGATCAGCTCGCCCGCAAGGATCCGGCACAGGCTCGCCAGGCTGAGGACGACCTATCGGTCTCGGTCGGACTGGCCCGAGCTTTCTATGCCGAAATGATCCCCGGAGACCCGGCCGTCATAACCACGGTGCGGCGGGCCTGTCAGAGCCTGATCCGGTTCTGGCACGTCTGCGACGCGACCCACGTCGGGCACGAGATTGTCGCCCTGGTGGACCCAAACACCAATGCCGTTCCCATCCTCACCCCCGCGATTGGGCGCAGCGCGCAGCCCGGCTACATCCATGTCCCCTAACTGTTGCCGGCCCCGAGTCGTCTCACCCCACGACGCCTAGTAGGGCTCTGTCAGGTTTGCGTCTGACGAGTGGTGTGTGGGTGGATGCACCCTTCGGTCCACCAGAGGCGGAGTTGTGGGGGGCATCACACCGGCCGAGCTGGCCGCCGTCCGTGGGCGTCTGGAGGCGTTCGCCGCCGAGGTCTTGGAGTCGTTGCCACGCAAGGATCAGCGGGCCCGTGGCGAGTGCTACCTGCGCGGGCTGATGCTGGACGGTCGGCGCAAGTCGATCGAGCCGATGGCCGCCCGGCTGAAGGAGGTGCACTACCAGGCGCTGCATCACTTCGTCGCGGTCTCGCCGTGGGACTGGCGGCCGGTCCGTCGCCGCCTGGCTGAGCGGCTGGTCGGCGAGGTGGAGCCGACCGCGTGGGCGGTCGATGACACCGGCTTCCCCAAGGACGGCGAGCGCTCGGTGGGCGTGCAGCCGTTCCAGTATGGCGAGGCCTTCCGGGTGTTCCGGTTCGACCTGCCATGGGAGCCGCCGCGGGCCGACTCGGAGGCCCCGCTCAGCGAGGCCTGAGCACGGTCAGAATACGGTGTGGGGAACGTCGAGGTAGCCGCCGGGCCCGGCGGGGCGTCATGCCGGAGGGCGGCGGGCTCCGTTACCGTTCGAGGGAGGGGCGGGAGGGGGCAGGGGGTGGCCGGCGACGACCTCGGCGGCGACCTCGCTGACCCGGCGGCGGCCGGCGCGGGCGGCCTTGCGCAGGCGGTCGAAGGCGCCGGCCGGGTCGAGCTGCTCGCGCTCCATCAGGATGCCCTTGGCCTGCTCGATCACGACCCGGTGGTGGAGGGCGTGCTCGAGCTGGTCGATGAGCTGGGCGTTGCTCTGGGACTCGGCGGCCGCCCTGACCAGGGACGCGACCACCCCGGCGTAGGTGACCAGCGACTCGGCCTCCTGGGCCGGCCACGGCCGGTCGGGGCGGCGCACGGCCGTGAGGGTGCCGGCGGGACCGGCCGACCCCTCGACCGGGACGCAGAGCAGGCTGTTCACGCCGGCCAGGCCGGGCTGCCGGGCCAGGGCCGGCCAGCGCCCGTCGCTGGGCAGGCTGGAGGTGCGGACGACCGCGCCGCTGGCCAGGACCTCGAGAGACGGGCCGGACCAGAGCTGCTGGGCCGCCTCCTCCAGTGCCTGGGCCAGGTCGCCGGCGGCGACCGTCCCGCGGAGCTCGCCGGTCTCGTCGACCAGCGCCAGGACCACTCCGGCGACCAGCAACAGCCTGGTCGCGGCCACCAGGGCCGGGCGTACGATCGCCTCCAGTACCTCCCCACCGGTCGGCGGCGCGATCGGCACGGGGAGCGCCTGCTCCTGCCCGTCCTCGTAGTCCTCCATACCCTCTCCCGCCGGCCTCCGGCTGCCCGGGCCTGGGGCGGCGGTCGGTGGCCCCGTCCCCCAAGCGGGGCCCCCCGACCGCCGCCCCAGGTCACGAACACTCGCGGGCGCGGCAACCGGCCGGCGCCCGTCCCGCTCCCTCTACTGGATGCAACGCGCAACCGTCTTCGGCATTACGTCGGCCGGACTTGTCGCCGCGCCGGCCTGGCGGGTGACAATGCCCTCGACCCGACATCCACGCCGAAGGGGAGGTCCATGCGGTTTCGGGCGTCGCCTGCCACGGCCGGGCACCAGGACATCCTGGAGCTCGAGCCGCTCCTCCGGCGGGTCGTGGCCGCCCGCGTGCGCGACCCGGACACGGTCGACGACCTGGTCCAGGAGGCACTGGCCAGGGTCATCGCTGTGCGGGCGCGGCTGGACGACGAGGCGGTGGCCCCCTACGCCATCGTCACCGCCCGCAACCTGGTCACCTCGCTGGCCAGGGCGGAGGAGCGGGGCCGGCGCCACCGGCCCCGGCTGGTCGACCCCAGCGAGCCCGAGCGGCCCGAGGACGCCGCCCTCCGGCGGGAGGAGGCCGACGCGGTCACGACCGCCCTGGCCGGGCTGCCCGAGCACGAGCGGGAGGCGGTGGTGGCCCACGAGGTCGAGGGAGTCGACACCGCCACCCTGGCCAAGGCCCGCCGTTCCACCCCCGCCGCGGTCGGGACCCAGCTGGCCCGGACCCGGGCCCGGCTCCGCCTGGACTACGTGCTCGCCCTGCGGCGGGTCGAGCTGCCGACGGCGCGCTGCCGGCCGGTGCTGCTCGCCCTGTCGGCCGCCGACCGGCGCCGCCAGCTCGCCCTCGACGCCGGCGGCCACCTCATGGAGTGCCCGACCTGCGCCTCCCTGAGCCGGCCGCTGGTCGAGCGGCGGCGGTCGATCGCGGTCCTGCTGCCCCTGCTGGCCCTGTGGTGGCTGTGGCGGCGGGTCCAGGCCTGGTGGGCGCGGCGCCGGCCGGTCCAGGCGTCGCTGGCCGTGGCCTCGGTGGCCACCGTGACCGGCATGCTGGTGGTCCCGCCGCTGCTCGACCGCGACCAGGAGTCCCGGCCGGCGCCGACGACGACCACGCTGCCGCCGCCGACGGCCGCCTCCGGCCCGACGACCCCTGGCGGCGGGTCGGGGGTGCGGCTGGTTGTGCCGGGCCGGTCCCTGCTCCCCGTGCCCGGCCGGAAGGTGCTGGCCAGGCACGCCGGCCAGCGGGTCCGCGGCGTGAACGTGCCGGCGCGGGCGGTCGTCGCCGACGAGGGGTTCTGGGTCGGCACCGGCGGCGGCGACCAGCTGTGGGTCCAGCTCGTCGGCCGGGGCGAGTCGCCGTTCCGGGTGCGCCCCGGTCTCCGGGCGACCTTCACCGGCCGGCTGGTCCCCAACCCGCCGGGGTTTGCCCGCGAGGTGGGGGTGGTGCCGGCCGAGGGGGCGGCCCTGGTCGACCGACAGGGCCACCACATCGAGGTCGCCTACGCCGACATCACCCTCGAGCAGCCGTAGCGGCCGCCCTGGGCTAGTAGGGCTCTATCAGGTCGGCGCGCGGGCTCGTCCTTGATGGCGGAGCCAGCGGGTCGCGGGACGATGGCAGAGGGGGCAGGCGCCGGCCCAACAGGCGAGCAGAGCTTGGAGCTCGCCGAGGAGCTGCCACAACGTCAGGCCGACGCCGCCGGTTTCGGGCGGCGCAGCCGCACCAGGGTGAGGAAGCCGTGCGCGACGCCGACCAGGGTGACGTGGTGGTGCCAGCCTGGAAGCTGCGGCCCTCGAAGTGGTCCAGCCCAAGGGCGCCCTTCAGTTCCCGGTAATCCTGCTCGATGGTCTAATCACAAACGGCAAGTTCTGTTGCACGCGGCGAGTGCGGCTGGGCTTGACCTGGTGGCACCGGCCGCTGCGTTTGCGACGATCTGGGCTCCAGACCGATGCCGTCCTGGTAGGAGAGCCCGATGAGCCC
>DASYSE010000113.1:0-20457 GCA_036003705.1 Actinomycetes bacterium | reverse complement strand
GGTGGCGGCCGTGAAGACCTCCTGCAGCCGGCGGGTAATCGGGCCCGGGTCGCCGAGGACCCGGTCGTCCACCTCCCGGATGGGCACGACCTCGGCGGCCGTGCCGGTGAAGAAGGCCTCGTCGGCCAGGTACAGGTCGGTCCGGACCAGGTCGGTCTCGGAGACCGGGATGCTCTCGCCCTCGGCGATCCGCAGGATGCTGTCGCGGGTGAGGCCGGCCAGGCAGCCGGCGGCCAGCGGCGGGGTCTGGAGCACGCCGTCACGGACGGCGAAGACGTTCTCGCCCGACCCGTCGGTCACGTACCCGTTGGGGTTGAGCAGGATCCCCTCGTCGTAGCCGGCCTTGACCGCCTCGGCCTTGGCGAGGGAGGAGTTGATGTACTGGCCGGTCGCCTTGGCCGCGGGCGGGATGATGTTGGGGTCGAGCCGCCGCCAGGAGCTGACCTTGGCCCTGACCCCGGTCTCGAACGCCTCCTCGCCCAGGTAGGCGCCCCATGGCCAGCAGGCGATCACCATGCTGATCGGAGAGTTGAGCGGGTTGAGGCCGATCTCGCCGTAGCCGAGGAACACCAGCGGGCGGATGTAGCAGCTCGGCAGGCCGTTCATGGCGACCAGGTCCTTGGTGACCTTGACCGCGCCCTCCAGCGAGACCGGCGGCTCCATGTGGTAGATCTTGGCGCTGCGGTACAGCCGCTTCATGTGGTCGGTGAGCCGGAACACGGCCGGACCGGCGGCGGTCTCGTAGGCGCGGATGCCCTCGAACACCCCCCAGCCGTAGTGCAGGGAGGGGGTGAGCACGTGGATGCGGGCCTCGTCCCAGTCGACGTATTCCCCGTCCATCCAGATCTTCCCGGTTCCTTGAATCGGCATCGTCGCCCTCCTCTAGTCTGGGGACCCGCCGCCCGCCACGGCGGTGGCGATCCGGTCCCCGATCGCTTGGGTCGAGTATCCCGCAGCCCCTGGAAGGGCCGCTACGGCCCCGGCCTCGACCGCGGCCGCCGCCTCCCGCTCCCCCAGGTGGTCCAGGAGCAGGGAGGCGGAGAGTACCGCGGCGACCGGGTTGGCCCTGCCGGTGCCGGCGATGTCGGGCGCCGACCCGTGGACCGGCTCGAACAGGGAGGGCGAGGAAGCGGGATTCAGGTTGGCGCTGGCGGCGGTGCCGAGGCCGCCGGCGATGGCCGCGCCCAGGTCGGTGAGGATGTCGCCGAACAGGTTGTCGGTGACGATCACGTCGAAGCGGCCCGGGTCGTTGACCAGGTACAAGCAGGCGGCGTCGACGTGGGCGTAGTCCAGCTCGACGCCGGTCTCCTCGGCCACCGCCCGTGCCGCCCGCTGCCACAGGTCGCCGGCGTGGACCAGCACGTTGGACTTGTGGACCAGGGTGAGCCTGCCGTCGCGCTCGCGGGCCTTGGCGGCGGCGTAGCGCAGGCAGCGCTCGACCCCGGCCCTGGTCTCGATCGAGGTCTCGGTGGCGGCCTCGGCCGGGCCGCCGCGGTGGACGGTCCCGCCGGCGCCCACGTAGACCCCCTCGGTGTTCTCCCGCACCACCACCAGGTCGATGTCGTCGGGCTTGACGTCGGCCAGCGGCGACGCCACCCCCGGGTAGAGCTTCACCGGCCTGTAGTTCACGTAGAGGTCGAGCTCGAACCGGAGCCGGAGGAGCAGGCCCCGCTCCAGGACCCCCGGGGGCACGTCGGGCCGGCCGACGGCGCCGAGCAGGATCGCGTCGACCGCGCGCAGCTCCTCGAGGACGCCGTCGGGCAGGGCTTCGCCGGTGCGCAGCCAGCGGTCGGCCCCGAGGTCGTAGTCGACCCAGCCGAGGCCGAAGCCGAAGCGCGCGGCGGCCGCCTCGGCCGCCTTGCGAGCCTCGGCCAGGACCTCCGGGCCGATCCCGTCGCCGGCCAGGCAGGCGATCGTGTAGCCCCGATTCACCGGGACACCCCCTCGGGGTTATCCGGACCCCTCCGCTGGGATGCCAACTAGGCCTCCGTGCCGAAGACGCGGCCGAGGGCGGTCCGGCCCTCGGCCTCCTCGACCGGCGGCTCGGCCGAGGCCGACGCCGACGGCGCGGCGTCCGCCTCGACGTTGACGCCGAAGACCCGGGCCATGGCGGCGTGCGCCTCCTCGGGGTGGGCCTGTGGCTTCGGTCTCCTGGTCATGCCGGCACATCCTTCCGTTCCGTGCTGCGGGCGAGCTTGTTGACGGCCTGCAGGTAGGCGCGCGCCGAGGCCTCGACCACGTCGGTGGCCACGCCGCGCCCGGTTACTCGGACGCCTTCGTGCTCCACCTGCACGGTCACGTCCCCCAGGGCGTCGGTCCCGCCGGTCACGGCCGAGACGTGGAACTCGACCAGCTTGGCGTCGACCCCCACCGCCTTGGCGATGGCGGCGCAGGCGGCGTCGACCATGCCGTCGCCGATCGCCGACTGCTCGACCACGCCCTGCTCATGGCTGAGCCGGACGGTCGCGGTCGGCGACATCACGGTCCCGCCGGCGACCTGGAGCCCGACGAACCGGAAGGCGGCGTCGTCGGCCAGGACCTCGCCGGCCACCAGCGCCTCCAGGTCGACGTCGGTGATGCGGGGCTTGCGGTCGGCCAGCTCCTTGAAGCGGGCGAAGGCCTTGTCGAGCTCCTCGCGGTCCAGGTCGAACCCCAGCTTGTGCAGGGCGTCGGCGACGGCGTGCCGGCCGGAGTGCTTGCCGAGCACGATCCGCGAGCCGGCGTAGCCGAGCTCCACCGGGTCCATGTGCTCGTAGGTGGTCCGCTCCATCAGCACGCCATGCTGGTGGATGCCGGACTCGTGGGCGAACGCGTTGGCACCCACGATCGCCTTGTTGGGCTGGATCGGGTAGCCGGTGAGCAGGCTGACCAGCCGCGAGGTGCGGGCGATCTCGCGGGTGTTGACCTCGGTCTGGACGCCGAGCGAGGACTGGTGGGTGCGCAGGGCCATCACCACCTCCTCCATGGAGCAGTTGCCGGCCCGCTCGCCGATGCCGTTGACGGCGACCTCGACCTGGCGGGCGCCGGCCTGCACGGCCGAGATCGAGGAGGCCACGGACACGCCGAGGTCGTCGTGGCAGTGGACGCTCCAGACCGCCCGCTCGGCCCCGGGGACCTCGGCGATCAGCCAGGAGACCAGCTCGGAGAAGGCGTCGGGCAGCATGTAGCCGACCGTGTCGGGCACGTTGCAGGTGGTCGCCCCGGACGAGATGGCGGCTGCGTACACCTGCTTGAGGAACTCGGCGTCGGAGCGGGTGGCGTCCTCGGCCGAGAACTCGACGTCCTCGGTGTAGCCCTTGGCCCTGGCCACCGCTCCCTCGGCCGCCGCCAGCACCTCGGCCGGGGTCATCCGCAGCTTGTGCTCCATGTGGATGGAGCTGGTGGCGATGAAGGTGTGGAGGCGGGCCCGTTTGGCCGGGGCCAGCGCCTCGGCGGCCCGGTCGATGTCGCCGGGGGCCGTCCTGGCCAGGGCGGCCACGGTGGCGCCCTTGACCCGCTCGGCGACCGCCCTGACGGCTTCGAAGTCGCCCTGCGAGGCCTGGGGGAAGCCGGCCTCGATCACGTCGACGCCCAGCCGGGCCAGCTGCTCGGCGATCTCCACCTTGGCCTTGGCGTTGAGGTTGATCCCTGGGGCCTGCTCCCCGTCCCGCAGGGTGGTGTCAAAGACGATGATCTGCTCGGCCACGGCCGGCGACCTCCTCGTGGGTTCCGCTTGGCTTCCGTTTCCTCCTGCTCGCCTCGAGCCTCTCCGTGGGGCGGCCGGCGTAGGCCGCCCCACGGCAGCGGAGGATCAGAAGCAGCGGCGCCCCGAAGGTCGTCCGGGTCATGCGCCCGCTCCCGTCTGGTGGAGCTGGATGAAGGTCGCGTCGTGGGCGCCGATCTCCTGCTCCACCCGGTCGAGCACGCCGGCTGGGATGCCGACGTCGACGGTCAGCGCCATCAGGGCCTCTCCGCCCTGCTTGCGCCGACCCACCTGCATGCTTGCGATGTTCACGCCGCTCTCGCCGAGCAGCGTCCCGACCCGCCCGATCACCCCTGGGCGGTCCTCGTAGAACAGGAACGCCATGTGCCTGGCCGGGGCCATGTCGACGGCGATGCCGTTGATGGCCACCAGCCGTTCGTTGTCGCGCGGGCCGACGGTGGTGCCGGCCACCCCGACCGGCCCCCTCGACCCCTCCCCGGACAGCGTGATCAGGTTGACCCAGTCGCGGCTGTGCCTGGTCTTGGACTCGGTGACCTCGATGCCGCGCTCGGCCGCCAGCAGCGGCGCGTTCACGAAGGTGACCGGCTCGTGGCAGACCGGGCCGAGCATGCCCTTGAGCGCGGCCAGGGTCAGCACCCGGGTGTCCTGGTCGACCAGGGCGCCGAGGTAGTCGATCCGCAGCCGGCCGGCGCCGATGGCGCTGGTCCTCCCCCCCGGGCCGCCGCCGGCCAGGGCCGTGTACAGCTGCCCGAGCTTCTCGATCAGCGACAGGAACGGGCGCAGGGCGTCGGGCACCGGGCCGGCGTCGACGTTGACCGCGTTGGGCACGAACTGGCCGGCCAGGGCGAGCAGGAGCTGGTCGGCGATGGTGACGCCGGCCTTGTCCTGGGCCTCGGCGGTGGACGCGCCCAGGTGGGGGGTGACGACCACGTCGTCCTGCTCGAACAGGGGACTGGCGGTGGTCGGCTCCTCGGCGAACACGTCGATGGCGGCCCCGGCCAGGTGGCCGTCGCCGACCGCCTTGGCGAGCGCAGCCTCGTCGACGATCCCGCCCCGCGCCGTGTTGACCAGGCGGGCCCCGGCCTTCATGGCGGCCAGCTCGGCCTCGCCGATCAGGCCGGTCGTCTCCGGTGTCTTGGGCAGGTGGATGGTGATCACGTCGGCCAGGCCGAGCACGTCGGCCAGGCTGACCAGCTCGACTCCCATCTGGGCGGCCCGGTCGCGGCTGACGAACGGGTCGTAGGCCAGCAGCCGCATGCCGAAGGCGTTGCAGCGCTGGGCGACCAGCGCCCCCACCCGGCCCAGCCCGACGATGCCGAGGGTCTTGCCGTACAGCTCGGCTCCCTGGAAGCGGCTGCGCTCCCAGCGCCCGTCGCGCAGGGCCGCGTGGGCCTGGGGGATGTTGCGGGCCTGGGCGAGGATCAGGGCGACGGTGTGCTCGGCGGCCGAGATCACGTTGGACTGGGGGGCGTTGACCACCATGATCCCGAGCCGGGTGGCCGTTGCCACGTCGACGTTGTCCAGGCCGATGCCGGCCCGGCCGACCACCTTGAGGCTGCGGGCGGCCTCCAGGACCTCGGCGTCGACCTTGGTGGCCGACCGGACCACCAGGGCGTCGGCGGTGGAGACGGCGGCCAGCAGCTCCTCGCGGGTCGTGCTGCTGCGGACGTCCACTTCGTGGTGGGCGCGCAGCAGCTCGACGCCGGCGTCGGCCAGCGGCTCGGCGATCAGGATCCTTGCCATCAGGGCAACGCTACCCTTGCTCCCGCAGCCACGACATCATCCGGCGCAGCGGCTTCCCGGTCTGCTCGATCGGGTGGTTCGCCCCTGCCTCGCGCATCCGGGTGAAGTTGGGCCGGCCGTGGTCGTCCTCCTCGACCCACTCGCGGGCGAACGCCCCCGACTGGACCTCGGACAGGATGCGGGCCATCTCGGCCCGTGCGGCGTCGCCGACGATCCGGGGGCCGCGGGTGTAGTCGCCGTACTCGGCCGTGTCCGACACCGAGTAGCGCATGCCGGCAAGGCCGCCTTCGTACATCAGGTCGACGATCAGCTTGAGCTCGTGCAGGCATTCGAAGTAGGCGACCTCGGGCTGGTAGCCGGCCTTGACGAGGGTCTCGAAGCCGGCCTGGACGAGCGCGGTGGCGCCGCCGCAGAGCACTGCCTGCTCGCCGAACAGGTCGGTCTCGGTCTCCTCCTGGAAGGTGGTGACCAGCGCCCCGGCCCTGGTCCCGCCGATCGCCCGGGCGTAGCTCTTGGCCAGGTCCCAGGCCTTGCCCGAGGCGTCCTGGGCGACCGCGACCAGCACCGGGGTGCCCTGGCCGTTCTCGAACTGGCGCCGGACCAGGTGGCCTGGGCCCTTGGGGGCGACCATGGCGACGTCGACGGTGTCGGGCACCTCGATGTAGCCGAAGTGGATGTTGAAGCCGTGGGCGAAGAACACGGCGTCGCCCGGCTCGAGGTTGGGCGCGATGTCGCTGGCGTACAGGTGGCGCTGGACGGTGTCGGGGACCAGCACCATGATCAGGTCGGCCCAGGCGGCCGCCTCGGCCGGGCTGGTCACGGTCAGCCCGGAGGCCTCGGCCGCGGCCCGGCTCTTGGACCCTTCGGCCAGCCCGACCCGCACCTCGCAGCCGGAGTCGTGCAGCGACAGGGCGTGGGCGTGGCCCTGGGAGCCGTAGCCGAGCACGGCGACCTTGCGGGACTGGACGAGGCCGAGGTCGGCGTCGTCGTCGTAGTAGATGGTGGCCATCGCGGGGAGTGCCTCCTTCAGCGGAGAACGGCAAGGCTTGGGCGATCACCGCGCCCATTACACGGGCGCCTTTGGGGGGCGGTGGGGGAAGCGAGCTCCCCCACATGCATCGGGGACTACGGGTTGGCAGGCGCATCACTCATTTCTAGGCGGGCCGAGCCACACGCAGCGGCTTGTCGGTGATGCCCTTGCCGCCGCGGGACAGGGCGACCCGGCCGGTACGCGCCAGCTCGCGGATGCCGTAGGGGTCGAGCAGCTCGAGCATGGCCTGGACCTTGGCCGGGCTGCCGGTGGCCTCGATGGTGAGCGCCTCCGAGGCGACGTCGACGATCTTGGCCCTGAACATCTCGGCCAGCTCGACGATCTGGTAGCGGACGGCCGGGTCGGCCTTGACCTTCACCAGGACCAGCTCGCGCTCCACCGCCCGGTCCGGCTCCAGCTCGACGATCTTCAGCACGTGGACCAGCTTGTTGAGCTGCTTGGTGACCTGCTCCAGGGACCGCTCGGCGCAGTCGACCACGATCGTCATGCGGCTGCGGCCCGGGTCCTCGGTCGGTCCGACGGCCAGCGAGTCGATGTTGAAACCGCGCCGGCTGAACAGCCCGGAGATGCGGGCCAGGACCCCCGGCCGGTCCTCGACCAGCACCGAGATGGTGTGGGTGCTCATCAGGCACGCACCTCCCTGCGGGTCCGGTCCTCGACCTGCACCGAGGTGGTGTGGGTGCTCATCAGGCACGCACCTCCCTGCGTGTGGCGGCGGCCTGTTCTTCGGGGGAGAACTCGGGGCCGAGGATGATCTCGTCGTTGGGGCGGCCGGCGGGGACCATCGGGAAGACCCCTTCGTGGGAGTCGACCCGGAAGTCCACCACCACCGACTGGTCGTCGGTGGCCAGCGCCTTCTCCAAGGTGGCGTCGACCTCCTCGGCGCGGTCGCAGCGCAGGCCGAGCGCGCCGTAGGCCTCGGCCAGCTTCACGTAGTCCGGGACCTCGAAGCCCAGGTGCACCTCGGAGTAGCGCTCGTCGTAGAACAGCTCCTGCCATTGGCGGACCATGCCCAGGTGGCCGTTGTTGAGGATCAGGACCTTGATGGGAATCCGCTCGGTGGTGCAGGTGGCCAGCTCCTGGGCGGTCATCTGGAAGCAGCCGTCGCCGTCGATGGCCACCACCAGCTCGTCGGGGCGGCCGACCTTGGCCCCCATGGCGGCGGGGACGGCGAAGCCCATCGTGCCCAGCCCGCCGGAGTTGATCCAGGAACGGGGCCGATCGAAGCGGAAATGCTGGGCGGCGTACATCTGGTGCTGGCCGACCCCGGCGACCACCACGGCCTCGCCACCGGTCAGGGCCGACACCCGCTCGACCACGTGCTGGGGCTTGAGCGGCCCGCCGTCCTGCTGGTCGTAGCGGAACGGGAAGCGCTGCTTCCACTGGGCGGTGGCCCGCTGCCAGCCGGCGGTGTCGCCGGGGCCCTCCTCGGCCACCGCGGCCCGGAAGGCGGTCACCAGCTCCTCGATCACCACGCGCACGTCGCCGACGATGGGCACGTCGGCGGTCCGGTTCTTGCCGATCTCGGCCGGGTCGATGTCGGCGTGGACGATCTTGGCCTCGGGTGCGAAGGTGGCCAGGTTGCCGGTCACCCGGTCGTCGAAGCGGGCCCCGAGGGCGACCAGCAGGTCGGCCTCCTGCAGGGCGGCGACGGCCGCGTAGTTGCCATGCATGCCCGGCATGCCGAGGGCCAGCGGGTGGCTGTCGGGGAAGGCGCCGCGGGCCATCAGGGTGGTGGTCACCGGCGCCCCGGCCGCCTCGGCCAGCTCGCGCAGGGCCGTCTCGGCCCCGGCCTTGGTCACGCCGCCGCCCACGTAGAGCACCGGACGCCTGGCCGCCCGCAGCACCGCCGCCGCCTCCCTGACCCGCTTGGCGTTGGGCCGGGCCACCGGCCGGTAGCCGGGCAGGTCGGTGGTGGCCGGCCAGGCCCACTCGGTGGTGGCCTGGAGGATGTCCTTGGGCACGTCGACCAGGACGGGGCCGGGCCGGCCGGAGGCGGCGATGTGGAACGCCTCGGCCACCGCCCCCGGGATCCGGTCGACGTCCAGGACCAGCTCGTTGTGCTTGGTGACGGGCATGGTGATGCCGGTGGTGTCGCATTCCTGGAAGGCGTCGGAGCCGATCGCCCAGCTCGGCACCTGCCCGGTGATGGCCACCAGCGGCACCGAATCCATGTAGGCGTCGCACAGGGCGGTGACCAGGTTGGTCGCGCCCGGTCCGCTGGTCGCCATGCACACCCCGACCTTGCCGGTGGCCCAGGCGTAACCCTCGGCGGCGTGCCCGGCGCCCTGCTCGTGCCGGACCAGGATGTGGCGCACCGACGACTCCCGGATCGGGTCGTAGGCCGGGAGGATGGCCCCGCCGGGCAGGCCGAACATGACCTCGACGTCGCAGGCTTCCAGGCTGCGGATGAGCGCTTGCGCGCCGGTCAGCTTCACGGTGTCTCCCACGGGGTTGGTGGCCGGGCAAGAAAAAAACCTCCTGCCTCGAGGGCGTAGGAGGTTCCGCGCGGACCCGCCTATGGCGGCGTCGTCCGCGCTAGTCGATAAGTACCAGAGTTGACCGAGCTGGCATCAAGATCCCTGTCGCAGGTTACGGTTGCGTTTCTCGGATGGTACAGACCATGTCAAGCGCCAGGGCGTCCGAGGGTGCCGTCGCCGACCGCAGCAGGCACCGCCGGCGGCGCTGACGCCCTGGGTGCAGCGCCTGTGGGCGCTGACCGTCCGCGGTGCCGGCGGTCCCGGCCGCATCGTGCCCGACGATCTCATGGACCTGGTCGCCGACGGGTCGTCGGTCACCTGGCCGGCTCGGCCCGACACCGGTCGGCACAGCGGTCGGGGCCGAACGGGGCGTAGTAGGCTTGCCGCATGCGCGCGCTCGTGGCCGACCCGGCCGCCTCCCCAGCCCTGGTCCTGGCCGACATCCCCGAGCCGACCCCCGGCCCGGGGCAGCTCCTGCTCGAGGTGGAGGCGGCTTCGGTCAACCGGGGCGAGATCCGCACGGCGGCCAAGCAGCCGCCGGGCACGGTGATCGGCTGGGACGTGGCCGGGACCGTGGCCGCCCTCGGCGAGGGCGTGACCCAGTTCGACATCGGTGAGCGTGTGCTGGCGCTCTCCTCGACCGGCGGGACCTTCGCCGAGCGGGTGGCGGTGCCGGCCGAGTGGACCGCGCCGCTACCGGGTGCCTGCGACTTCGTCACCGCGGCGACCCTGCCCGTCGCCGGGCTCACCGCTGCCGGCATTCTCCGGCTGGCCAGAGCCCACGCCGGCGACCGGGTCCTGGTCACCGGAGCGGCCGGCGGGGTCGGGATGTTCGCCATCCAGCTCGCCCTCCAGGCCAAGGCCACCGTGACCGGCCAGGCGGCCAGCGAGGAACGCGCCGAGGCGGTGCGCGCCGCCGGGGCGCAGGCGCTGCTCCACCCCGGTGACGGCTCGCCGGTCGAGGGGGAGTTCGACGTGGTCCTCGACGGCATCGGCGGCCCGATGCTGGGCCCGCTGCTGGACGCTACGGCCAGGGGCGGCCGGGTGGTCGCCTATGGCAACTCGGCCGACGCCCAGTCCACCTTCCGGGTCGAGTCGTTCTACTCCAAGGGCGTCACCATCTACGGCTTCCGGGTCTTCACCAGCGTCCCCCCCACCCAGGCCGTCAAGGACATGGCCAACCTGGCCGAGCAGGCCGGCGCCGGCCAGCTCGACGTCAAGGTCCAGGCCACCGCCCCCCTGGCCGACGCCCTCCCCCTGATCCGCGACCTCTACGCCCGCAAGGTCACCGGCAAGGTGGTCATCACCCGCGGCTGATCCGCTGCACCGGCTACCCGGGGCGGGCCGGCCGGCGGCGAGGGCGAACCACCCCGGACGACGGGGGCGAGGGCGGG
Source organism: Actinomycetes bacterium (assembly GCA_036003705.1). GTDB lineage: Bacteria > Actinomycetota > CALGFH01 > CALGFH01 > CALGFH01 > CALGFH01. Next base: position 10,086 of record DASYSE010000113.1, on the reverse strand, counting down.
CCGGTCGGACCGGGAGCCGTCCGGCCGGGGGCTGGCGGGACCGGTGCCTCGGGCTTCGGGGTGGGACCGGCCAGGACCCGGGTGAGGGCGGCGAACAGCTCGGTCGGGGAGGCGGTCACGACCGCGGCCCCTGCGTCGAGGGCGTCCTGGCGGTCCAGCTCGACCCCACGGATGCTGGTGTAGACGACGACCGGCTGGTCGAGCTCGGCCTCGCGCAGCTGGCGGAGCAGGGCGAGGCCGGCGTGGGGGCGGAACTCGCCGCCCTCGTTGCGACCCAGGTCGGTCACGATCGCGCGCACCCCCCGGCGCAGCGTCAGCACGTCCATCGCCTCCGCGGTCGACCGGGCCTGCAGCACCTCCACGCCGTCGTCGCGCAGCTTGGCCATCTCCAGCGCGTTGGCCTCAGGGTCGTCGTCGACCCACAGGACGGTGGCCCGGGCCTGGTCGGCAACGGGCCCGGCGGCGACCGCGCCTGGCTCCGCGCCGACCTCCCGTGCGGCGAGCTGGCTCGCCATGTGGGTCTGGAGGTCGGTGACCTGCCGGCGGAGCTGCTCGGTGGCCTCCTCCACCGACAGCTCGGCGCCGCCGATCTTGACCGTGAAGGCGCGGGTGCGCATGGCGCGGCGCAGGTCGGCGACCAGGCCTGGGACGTGCGGGGCCAGCCGGAACACGATCACGGCGACCAGCAACGGCCACAGCAGGCTGCCGACGGCCTCGATGATCCTGGCGGTGGTCATCCGCTGCCCACCTGCGTTCTCCTCCTCGGAAGCGAAATGTCGCGCCCGGCGGCCGCATCCTGATCGCGGGCCGCGGTCGTGGTCAAGGCGACACCGTGCCGGCGGCGCCCGAATTCGGGTGCGGGCGGCTCCGGCGCCCGCCACACTCGCCCGAATTCGGGTGCGGGTGGCCCCGGCGCCCGCCACACTTGGCCCATGGACCTCGGATTGCTCGGCTGGGACGGCGCCTTCGCCGACCAGTTCGCGCCCTGGGCGGCCTCCGGGCACCGGCCCGCCCGGGTGACCGCCGCCCACCGGGGTGGCTACAAGGTCGCCACCGAGAACGGCGAGCTGCCCGCGCAGGCGACCGGCCGCCTGCGCCACCTGGCCGGTCCCGGCGTCGCCGACCTGCCGGCGGTCGGCGACTGGGTGGCCCTGCGCGACGACCGCGTCCACGCCGTGGTTCCCCGCCGCACGGCGGTGACCCGCCGCCAGCCTGGCTCTGGCGCCGGCGAGCAGGTGCTGGCCGCCAACGTCGACCTCGTGCTGGTGGTGGTGGCCCCTGGGCGCGACGCCAACCCGCGGCGCCTGGAGCGCCTGCTCGCCCTTGCCTGGGAGAGCGGCGGCCAGCCGGTGGTCGTGCTCGGGCGGGCCGACCTGTGCCCCCAGTGGGGCACCGACGTCGCCACCGAGATGGCCGGCCTGGCGGCGGTCGCCCCGGGGGTCGACGTGCTCGCGTTGAGCTGCTTCACCGGCCAGGGCGTCGGCGCCATCGCGGCCATGCTGCCGCCGGGCCGTACCGCCGTGCTGCTCGGCTCCTCCGGGGTCGGCAAGTCGACCCTGGTCAACCGGCTGGCCGGCCGCGACCTGCTGGCCACCGGCGAGGTCAGGGACGACGGCAAGGGCCGCCACACCACCGTCACCCGCCAGCTCGTCGTCCTCGCCGACGGCGGACTGGTGATCGACACCCCCGGCCTGCGAGAGCTTGGCCTGTGGACCGGCAGCGCCGGCACCGCCGCCGTCTTCGACGACGTCGAGGCGCTGGCCGCCGGCTGCCGCTTCGGCGACTGCCGGCACCGGACCGAGCCCGGCTGCGCGGTCAGGGAGGCGGTCGAGGACGGCCGCCTGGAGGCCGACCGCTTCGCCGCGTGGGAGAAGCTCCAGCGGGAGCTGGCCTGGGCCGAGCGGCGCGCCGACCCGCTGGCCGCCGCCGAACGCCGCCGCCACGTCCGCGCCATCACCAGGTCGCTCAGGGCCCACGAGCTCGAGCGCGACTGAGCACACCGGGACAACCGCGCCGGACCCGCCGGTCACAGGATGGACACGGTCCTCCCAGCATCCTGGACGCAAGCCCCCTTCGGTGCGAACGTCGCACGGCAGCGATCTGGTCCCCGGGAGGTTGCCATGCCCCGTCTCCGCCGCCTCGCCGTCCTGCTGGCAACGCTCGCGCTGCTGGCCGCCACGCCGGGAGCCGCCAACGGTCGCCAGCCGGCCGGGTCGGCCACCGCCACCGGGGGCGGGAGCACGGTCACCGTCACCCTGCTCACCGGCGACAAGGTGCTCCTGCGCGGGGCCGGCGGACGGACCGGGGTCATGGTGGTCCAGGCCAAGCGGGCCGGCGGACCGGTGGCGTTCCAGACGGCCACGCTCGAGGGCGACCTCCACGTGGTCCCGAGCGACGTGCAGCGGCTGGTCGGACGGGTCCTCGACCCGGACCTGTTCAACCTCAGCCAGCTGGTGCGGATGGGCTACGACGACGCCGGCGCGGCCGACCTGCCGCTGATCGTCCAGCGCGCCGGGACGGCCAGGCCGCCGATGCTGGCCGCGGCCAGGCTGCGCCCGGTGCGGGAGCTCGGCAGCCTGCGCGCCACCGCCGTCCGCCAGCCGCGGCGGGTCGCGGCCTGGATGGGCGCCGCCCTGGCCGGCGGCCGCCCGGCCGGGGTGACGCGGGTCTGGCTCGACCGGCGCTTCCACAAGACCGCCCTGGACCCCAACCTCACCCAGGTCGGTGCCCCCGCCGCCTGGACGGCCGGGCTCACCGGAAAGGGCGTCCGGGTCGCGGTGCTCGACACCGGCATCGACGCCGGCCATCCCGACCTCAAGGGCAAGGTGGCGGCGGCTGCCAACTTCTCCGACTCGGAGGGTGTGACCGACCGGGACGGCCACGGCACCCACGTCGCCTCCGTCGTCGCCGGGACCGGGGCACGGGCGGCCGGCGCGCGCAAGGGCGTGGCCTTCGGAGCCAGCCTGCTCAACGCCAAGGTCCTGGACGACTTCGGGTTCGGCAACGAGTCGGACATCATCGCCGGGATGGAATGGGCGGCCGCGCAGCGGGCCAAGGTGGCCAACATGAGCCTCGGCGCCTTCCCGACCGACGGCACCGACCCGCTCAGCCAGGCCGTCGACCGGATCACCGCCACCAGGCGGGTGCTGTTCGTCATCTCGGCCGGCAACTCCGGCCCGGGAGAGCAGACGGTGGAGACGCCGGGGTCGGCCAACAGCGCCCTCACCGTCGGCGCCGTGGACTCGGGCGACCAGCTGGCCGACTTCTCCAGCCGCGGCCCCCGCTTCGGCGATTACGCCATGAAGCCCGACATCACCGCCCCCGGGGTCGACATCATCGGGGCCCGGGCCACCGGCACCTCCCTCGGCGACCCGGTCGACCAGTGGTACACGCGCCTCTCCGGCACCTCCATGGCCGCCCCGCACGTGGCCGGGGCGGCCGCCGTCCTCGCCCAGCGATGGCCGGACTGGAGCCCGACCCGGATCAAGGCGGTGCTGATGGGCACCGCCGCCGCCAACCCGGAGCGCAGCGTCTACCAGCAGGGCGGCGGCCGCCTCGACATCGCCCACGCGATCCAGCAGCGGGTGATCGTCCGCCGGGTCAACCTGGACTTCGGCTTCTACCGCTACCCGCAGACCGGCGCCAGGCGGGTGGCCAAGCCGGTGCTGGTCGCCAACCTCGCCGACCAGCCGGCCATCGTCGACCTGACGGTGGAGCTGCGCGACCCGCGGGGCGACCCGGCGCCGGCCGGCATGGCCGTGGTCTCCCCGGGGCGGGTCACCCTGCCGCCCGGCGGCGAGGCCACCGCCTACGTGATCGTCGACCCCCGCCGCGGCCCCCTGGGCGCGTTCGGCGGCGCCCTGGTCGCAACCCCGGCGGCCGGCCCGGTCAGCCGCACCCCCATGGGGCTGTACAAGCAGCCGGAACGCTAGGACCTCACCGTCAGCGCGCCGGGGCGCGACGGCCAGCCGGGACCTTCGGGACCGTCGGGCTGCCCGACGTCGACGACGCCACAGGGTTCGCGGACTTCCTGTTCCTCGCGGGGGGCGGCACCACCCGCGCTCAACCGTTGCCGGAGCGGACCCCGACCACGATGGTCACCGTGGAGCCGCGCTCGACGGTCGACCCGGCCGTCGGGATCTGCAGGATGACCCGGTTCTCCTGGCGGGGGTCGCGGACCGGGACCTGCCGCTGCTCCACCCGCAGACCGGCCTGCTCCAGCTCGATCCGGGCCGCCCGCGGCCGGCGGCCGATCACGTCGGGCACCCGCACCTGGCCCTGCTGCTCCTGGGTCGTCGGCGGCGCGGTGGTCGGCGGCGCGGAGGTGGTCGGGAGCTGGGAGGTGGTCGGGAGCTGGGAGGTCGAGGTGGGCAGGGCGGTCGTCTCCACCAGGGGCGGCCTGGTGGCGGTGGGCAGGGTCGGCGCCGACTCCGTCGCGGGCAGTCCGCCGACCAGCCGGGAGACCAGGTACGCGACCCCGACCGCCAGCGCCAGCAGGCCAACCGGGACCAGCACGTAGATCGGCCAGCGCCGCCGCTTCGGGGGCGGCTCGGCATGGCGGGCGGCGCGGCCGGGGGTCACCGGCCCGCCGAGCGTCGAGGTCGGGTCGCCGGCGGCGCCCGGGTAGCCGGCCGGCGGCGGCAGCACGGTGGTGGCCATCGCCGCGGCCGCCTCCGGGCCGGCCGCCACCCGCTGCCCCGCCCTGGCCAGCTCCAGGTCGGTGCGCAGCTCGATCGCCGTCTGGTAGCGGTCCTCGGGGAGCTTGGCCATCGCCTTCAGGCAGACCGTTTCCAGGGACGGCGGCACGTCGGGGTTGAGCAGCCGGGGCGGGGCCGGGTCCTCGCGGACGTGCCGGTAGGCGATGGCGACCGGGGTCGCCCCCCGGAACGGCACCGTCCCGGTGAGCATCTCGTACAGGCAGCAGCCGAGCGAGTACAGGTCGCTGCGGAAGTCGACCGCCTGGCCCTGGGCCTGCTCGGGCGACAGATACTGGGCGGTTCCGAGCATGGCCGCGGTCTGGGTGACCGTCTCGCCGGCGCCGGCCCGCGCGATCCCGAGGTCCATCAGCTTCACCCGGCCGTCGGGCATCAGCATGATGTTGGCCGGCTTGACGTCCCGGTGGACCAGGCCGCGGGCATGGGCCGCGGACAGGGCCGAGCAGACGTCGGCGGCGATCTCGGCCGCCCGGTCGGGATACAGGGGCGCCTCGGCCCGGATCACGTCCTTGAGGGTGCGGCCCTCCACGTACTCCATGACGATGAAGGGAGTGCCGTTCTCCGAGCCGGTGTCGTAGACGCCGACGACGCCGGGATGGGAGAGGCTGGCCGCGGCCTGGGCTTCGCGGCGGAAGCGCTGGACGAACTCCGGGTCGTGCGCGAACTGCGCCAGCGGGACCTTGATGGCCACCCGGCGGGCCAGCAGCCGGTCGCGGCCCTCGAACACCTCGGCCATGCCGCCGGCGCCGAGCAGCCGGCCAACCTCGTAGCGGTCGAGCAGCACCTGCGGTGTGGTCGCCATCAGTCGCCCTTGTCGCCCTTGTCCCTGTCCTTGGCCTTGCGCTTGTCATGCTCGTCAGATGTCGCCGGCGCCGGCGGGGACGGCCCACCGACCGCTGGGGCGATGGTGGAGCTGGCGGGTCGCGAGCGCTCGGGCTGGCCGGCCGGGGGATCGAGGAGCCCGCTGCGCGGCAGCCAGGCTAGCAGGAGCAGGGCGATCACGACGAGGATCCCCACGGCCAGCGCCCGCCCGCTCGGCCGCCGGCCCGAGCCGCCCACCGTCCCGACCGCCGTCCACGGCGCCGGCGGGGTCGGCGAGACCGGTGCCTGCCGGACCGGGGTGGCCGCGGCGGCGGCGAGGCCGTCGGCCATGGCCGCGGCCGAGGCGAACCGTCGCTCCGGCTCCTTGGCCATGGCCTTGCGGATCAGCTCGGCGGCCGCGGCCGGCAGGTCGGGACGGTGCTCGCGCGGGTCGGGCACCGGAGCCGAGACGTGCTGGGTGGCGATCGCGACCGGGTTGGAGCCGCGGTAGGGCGTCTCCCCGGTGACCGCCTCGAACAGCACGCAGCCGAGCGAGTACTGGTCGGCGGCCGGGCCGACGTCGCCGCCCTGCGCCTGCTCGGGGGCCACGTAGTTGGCGCTGCCGAGCACCATGCCGGTCCCTGTCAGGGTGGCCGAGGTGGCCGCCTTGGCGATGCCGAAGTCGGTGAGCTTGGCCCGGCCGTCGGCCCCGAGCAGGATGTTGGCCGGCTTCACGTCCCGGTGGACCAGCCCGTGGGCTCCCGCGGCGGCCAGTCCCCGTGCCACCTGCTCCCCGATGGCGAACGCCTCTGGCCACGGCAGCCGGCCCCTGGCCGCGATCAGGGCGGCCAGGGTCTCCCCCTCGACCAGCTCCATCACGATGAACGGCTGGCCGCCGAGCTCGCCGTAGTCGTAGACGCCGGCCACCCCGGGATGGGAGACCACGGCGACGGCCCGGGCCTCGCGCCGGAACCGCTCCAGGAACGTCGGGTCGTCGGCCAGCTCGCGCCGGAGCACCTTGACCGCGACCTGCCGGCCAAGGGTCTCGTCGACCCCCCGGTACACCGAGCCCATGCCCCCGGCGGCGATCCGCTCGCCCAGCCGGTAGCGGTTGCCCAGCAGGGAGGGGGTCATCCACCGCCTCCCATGTAGGCCTGCATGACCTGCTTGGCGATCGGGGCCGCGGTCCGGCCGCCGGTGGCCTCGCTGCCGGCGTTGCCGCCCTCCTCCACCACCACCGCCACCGCGATCGCCCGGTCGCCCGACTCGGTGAAGCCGATGAACCAGGCGTGCGGGGCCTTGCCCCTGGCGTGCTGGGCGGTGCCGGTCTTGCCGGCCACCTGCAGGTTCGGGATCTGGGCGGCGGTCCCGGTGCCCTGCTCGACCACCCCGAGCATCATGGTCTGCAGATCAGCGGCCACCCGCTCGGGGATCGCCTGGCCGAGGTCCTCGCCTTCGAACCGCTTCACCACCCCACCCTCGGCGGACAGGACCTGCCGGCCCACGAACGGTGCCATCCGCCGGCCGCCGTTGGCGATGGTCGCGGCCACGCTGGCCATCTGCAAGGGCGAGACGCGCACGTCGCGCTGGCCGATCGCGCTCTGGGCGGTGGCCGGCACGTCCTGCTGGCCTGGGATCGAGCTGGTGGCCGCGGGGAGCTCGTAGGGGCTTGGCTCGTTGAACCCGAACTTCTCGGCCTCGGCGGCCAGCTTCTGGTCCCCCAGCTCGACCCCGAGCGCGGCGAAGGTGGTGTTGCAGGAGATCCGGAGCGCCTCCGGCAGGGTGAGCCTGCCGTTGCCGCAGCTGGAGCCCCCGAAGTTGCGGATGTCGGCCGAGGTCTGGGGCACGTCGTAGACGGTCGGGGATGGCAGCTCCTCGTCGAGGGTGGTGCCGTTCTCCAGCGCGGCCGCCGCCGTGACCACCTTGAAGGTCGACCCGGGCGGGTACAGCGCCCCGGCGGCCCGGTTCAGCAGCGGCCCGTCCGGGTTGTCGATCAGCTTGTCCCAGTTCTTCCGGATCTCCTCGGGGTTGTGGCTGGAGAGGAGGTTCGGGTTGTAGCGGGGGTAGGTGGTCATCGCCAGCACCGCGCCGGTCCTCGGGTCCAGCGCGACCACGGCTCCCTTTCGATCGGCCAGTGCCTGCTCGGCGGCCTCCTGGGCGGCCCGGTCGAGGGTCAGCACCAGCGTGCCGCCGGGGGTCTCGCGGGCGGTGAGCAGGTCGGTCACGTTCTGGCCGAACTGCTCTGGCGCCCGCCCGAGCAGGAACGAGTTGAACTCCTGCTCGGCCAGGGTGCGGCCGAAGACCAGCGAGTAGAAGCCGGTGACCATGCCGTAGCGCTCGCCCTGCGGGTAGTGGCGGACGAACTCCAGCGGGTCGCCGCGCTGCCTGGAACGGACCGACTGGGCGACCTCGGTCTTGTCGGCGAGCACGATCGCCCCCCGCTCGATCGAGTACTCCTTGATCAGCACCCGGGTGTTGCGGGAGTCGTTGGCCAGCCGGTCGGCCGCCAGCACCTGCCAGTAGAGGGGGGCGGCGAGCAGGGCCATGAAGGCAACCAGGACGACCACCGCCACCCGGCGGATCTGGTGGTTCATCGGACGACCGTCACCTCCCCGGCGTCGGCCGGTGCGGTGGGCCTGGCCGCCGGAGCCGGTGTGCCCTCGTCGGAGATCCGGCACAGCAGCGCCACCAGCGCGTAGTTGGCCAGCAGGCTCGAGCCGCCGAAGCTCACGAACGGCAGGGTGATGCCGGTGAGGGGGATGAGCCGGGTCACCCCGCCGACGATCACGAACACCTGCAGGGCGAAGCTGGTGATCAGCCCGACCGCCAGCAGCTTGCCGAAGTCGTCGGGGGCGGCCAGGGAGATCCGCAGTCCCCGGAACACCATCAGGAGATACACCAGGAGCATGGCCGTGACCCCGAGCAGGCCGAGCTCCTCCCCGAAGGCGGCGAAGATGAAGTCGGTGGAGGCGAACGGGATGAAATCGGGCCGGCCCTGGTTCCAGCCCTGCCCGAGGATCCCGCCGGTGGCGAGCGCGAACAGCCCCTGGGCGAGCTGGAAGCCCCGGTCGTTGTAGTACTTCCAGACGTCCAGCCAGGTCGCCACCCGGATCTGGACGTGGCCGAACAGGTTGTAGGCGATGACCGCGCCGCTGAGGAACAGGCCCAGCCCGGCGGCCACGTAGGAGAAGCGACCGGTCGCCACGTACAGCAGGACCACGAACACCCCGAAGAACAGCAGGCTGGAGCCGAGGTCCTTCTCGAAGAAGAGCACGAACAGGCTGGCCGCCCAGGCCAGCAGCAGGGGCATGAAGTACTTGATCTCGGGCAGCAGGAACGGCCCGGCCCGGTAGGTGGCGGTGGCCAGCAGCTCCTTGCGCTCGGCCAGGTAGGCGGCCAGGAACACCACCAGGGCGATCTTGGCCGCCTCGGCCGGCTGGCCGGAGAAGGGGCCGATGCGCACCCACAGCCGGGCGCCGTTGATCTCGCGGCCCAGGACCGGGAGCACCGGCAGCACGAGCAGGACCAGGCCCAGCAGCAGCCAGGTGTAGCGGTAGCGGTCGAGCACCCGGTAGTCGCGGACGACCAGGATGACGGCCACGAAGACCGCCACCCCGAGCACCGTCCACAGGGCCTGGGCCGGGGCCTCGGGCCGGTAGCCGTCCTTGGCCGCCTCGGCGTAGTCGAGCCGCCGGACCATGACCAGGCCCAAGCCGTTCAGCAGGGCCGCGCCCGGCAGCAGGATCGGGTCGGCCTGGGGGGCCCGCCAGCGCAGCACCAGGTGGGCGCCGAGGAACAGGCCGGCCAGGGTGGCGCCGTAGCCGGCGCTGCCCGAGGGCACCTCGTTGTCGGCGGCCAGGCCGACGATCACGTAGGCCCCGACCGACAGGATCAGGGCCAGGAGCAGCAGCGACAGCTCGACGTTGCGGCGGGACTCCACGCCTCAGCCTCCCGCGGCCCGGGTGCTGGTGGTCACCACGGCCGTCGTCGGGGTGGCCGCGGGGACGGCCGGAGCCTGGCCGGTGCAGCCGCCCGGGCTGAACACCAGCGGGGCGCAGCGGGCGATGCTGCGGGCGTCGTCGAGGTCGTCGGCCTGGACCCCGTCGTCCAGGCGGGCCGCGTACCCGGGCGGCACCTGGGCCCGGCTGACCGGGCTGCGCTCGACCAGGCGCGAGAACCGCAGCCCGGCCACGTCGCCGGGGACGCCCTGGAACACCGCCACCGTGTCGCCGTCGAACCCCACCCAGTAGCGGCTGAACAGGAGGCTGCGCCCGGCGACGAGCAGCGCCGCCGCCACCAGGACCACGATCCCGGCGACCAGGACCCGCTGGAGACGGCGGTGCATGGCCAGGGAGCGGTCCTTGGCCGCCCTGGCCGCGCGGCTGCCCCGGCGGCCGGCGGCGGGCCGGCCGTCGTCGACCAGCGGCATGGCCCCGGTGGCGGCCCCGGCGGCCAGGTCGCCGGTCTGGTCGTCCTCGACGTCGGCAAGGGCCGCCTCATCGACGGCGTCGACCACGATCACCGTGATGTTGTCGGGTCCGCCCTGCTCGTTGGCCACCGCGACCAGCTG
>DASYSE010000112.1:0-1899 GCA_036003705.1 Actinomycetes bacterium | reverse complement strand
GCTCGGGCATGAGCTTGTCGGCGGCGTCGCTGGCCTGCTTGCCGAGCTCGGCGCCGAGCACGGCGCCCTTGCGCCCGGCCTCGGCGTACGCCCGGGCGAGCGCCTCCTTGACCGCGTCCAGGGCGGCCATCAGGTCGTCGGACCGGTCGGCGCCCTGCTCGGTGACGGCCGCCTTGGCCTTGGTTGCCTTGGACTTCCGGAATGGCATACGGCCCTCCCTCGGGCTCGTTGGCTCGTTGGGCACGGTTCGGGACTGCCCTACCCGCCCCGGACCCCCCTACACCTCCGCCGGGATCGACGACGGGGTGAGCTCGACCAGGGTGCACTCCTTGCGCCAGCGGTCCACCGCCTGCTCGCCGTCGCGCAGGTTGAGGCGGCGGGGGAGCAGCACCGAGGCCACCCGGGCGAACAGCGGGTCGTTCGGCGGGACCACCCGGGCCGACGCCTCCACCTCGGCGACCAGCGACTGCTGCTCCTTGGAGCGGGCGATCAGCACGGCCCGGTCGGCCTCGGCCAGCCCGGGGACATGCTGCTCGGACCCGCCGACGAGGACGTAGACGCGGCCGTCGAGGGTGCCGTACCAGACGGGCACGGCCCGGCCGCCGGTCCCGCCCTCGCCGGGGACCTCGACCCAGACCACCGTGCTCTTCTTGAGCGCCTCGTCGAGCACGTCGGTCTCGGACCCGCCGGACCATGGTGGGTCCTCGTCGAGCACGGCCACGGGGACGCGGCCGACCTCGTCCCCGCCGACCAGCAGGACCAGCTCGTGGTCGTCGTCGGAGTCCACCACCACCCCGTGGACCTCGTCGGTGAAGGTGTCGATCTTGTTGGAGCCGCGCAGGGTCAGGGCGCGCTCGGGGCTGCGCCAGACCACGTCCCCGTTGGGCGCGAGCACGGCCATGGCCTCGCGGTACCAGCCGCCGGCGCCGGTGTAGGAGCGGCGGACCACGAACGGGGCGAGCCGTCCCTTGCCGGCCCGTCCCACGAACACCGCCATCGCGTCCTCGGGCTGGACCAGCCCCTCGGACACGAGCCTGGCGTCGGCGACGTAGACGTTGGTGAGGCGGACGTCCATCCGGTTCCTTTCCCATCCCGCGATGGCGGCTGCGGCGGCAACGATCATAGAAGATGTGGCCATGCGACCGGAGGGATCCGACCCCGTCTGCCGGGTGGTCGAGGCCGAGCACCCGCAGGTGCGGGAGTTCCTGGCCAGGGAGTGGGCGGTGGCCGACCGCCGGCTGTTCGGCCCGGACCTGGACTGGACCAGCCGCCCGGTGGTGGTCGAGGCCAGGGCCGGGCGCGAACTGGCCGGGGTCGCCCTCGGCGAGGTCGTGGCCGGCATGGCCCGGCTGCACGACCTGCTGGTGGCCGAGGGCCGCCAGGGCCGGGGGCTGGGCGGCCGCCTGGTCGAGCTGTTCTGCGAACGCGCGGCCGAGCTGGGCGCGGCCCGCTGCTACCTGCGCTGCCCCGACACCGACCGCCACCGCCGCTTCTACGAGCGCCTCGGGTTCGTGGTCGTGGCGCGGCTGCCCCGCTACTACCACGGCCACGACTTCGTCGAGTACCTGCGCGAGCCGCTGGTCCGGGAAGGTCAGCCGGAGGCCAGGTAGGCCGAGGCCTGGAGGGTGAACAGGTCGGCGTAGCGGCCGCCGAGGGCCATCAGCTCGTCGTGGCTGCCCGACTCCACCACCCGGCCGCCGTCCAGGACGTAGATGCGGTCGGCCGAGCGGACGCTGGAGAACCGGTGCGAGATCAGCAGCACCGACCGGCCCCGGCACAGGGTCCGGATGCTCTCGAACAGCTCGTGCTCGGCCCTGGCGTCCAGGGCCGCGGTCGGCTCGTCGAGGATGATGAACGGGGCGTCGCGGAAGAACGCCCTGGCCAGGGCGACCCGCTGCC
>DASYSE010000111.1:0-18876 GCA_036003705.1 Actinomycetes bacterium | reverse complement strand
AACGTCGCCACCGGGGACATCTTCCGGGCCAACGTGGCCGAGGGGAGCGAGCTTGGCCGGGCTGCCCAGGAGTACATGGACCGGGGTGACCTGGTGCCCGACGACGTGGTGATCGCGATGGTGATGGAGCGGCTGGCCGAGGGGGACTGCCAGGCAGGGTTCGTGCTGGACGGGTTCCCGCGCACGGTCAACCAGGCCGAGGCCCTGGACCGGCGCCTGGTCGAGCTGGGCTCGCCCCTGCAGGCCGTGCTGTGCGTCCAGGCCGACGAGGAGGAGCTGCTGCGGCGGCTGGCCGGCCGGGCCGCGGCCCAGCACCGGTCCGACGACGCCGAGCAGACGATCCGGCACCGGCTGGAGGTCTTCTCCACCAAGACCCGCCCGCTGATCGACTACTACCGCCACCGGCGCCTGCTCACCATGGTCGACGGCGTCGGCAGGGTCGAGGAGGTCACCACCCGCATCCTCGGCGGCCTCCCCTCCACCAACGGCGGCCGCGACCCGGCTCTCGCCCTCGCCGTCTGAGGCGGCCTCCGCTCAGGCTTCGTCGGGCCTGCTTACAATGGTCGCCATGCCGGTCCGACCCAATCCAGCGCACCTGGCCGCCTGGCGCCGGCTGCTGGAGGCGCACGCCACGGTCACCGAGCTGCTGGAGCGTGAGCTGGTCGCCGAGCGCAGCCTGCCCCTGAACTACTATGACGTGCTCCTCAACCTGGCCGAGGCCCCCGGTGGGCGGCTCCGCATGCAGGAGCTCTCGGCGTCGGTGCTGCTCTCCAAGAGCGGGCTGTCGCGCCTGGTCGACCGGATGGTGGAGGCCGGCCTTGTCCGGAGGGAGCGCTGCGAGGACGACCGTCGCGGGTGGTTCGCGGTCCTCACCGACCAGGGCAGGAGCGCCCTGCGCCGGGCCGCGCCGGTCCACCTGCGGGGCATCCAGGAGCATTTCGCCCGCCATCTGGAACCCGGCGAGGCGCAGGTCCTGGCCGCGGCCCTCGGCCGGGTGGTGGCCGCCGCCCGGGCCTCGGCGGAGACGCGGCAGGAGCCAGACGACCGGGACGGACCGGGGACGCTGGCCGAGACGGGATCGGGCGCCGAGCGCCGTTGACCGCCCGCGAGACCGGGGTCCTCGAGCTGGTCGCCAAGGGCTACGCCTACCGGGAGATCGCCGACCAGCTGTTCATCAGCGTCAAGACCGTCCAGAACCACGTCCAGAACATCCCGCGGAAATGACCATTTGCGCGCCTATTTCTTGGCCGATTTCTCCCGGAATTCTCCGCTAACCGGTCACTACTGTCGAACTTGACTGTCGCCGCCACCTGGGCCTCGCTAACATCCGCGCCGTATCAGCCAACCGCTGCCGCGACCGCGGCGACACCAGCACGTTGAGGGGGGGACGCGATGCCGCCATTCGATGTCGCGCGAAGGTGGAAGGGCCGTGTGATGCTCGATCCGGCCGGTGACAAGCTCGGCCTGGTGGTCGACGTCTTCTACGACGCCGAGGACGACGACCTCGGCTGGGCGCTGCTCAAGATGGCCGACGTCGGTGCCAGCACCCGCCTGGTCCCGGTGGCCGAGGCGGTCGAGGACGGCAACGAGCTTCGGGTCCCGTACGACCGCGCCGTGGTGGAGGGCGCGCCCAGCATGGACCCGGGGGGCCGGCTGTGGCCGCAGGAGGAGGCCGAGCTCTATGCCTACTACGGCCTCGCCTACACCGGCGCCTCGCTGGTCGACCTCGACGAGGACGACGAGGAGGACGCCGTCGCTCAGATCCGGGGCCTCCCGCCGCGTTAGAACTCCCGCACGCGGGAGTTGAGCGGCGAGCCCACCCGCTGGCGCTGCCTGACGACCTTCTGCCAGTCGTTGGGCCGCGCCTCGACGTGGAAGGCCGCCCCTGGCGGGGAGTTGCCGACGCGTAGCAGCCGCAGCTCGATCCCGAAGAAGCGCACGTCGTCGTCGCCGTGCTGGTTGAGCCAGTCGAGCACCGCCCGGTGCTCCTCGCCGATGCGCGTGGTGATCCAGGCCACCGCCGAGACGTCCAGGCCGGCCGCGAAGGTGATCATCTGGCCGAGGTGCAGGTGGTCGCTTGGCTCGAGGTGGCTCATGATCGCGACCCGCCGGCCTCGGTCGGTCTGGGCGAGGATGTCGGCGGTGAACGAGCCGACCCCGACGTCGCGGCCGACCTCGCGCAGGCCGCTGACGCCCAGCTCCTTGGCCAGCCGGTCCAGGTTGGCCGACAGCCAGTCCGGGAAGCCGGCCCCATCGCGCTGGAAGATGGTGCCCGGGTCGACCTCCTCGACCTCGGCCAGCTGCACGACCGAGGCCGGAGCAGTCGCGAAGCTGCCTTTGGACCGGTCGAGGTCGGCCGCGGTGGCCGCGTTGCGCTCGGCCCTGCTCGAGCGGGTGGAGCTGGTGGCTTCCGATCCACCGGTGGACGCGCTGACGTCTGACTGGGTCACGCTGGATCCTTTCCATCTCGACATGCGGCTTGACCGCAGCATGACCGGGAAAGCGTGGTGCAAGGGCGCAGCGCTGGTCAAATTCCGCCTAGAACGCCCGTCAGGCATCGACCTCGCATGCACCTGCCTCCCTGGCGCCGACCGCCACCGGCTCGGGCGCACCGGCCAGCGGCACCGCGACCGTGAAGGTGACCAGCCCGTCGCCGGAGTCGACCGCCACGGTGCCGCCGTACGACTCGACCAGCCGTCGGACGATGTGCAGGCCGAGGCCGACCCCGGAGGCGTTGCGGGTCAGGGACGAGTCGAGCTGGACGAACGGTTCGAACATGCGCCTGCGGTCGGCCGGGATGATCGGTGGGCCGGCGTTGCTCACCGACACGGCCAGCAGGTCGCCGGTCGGGCCGGCGGCCACCCGCACCGTCGTCAACGGGGTCGCGTACTTGAGGGCGTTGCCGAGCAGGTTGACCATCACCAGGCGCAGGGCCTCGGCCGGCATGGCCACCTCGCTGATGGCCGGCAGGTCGACCTCCAGGTCGAGCCGCTCCCGACCCGGAACGTCCTGCAGGTCCTCGATCACGGCGCCGACGACGCCGCGCAGGTCGGCGGCGGCGCTGCCGTCCTGCTGGATGACTTTGGAGGAGTAGACCAGGTTGTCGACCACCCGCTGCAGCCGGCGGGCCTCACGCAGGATGCGGCCCAGGTGCTCCCTGCGCTGGGTCGAGGTGAGCCGGTCGTCGCGGGTCAGCAGCAGCTCGCCGAACCCGAGGATGCCGGTGAGCGGGGTGCGCAGCTCGTGGGAGACGACGTTGTAGAGCTCGTCCTTGAGCCGCTGCGACTGCTGCAGCTCGCGCACGACCGCCCGCTGCCCCTCGTAGAGCTGGCGGAAGGAGCGTTCGGCCTCGGCCCGGCTGTCCTCGTTCAGGCGCCAGTTGGCCAGGTTGGCCGTTGCCGTGGCGAGGATGAGCAGCTCGCCGACGGCCGCCCGCAGCCACGGGCTGCTCCACGTCTCGGCCGGTGGCCACACGTTGGATGCCTCGAGGAACGCGGCCACCACGCCGTAGACGGCCACGAAGCCGACCGCGACCAGGAACGGGAAGCCGTCCTGGTACAGCATGATCAGGGCGATCGCGACGAAGAAGTGGAACGAAAGCTCGACCGCCCCGCCGCCCATGCCGACCAGCGCGCAGGACGCCGACAGCAGGCCGACGGTGGCCAGCACCGAGCGCCAGCGCCGGCCGCCCCATCGCACGGTGGCCAGCGCCGCCGAGGCGGCGACCACGACCACCCCGTACGCGCTGGTCCGGCCGTCGGCCCCGAGCACGGCCAGCAGGCCGAGGCCGGGAACGTGCAGCCAGAGGATCAGCAGGATCGCGCGGTGGCGACCCCGCCAAACGTCATCGGGAAGGGAGCGACCTTGGGGGAGTGTGCCCCGGACCCGGCTGAGCAACTGCAACGCCACCTCGAACGCTCCTCGCCACGGCGACGCCAAGCCCGCGGAGCCTACGTTGCCAACCATGACGGGAACCACGCGCAGTCTTTGGCAGCTTCCCTACGCAATTTGCTTGGCCCACCGGGGCGAACCAGGGCCGAACCGGCGATTGGCGCTTACCGGGAAATCTCAACTACATTTTTTCGGGCGGCGACGAGGCGGAGCGGACTGTGATCCTGAAAGCGGCAGAGGTACGGAAATTCCGGAGCATCGAGAATTCGGGGACCGTCCGTTTTGATCCGGACGTGACCTGCCTGGTCGGCAAGAACGAGAGCGGCAAGACAGCCTTCCTCGAAGCGCTGTACCAGGCCAACCCGTTCGGCTCGCCGGGTCGGGGACTCAACGAGCTGCGCGACTACCCGCGCCGCCTGCGCGGCCGCGACCGGGCGCAGATCCCCGACACCACCCCGATCTCGGCCACCTTCGAGCTGGGTGACGCCGACGTCGAGGCGGTCGCGCTCCGGTTCGGGCCTGCCGCGATCGCCTCCAAGGAGCTCACCGTCGAGCGGACCTACTCCGGCCGCCGGCGCCTCGTCCTTGGCGACGAGGAGCCACCGGACGAGGTCGCCGCCCTGCTGGCCTCGCGGCTGCCCCGGTTCCTCTACTTCGACCGCTACAGCGTGCTGCCCGGCCGGGTGTCGATCCCGCGCCTGCAGGCCACCCCAGAGGACGAGCTGCAGCCGGGCGAGCGGACCGCGCTGGCCCTGCTCCGGCTGGCCGGTGTCGCCGCCGACGAGTTCGTCGAGTCCGACTACGAGGTGCGCAAGGTGGCGCTGGAGAGCGCGGCCACCATGGTCAGCGAGGAGGTGTTCCGCTACTGGAGCCAGAATCCCGAGCTGACCGTCGAGCTCGACCTCGACTTCCGTGAGGGCGACCAGAACGGCAAGGGCGGCCCGCCCTTCCTCGACGTGCGCATCCGCAACGACCGCCACCGGGTGACGACGAACTTCGGCGAGCGCTCGGGCGGCTTCGTCTGGTTCTTCTCGTTCGTGGTGGCATTCTCGGAGCTGCGCGAGTCCGAGGGCCTGGTGCTGTTGCTGGACGAGCCCGGCCTCGGGCTGCACGCCGCCGGCCAGGCCGACCTGCTCCGCTACCTGGACGAGCAGCTCGCCGGAGGCCACCAGGTGGTCTACACCACGCACTCGCCATTCATGGTCGACCCGGCCCGGCCGCACCGGCTCCGCACCGTCGAGGACGTGCGGGACGGCGGCACCCAGGTGCGCGAGGGGGCGCGGGCGACCAGCCGCGACACCGTCGTGCCGCTCCACGGGGCGATCGCCATGCGGCTGCTGGACGGCCTCGGGGCCGGCCCGCGCACCCTGCTCGTCGGCGGTGTCGCCGACCTGGTCTACCTGGAGGTGATGAGCGGGTACCTCAACGAAGGCGGTCGGCAGGGCCTCGACCCGGCCTGGACGCTGCTGCCGACCGGCGGGCTGGACGGCCTCCCGCTGCTGGCGACGCTGCTGGGAGCGCCGCTGGAGGCGGCGGTGCTGCTGGAGGTCGGGGCGGGCCACCCGAGCGTGCGCGCCCTGGCGGAGCACGGCGTGGTCCTGCCGGAGCGGCTGATCGCCCTGACCGAGCTGACCGGCCAGAGCGAAGCCGGCGTCGAGGACCTGTTCGACGACGCCTTCTACTTCCACCTGCTGGCCGCGACCGGGGTGAACGGCCTGGATCCCGATGCAGTGGCCGGGGAGGGCTCGGTGGTGCGGCGGGTCGAGCGCGCCACCGGGACCGTGCTGGACCGCTATCCTCCCGCCAGGCACCTCCTGCGCCACCAGCAGCGGCTGCTGCCGGCCATCGGCCGCGAGCCGCTGCACCGCTTCGCCAGGCTGTTCGCCACCCTGGACGAGCTGTAGCCTGGGGCTCCGGCCACACCTTGTCGACCGGCCGGGGAGCCGCCGTGCCGCCGACCCACCAGGTGCTGAACCAGCCGCCGCCGCTGCACGGCTACGACCTCTACGATGCCGACCCGGTGCTGGCCCAGGCGCTGCACCGGGAGGGAGCCGGTTGGGCGCAGGAGCGGGTCCGGGCGCTGGGTGTCCTCGCCGGCGGCGAGGAGACGATCGCCTGGGGCCAGGCCGCCGACGCCAACCCGCCGGTGCTGCGCAGCCACGACCGCTACGGCCGGCGCGTCGACGAGGTCGTGTTCCACCCGGCCTGGCACCGGCTGCTGGGCACGGCGGTCGAGCACGGCCTGCACGCCGCCCCCTGGCGCGAGCCGAGGCCGGGCGCCCAGGTGGCGAGGGCTGCCGGGTTCTACTGCTGGACCCAGGTGGAGGCCGGCCACGGCTGCCCGGTCAGCATGACCTTCGCCGCCGTGCCGGCGCTGCGGGCCGAGCCAGATCTGGCCGCGGCCTGGGAGCCGAAGCTGACCACGCTCGCCTACGACCCCGGCCTGTCCCCGGTGACGGCCAAGGCCGGGGCGCTGTGCGGCATGGCCATGACCGAGAAGCAGGGCGGCTCCGACGTCCGTGCGAACACCACCACGGCGGCGCCGGCCGGCCTGGACGGCCAGTGGCTGCTGACCGGCCACAAGTGGTTCTGCTCGGCGCCGATGAGCGACGCCTTCATGGTCCTGGCCCGGGCCCCGGACGGGCTGTCCTGCTTCCTGGTCCCACGGGTGCTGCCCGACGGCGCCCGCAACCGCTTCCACCTGCAGCGGCTCAAGGACAAGCTCGGCAACCGGGCCAACGCCTCGGCCGAGGTCGAGCTGGACGGCGCGGTGGGCTGGCTGGTCGGGGAGCGGGGCCGCGGCCTGACCGTCATCCTGGAGATGGTCAACCACACCCGCCTCGACTGTGTCGTCGGCTCGGCGGCGCTGATGCGCCAGGCGGTCGCCCAGGCCACCCATCACGCCGCGCACCGAAGCGCGTTCGGGCGCCGCCTGGCGGACCAGCCGCTGATGGCCAACGTGCTGGCCGACCTGGCCGTCGAGGCCGAGGCCTCCACCATGCTGGCGATGCGGGTGGCCGGCGCCTTCGATCGGGCGGCGGGCGACGCCGCCGAGGCCGCCCTGTGCCGGCTGGCCACCGCGGTGGCCAAGTACTGGGTGTGCAAGCGGGCCCCGGCGGTGGCCGCCGAGGCGCTGGAATGCCTTGGCGGCAACGGGTATGTCGAGGAGAGCGGGCTGCCTCGGCTGTACCGGGAGGCGCCGTTCAACTCGATCTGGGAGGGCGCGGGCAACGTCAACTGCCTGGATGTGCTGCGGGTCCTGGCCAGGCGGCCCGAGGCCGTGGCCGCCCTGCTGGAGGAGGTCGCGCCGGCCAGGGGAGCCGACACCCGGCTGGACCTGGCCGCGGCCGCCCTCGAACGCGAGCTGGGCGCGGCCGCCGCCGACCCGGCCTGGGTGGAGGCCGGCGCCCGGCGGCTGGTCGAGCGGCTGGCCGTGGTCCTCCA
This sequence comes from Actinomycetes bacterium, assembly GCA_036003705.1. Classification (GTDB taxonomy): domain Bacteria; phylum Actinomycetota; class CALGFH01; order CALGFH01; family CALGFH01; genus CALGFH01. The sequence goes on along the minus strand of DASYSE010000111.1, from coordinate 11,541 downwards.
GGGCGGGCTGCTGGTCCGCCATGGCCACCCGGCGGTGGCCGACGCCTTCTGCGCGTCGCGGCTCGGCGGCGACCGCGGGGCGGCGTTCGGCACCCTGCCGCCCGGCCTGGACCTGGCCGCGATCGTGGAGCGAAGCACCCCCAAGGTGGCCTGAGGCAAACCGTTACCGGCTCGATACGGCGCGGGAACGGTTGCCCTGGTACAGCTGGAAGCACGCGCAGAAGTCGACGGATCGGGGGTGGGAGGATGGCAGGGAGCGGCCGCGGCGTGCGCGGCATGGCCGCCATGGCCTCGGTCGGGCTGGCCGCCGCCCTGGCCCTGGCGCTGGCCGCCTGCTCGGCTGGCGGCGGGGAGGACCTGGCGGAGGCCGCGCCCACCACGGCCGCGCCCACCACGGCCGCGCCGACAACCGCGACCCCGACGACGGCGGCTCCGACCACCGCGGCGCCGACGACCACCGCCGCCCCGACCACCACCACCAAGCCGAAGCCGGCCGAGCCCGCCACGCTCAGGTCCGGCGCCGAGGGTGCCGCCGTCAAGGCCCTCCAGCGTCGCCTGCACGAGCTGGGCTACCAGGTCCAGGAGGCCGACGGCCGGTTCGGCCCCGAGACCCACCACGCGGTGGTCGCCTTCCAGAAGGTCAACCGGCTGGCCCGCGACGGCGTGGTCGGCCCGGTCACCCGTAAGGCGCTCCAGCGCCCCCGCGTGCCCCGTCCCCGCTCCGGCAAGGCCGGCTTCCACGTCGAGGCCGACCTCACCCTCCAGGTCGTCTACCTGGTCAAAGACGGCAAGATCCAGGAGGTCCTGGACGCCTCGTCGGCCTCCGGCCAGACCTACGTGGTCGAGGGCGACGTCCGGCTGGCCGTGACCCCGCTCGGCAGCTTCCAGATCCAGCGCAAGATCGACGCCTGGCGCAAGAGCGAGCTCGGCCTGCTCTACCGGCCGGCCTACTTCACCGGCGGCTACGCATTGCACGGCGCCCCCTCGGTGCCGCCGTTCCCGGCCAGCCACGGCTGCATCCGCATCACCACCGCCGCCATGGACCGCTGGTTCGACAGGCTCCCGGTCGGCACCCCGATGCTGGTCTACCGATCATGATGCAGGGGGCCGAGCCCCACGCATGCCCCGAACCTCATCCCGTGCCCGTGTGGCTGCGAGGATCGTGACCTCCACCGACCCGAGCCGGGTCGCCGCCTTCTCGACCTGCACGGCAGCAACGTGCTCCAGGGCCGGGAACCGGTCGGTGGTTCCCGGTGTACCAGGGTTGAAGTCGGACACCGGGAAAGGGGCTCTCCGATGAAGCGTCGTATGCTGGCCGTGCTCGCCCTCGCCGTCCTGCTGGTCGCGGTCCCGACGGCCGCCCAGGCCAAGGGCGCGTCGGCGGCGACCATCTCCGGCGGCGGATCCGGCGGGCTGCCCGGCGGCCCGATCACCTTGAAGGGCGAGGGCGAGCCGGGCAGCGGCACCGGCCTGGCCAACCTGGCCGACCAGGCCGGCGTGTTCGCGCTGCTGTTCGACCCCGGGCCGGGCGGGGTGCTGGAGGCCGCGCCGACCGGCCGCCGCGGGCCCCGCTACACGATCACCTGGATCTTCCCGAACGGCCAGGGCACCGACGACACGGTCCGCCAGTCGGTGTGGCCGTACGCGGCCGGCGGACCGCTGACCTACATGGAGGCCGGGCAGCCGGTGCTCGAGAGCCGGACCAGGGGCGGCTGGTACCGCGCCGGCGACAGCCTGCGCCAGCACCTGATCTCGCTCGGCCTGCCCAGCCGCCAGCCCCTGGCCGCCGCGGCCGCCCCGGCGCCGGCCGCCCCGGCCGCCCTGGCGCCGGCGGCCCCGTCCCCGGGGCCGGCCGTCTGGCCGCGGGTTGCCGCCGGGCTCGGGCTGCTGCTGCTCCTGACCGTCGGGGGCGCGCTGCTGCTGCGCCGCCGTTCCAGCCCCGGCACCGCCACCGCCCGCTGAATCAGGCTCGCTCCATCAGGCCGTGCTCGCTGCCGTCCGGGTCCTAGAACCGGGCACAGCGGCCCCAGGCCTGCTCGGACGACTCCTCGGTGAACTCGACCCCGCGCCCGCGCAGCTCCCCGATTGCTCGAACAGGTGTTCGAGCAATCGGACCGTTCGGCATGGCGGGAGGTCGAGGCCGGCCCGCCCGGTAGGCTCCCGGCATGATCGCCATCCTGCTGGCCCTCGGCAGCAGCGTCGGCTACGGCGTCAGCGACTTCCTTGCCAGCCGCGTCGCCAAGCGGGTGGCGCCGGTCCTGCTCGTGTTCTGCAGCCAGGCCCTGCAGGGTGTCGTCCTGCTGGTGGTGGTGCTGGTGGTCAGCCAGCCCTACAGCGGGGCCGGGCTGGTCTGGGGGACGGCGGCGGGCGCGGTCGGAGCGGCTGGGCTGGTCGCCTACTACCAGGCCCTGGCCACCGGCCAGGCGGCCATCGTCGCGCCACTGGCGTCCACCGGGGCCGTGGTGCCGCTGGTGGTCGATCTGGCAAGGGGGGAGCGGCCGAGCGCGGTGGCCATGGCCGGCCTGGTCATGGTGCTGGCCGGGATCGCGGTGACCTCGCTGGCCGCCGGCGACCAGCACGAGGCGGTGCCGGCGCCGACCTGGCACGGTCCGCCGGCGCCCGGCCGCCGAGCCGGCGTCCTGCCCCGCCCGCCCCTCCCGGTCCTGCTCGCCCTGCTCGCGGCGTTGCTGTTCGGGCTGTTCTTCGTCGCCGTCGACCAGGGCGGCGTCGCCGCCGGCGGGGGCGTCCTCTGGGTCGCCCTCGGTGTCCAGCTCGGCGCGCTGCCGACCACCCTGGCCGGCGCGCTGCGGTCGCGGGGGCGGCGCGGCCTCGGCATCCCGGAGCGGGCACTGCTGCTCCCGGTCGCCCTCCTGACCGTGCTCAACCTGTGCGGCGACAGCTTCCTGGCCTATGCCGTGACCCGCGGCGACCTGGCCGTGGTCAGCGTCCTGGCCTCGCTTGCCCCTGTGGTCACGGCCCTGCTCGCCCGCGCCCTGACCGCCGAGCGGCCCAGCGGCCCCCAGGCCGCCGGCGCCGTCCTCGCCCTGCTCGGCACCGTGGCCGTGTCCGCCGCCCAGGCGGCCGCGTAGCCGCTACAGTCGAAGCCCGACCGACCGATGGAGGGACCGCCGATGGCCAAGCTCGAGGAGGGCGCGCAGGCGCCGGAGTTCACCCTGCCCGACCAGGACGGCAACCCGGTGTCGCTAGAGGACTTCAAGGGCGCCAAGGTGCTCGTCTACTTCTATCCCGCGGACGATACCCCGGGCTGTACCCGCGAGGCGTGCCAGTTCAACGACAACCTGGCCGCCTTCCAGGCCGCCGGCGTGCCGGTCATCGGCATCTCCCGCGACGACGCCCAGAGCCACCAGCGCTTCCGCAACAAGTACGGCCTCCAGTTCCCACTGCTGACCGACGCCGACCACCAGGTCATGAACGCCTACGGCGCCTGGGGCGAGAAGACCAGGTACGGTCAGACCAGCATCGGGGTGCTCCGCTCGACCTTCCTGGTCGACGAGCAGGGCCGCATCGAGCGGGCCTGGCACAACGTCAAGGCCGACGGCCACGCCGCCAAGGTCCTCCAAGCGCTCGGCCCCAAGGTCTGAGGTGGCGTCCCGCGACGCTCGCCGGTATGGCGCGTGCGAGCTGCGCCGGCGTCTCCGGACTTGCCGTTGAGTAGGAGTCGAACCGCCTGGGGCGGTCCGTGGACTGGCGACGTGGCGATACCGGGCGGCCCACCCGCCATCGACGACGGGCAGCCCAGCTGAGCTGACCCACGGGCCAGGCCAGGGTTGGTTGATAGGCAAGTCGCTACTTGCCTATACTGCTGGTCGTGAGCGACGTGTATCGGGCACTCGCCGACCCCACGAGGAGGGCGATCCTCGACGAGCTCAGCGAGCGGGACGGGCAGACGCTGTTCGAGCTCTGCACCCGGCTCGCGACCAAGCACGGACTGGGCTCGTCGCGACAGGCGATCTCCCAGCACCTCGACGTCCTGGAGTCGGCGGGCCTCGTCAAGACCAGGAGGCAGGGCAGGTACAAGTTCCACCACCTCGACACCCAGCCGCTCGAGACGATCCTCGAGCGGTGGCGACCCAGCCGCGGAAGGAGCAGCAGATGAGGATCTACCTCACCTCGGTGCTGGTGGACGACCAGGAGAAGGCGCTGCGGTTCTACACCGACGTCCTCGGGTTCGTGAAGAAGACCGACATCCCCGTCGGCGAGGCGCGCTGGCTCACCGTCGTGTCTCCCGACGACCCTCAAGGCCCGGAGCTGCTCCTGGAACCCGACGCCCACCCGGCCGCCGGGCCGTTCAAGGCAGCGCTGGCGGCCGACGGGATCCCGGCCACCTCGTTCGCCGTCGACGACGTGCACGCCGAGTTCGAGCGGCTACGCCGCCTCGGCGTCCGGTTCACGCAGGAGCCGCTCGAGATGGGCGGTGTGACGACGGCGGTGCTCGACGACACCTGCGGCAACCTGATCCAGATCGCCAAGCGATAGCTGCCCGAGCGGCCATCGGCCAGCATCTCGCGCTCCCGGTCGGTCAGCTCAGCTGGGCGGGTCGGACAGCGGCCGCCGGCCGGCGAAGCCGGTCTCCGGCCAATGCCACCATGCCACCGCCGGCTCGCCCAGCACCCAGCACAGCAGGTACTCGCGCCCGTCGTCGAGCCTGGCCGGGAAGTCGACCAGGCCGGCGTCCAGGTCGCGCAGGACGATCCCTTCCCCGGTCAGCTCCTCGACCGTCGCTCGCAGCTCCGCGGCCGCCCGCGGCGCCGCGGCGTGGCCGTTGCCCTCCAGCAGCTCGGCCGCGCCCTCGCGCTCCAGCCTGGCCGCCGCCACCAGCTCGCGGATCCGCCCCAGGGCCGCCCCGACCCGCGGCAGGGCCGCATTGGCCCGCTCGACCGTCCAGGCATCGCCGTGCGCCATGGCGCTAGCCTCCACGACCCGGGTCGAGGTCGACCGCCACCGGCAGCGCCGAGCGCCGCCAGCCGGAGAGGTCGCCGCCGTAGCCCGGCTGGTACTTGCCCACCACCAGCTGGCGGGCCAGCTCGTCCTCTGACGAGCCCGGGACGACCACCCTGGCCCGCCCCGGCAGCTCGGGGGCGTCCCAGCGGCCGACGCGGACGGTCACCTCCGGCCGCCCGATGAGGTTCCGCACCCAGTCCGACCGGTCGCCCCCGCCCGACAGCAGGTACACCGTCCGGTCCCGGAGCGCGAACCAGATCTCGACGGTATGGGGCCGCCCCGACACCCGTCCGGTGGTGGTCAGGTAGCAGAACGGCCGCGCGGCCAGGTCGTCCATGCCGCTAGCCTCGCACAACCGGCGGTCGGGTTGCCGATGGCGCGCGGTGGGATGGCCCGCCTGCCGGCCCACCCGGAGGTTCCCGACGCGCTGCGCCGGCTGGAGGAGGGTGGGCTGCGGCAGGTCGTCGTTGGTGACCTACAGTGCGGTGGCGAGGGTCTGCAGCGGCAGTTCGTGCGCGGCCTCGCCCTCGGCGCCACCAAGGGCTGAGCTGCCGGTTGACATCGCAGCGCCGTCGCGGCGTGATAGGCGGGTGGAGGAGATCGACCGGCGCACGCTGCTGCGGCGCGCCGGGCTGTTGGCGGGGACCGGCGCGCTGGCCGGGCTGGCCGGGTGCGAGCCGGACCGCGGAACCGCGCCCGCTGCCGGCGACGGTAGCGCCGCTCCACCGAGCGGCTGGGCGGCGGTGCGCGCCCAGTTCGATCTGGACCCCGGCAAGCGCCACTTCGCCGCGTTCGTGCTCGCCTCCCATCCCCGCCCGGTCGCCGAGGCGGTCGAGCGCCACCGGCGCGGCCTGCAGGCCGACCCGGACGGCTACTACGAGTCGCACAACCGTCGGCTGGAGACGGCGGCGCGGGTGGCCGCCGCCGGGTATCTGGGCGGCGAGGCCGACGAGGTCGCGCTCACCCGCAGCACCACCGACGGGCTGGGGTTGTTGTACGGCGGCCTGCGCCTGCGACCCGGCCAGGAGGCCGTCACCACCGCGCACGACTTCTACGCCACCCACGAGGCGCTGCGGCTGCGGGCCGAGCGGACCGGCGTCACCGTCCGCCGCATCACCCTCTACCGCGACCCGGCACGGGTCACCGCCGACCGGCTGGTCGCAGCGGTCCACCGCGGCATCGGGCCGCGGACCCGCGTGCTGGCGCTGACCTGGGTGCACTCCGGCACCGGCGTCAAGCTTCCGCTGGCCGAGATCGGCGCCGTGGTCGGCGAGATGAACCGCGACCGGGACCCGGTGGACCGGGTGCTGGTCTGCGTCGACGCCGTCCACGCGCTCGGCGTCGAGCCCGCCGACGTGGCAGGCCTCGGCTGCGACTTCCTGGTCGCCGGCTGCCACAAGTGGCTGTTCGGCCCGCGCGGCACCGGGCTGGTCTGGGGCCGGCGCGAGGCGTGGGACGAGGTCACCGGGACCATCCCCTCCTTCGACCGGCGCGCCATCGGCGCCTGGATCAGCGGCAGGGACCCCGACGGACCCAGGGCGGCGATGTTCAGCCCCGGCGGCTTCCACGCCTTCGAGCACCGCTGGGCCCTGGCCGAAGCCTTCGCCTTTCATCTGCAACTCGGCGAGCGGCAGGTGGCCGAGCGCACCCGCCTGCTGGCCGCCCGCCTCAAGGACGGCCTGGCCGCCATCCCGGCGGTCCGGCTGGTCACCCCGCGGACTCCAGAGCTGTCGGCCGGGATCGTCTGCCTGGATGTCGGCGACCTCGACCCCGACCAGGCCGTCGCCGGCCTTCGCCGCCAGGGCATCCTGGCCAGCGTCACGCCCTACGCCACCCCCCACCTCCGCCTCGGGCCGAGCATCGTCACCTCAGAGACCGACGTCGACGCCGCCGTCCGCGCCGTCCGCGCCCTGGCCTGAACGGCGGCACCGCCTGCACGCCGACGGATCACTCCGCCCGCCGAACCACGCTGGCCACCCTCTTCGACCACCGCTGATCGGGGACATCCTCGCTCTCACGCCGTGATCTGGCACAACGACCGCACCGGCCAACACGTCATGCGGTCCCTGGTCGCCTACCACCACGGCTGACCCCTTGGAATTGATCATCTAGGCAACTCGGTGCAGTTCCGCGGCCAGGTGGTGCTGGAGAGGCTGGCCGACCGCGGCCATGGCCACCGTGTAGGCGAGCCGGTCGCCGTCCAGCTCGAACCGGCGGTGCAGGGCGGTGACCTCCTTGGCGGTGCCGGTCCCGGCCATGGTCGTGCTGCGCAGCTCGATCAGGCCGCCGTCCAGCCGCCCCTCCTGCACCTCGACGATGCCGGTCGGGTGGGCGAGGACGACCTCCACCGCCGCGCCCGGCTTGGCCCGCCAGTAGCCGGTCTCGGCGTGCAGCGGCCGGCCGTCGTCCAGGCTCCAGGTCCGCTGGGCGTAGGCGAGGAACGGCTTGCCGACGTGCCAGAACCGGACCTCCTCGCCGTAGCGGAACCCGGCGATCGTGGGGTACTCGCCGGCCCCCTCGCCCCGCCAGGTGCCGAGCAGCCCGGCCAGCGGCTCGACCTCCGGGTGCAGCGGCGGTGCGGTCGCCTGATCCATGCTCGCCCTAGGCCTCCGGGCGGTCAGGGGCCGGGCGTGGGCAGGTGAGGGTGCGCATGGTGCCGGGGACGGCCTGGACCCGGCTGACGATCAGCCGGCCGAGCGCGTCGAGGCTTGGCGCCTGCACCTTGGCGATGACGTCGAACGGCCCGGCGGTGACCTCCGACAGCTCGACCCCGTCGATGGCGGTCACGGCGGCCGCCACCTCGCCGGCCCTGCCCACCTCCGTCTGGATCAGCACCCATGCCTTGAGCATGCACGCACCGCCTCGGTCGTCGGGGGCGGCCGCTGTTCCGGCCACCGGTTGGCACCCTAGCGCGTCGCCGTCAGCAGCGCACGCCGTCGGCGCGGGTGGCCACGATCGGCTCCTCGGCCGGGGTGCTCGAGCTCATCGACGGGGCGCTGGAGGCGTCGAGGCGGCCGAAGTCCTGGGTCGCCCAGGCCCGGCCGCCGGAGCAGACCACGCCGATCCCGACCGTGTCGAAGCCGCGCTGGAGCAGGTTGGCCCGGTGCCCGTCCGAACGCATCCAGCCCACGTGGAGCTGGGAGCCCATGCTCGGGTAGCCCTCGACCCAGGCGATGTTCTCGCCCAGCGCCGAGAACTTGGCCATCCCGGGCAGGCCGCCGGCCGCGCCCAGGTCGCGGTGGCTGAAGTCGCGGGTGCGGGCCATCTGCGCCGACCAGTCGGCGGCCACCCGCGCCAGGTCGGGGTCCCAGTCCAGCGTGGCCAGGCCCCTGGCCCGGCGCTCGGCGTTGAGCCGGTCGAACAGGTCGCTGACCAGCTTCTGGGCGGTGGACCGGTTGCCACGCGGCGGCGGCGGCGCGGCGGTGGTCGGAGCGGCCGTCGACCTCGGCGCCGGCTTGGTGGTGGTGGTCGCCCGGATGGTCGTGGTCGGTGCGGTGGTGGAGGTGAGCCCCGGCCGTCCCGGACGCCGGCCCGATCCGGCGGCGGTGTCCGGCACCTTCGCCAGCAGCTCGGTCACCCAGACGCAGCCGGCGGTGCTGGTCCCGACCCCGATGGCGTTGTAGGACCGGCTGAGGATCCGGCGCTTGGCCCCGGCGATCTGCATCAGCTCCCGGTGGGCCTGCTCGACGCTGCGGGCGCAGCGAACCTGCTCGTCCCAGGCGCTGGCCGGCTGGACCGCGGCGGCCAGCCCTGGGCTGGCCGACAGGCGCCGCGCGGCCGCCATCCGCGCCGACTGGGCGCCGGCCAGGGTCGTCAGGCGGGGCACCAGGCTCAGCGCGGGCAGGCTGCGGCGGGCCCGCTCGGTATTGACCAGCGAGGCCAGCCGGACGGTGTCGGGCGCCGGGGCGGCGGACGCGGTCCGGTCCTGGCCGGAGGGCTTGCCGACACCCGGCTTGGCGCTGGCCGGGAGCAGCGCCCAGGCCAGCAGCAGGGGCAGGACGATCAGGAACCCCATTCGCAGATTGCGCAGCCAGGCGGCACCGGCACGGGCGTGCCGGGGGCGTCTCCGTGAGCCCCGCGGTACCGGGATGTTGGCCAAGCTGGCGAGCCTCTCGGGGAAGCGGGCCAGTGCGTCACCAAAGCGGCATGCAACGTCCCGCGAGCCGCTGAGCTCGCGGACACCACTTCCGTGCCGTTGGCCCAATTGGGGGATTGGGGGGGTGGCCGACGACGGCCGTACCCTTCCAAACCCACCCGTTGCCTGTCAAGCCGGAAGGCGGCCGATCCGGGCCGGTAGCATGGGCATCCATGAGGCGGTCGTCGCGGCGGCCGGCCGGGCTGATGACCCCGGCCCGGCGCGGACTCACCATCGGCCTGGTGCTCACCATCACCCTGGTCGCATTCGAGGCCCTTGCCGTCATCACCATCCTGCCCGCGATCAAGGACGACCTCCAGGGCATCAGCCTGTACGGCTGGGTGACCAGCGCCTTCCAGCTCGGCGTGCTGGTCGGCATCGTGGTCGCCGGCGGCCAGGCCGACCGGCGCGGCCCGGCCCCGCCGTTCGTGGCCGGCGTCCTGGTGTTCGCGGTTGGCCTGGCCGCCGGTGGCATGGCCCCGAGCATGCTGGTGCTGGTGCTGGCCCGCGGGTTGCAGGGCCTCGGGGCCGGGGCGGTCCCGGCGGTCGCCTACGCCAGCATCGGCCGCAGCTACCCGGAGGCGCTGCGGCCACGGGTGTTCGCGGTGCTGTCCACCGCCTGGGTCGTGCCCGGCCTGATCGGGCCGGCCGTCTCGGCCCTGGTCGCCGAGCGCTTCGGCTGGCGCTGGGTGTTCCTCGGCCTGCTGCCGCTGGTGCTGGCCTCCGGCGCGCTCGCGCTCCCGTCGCTGCGCCGGCTCGGTCCACCAACGGAGCCGCTGGTCCAGCGCGGCCGCCTGACCAGGGCCATCGGGGTGGCCGCCGGGACCGGGCTGCTCCTGACCGGCCTGACCAGCCGCTCCCTGGTCACCGGGGCGGTCCTGGTCGCCGCCGGCCTTGCGGTCGCGGCGTACCCGCTGCACGGCCTGCTCCCGCCGGGGACGCTGCGGGCCCGGCCGGGCCTGCCGGTGGCGGTGCTCTCCCGCGCCCTGCTCACCTTCGCGTTCTTCGGCGCCGACACCTACGTGCCCCTGGCCATCACCTCGGTGCGGGGCCAGAGCACGGCGGTGGCCAGCGTCGCGGTGACCGCCGCGACCTTGTCCTGGACGGCCGCGGCCTGGGTCCAGGAGCGCAAGGCGGCCGCCTGGCCGGGCCGCCGGCTGATCCGGACCGGGTTCCTGATCGTCGCCGCCGGCATCGGCTTGGAGGTGGCCGCCCTGTTCCCCGGCGTCCCGGTGGCGGTCGGCGTGGCCGGCTGGGCGGTCGGCGGCTTCGGCATCGGCCTGGCCTACTCGCCGGTCTCGCTGATCGTGCTCGGCGAGGCACCGAGCGGCCAGGAGGGAGCAGCCAGCGCCTCGCTGCAGCTCGCCGACACCCTCGGCGTCGCCCTCGGGGCCGGCCTGGGCGGGGTCCTGGTCGCGTTCGGGGCCGCCGCCGGTTGGCTGCCGAGAACCGGCATCGCCGGCGCCTTCGCCCTGGCCGCCGCGGTGGCGCTGCTGGCGGCGGTCCTCGCCCGCCGCATCCCCAGCCGCACCATCCCGGCGCCGTCGGCGGCCGACGCCGGCTGAGGGGAACGGGGCGCCGCCGGCGCCGACCGGGTGGCGGTGCGATCCTGGAGGGCGTCGCCCGATCCTCCAGCCGACGAGGTGAATCGCCCATGGCCGACAGCTTTCTGATGGTGATGACCACCACCGACGCCCGAGAGGACGCCGAGCGGCTGGCCCGCGGCCTGGTCGAGCGGCAGCTTGCCGCCTGCGTGCAGGTGCTCGGCCCGATCTCGAGCACCTACCGGTGGGAGGGTGCGGTCGAGACCGCCGAAGAGTGGCTCTGCCTGATCAAGACCACCGGCGCCCGCTTCGACGCGCTGGCCGCCCACGTCGAGGCCAACCACGGCTACGAGACACCCGAGCTGACCGCCGTCCCAGTCAGCCAGGGCAGCGCCGCCTACCTGGCCTGGGTCAGCTCGGCCACCGCCAACCGCTGAGCCGCTCCATTTCCGTCCCCCGGAGGGCGAACCCCGAACGCCTGCGACCGGTTCCACCCTGTGCCCCGACAGCGGTTGCTGTAGCTTGCCTGCACGGCAAGCGCGCACCGAGGTGGAGGAGGCCGGATGGCTGGAGAGTGCGAGTTGGGTGTCACCGGCCTGGCCACCATGGGTGCCAACCTGGCGCGTAACGCGGCCCGTAACGGGTTCTCGGTGGCGGTCCATAACCGGACCGGGCGTAAGACTCGTGAGCTGGTGGACCGCCATGGCCGGGAGGGCCGGCTGGTGGGGACCTTCTCGACCCGGGAGTTTGTGGCCGCGTTGGCCCGGCCCCGCCGCATCCTGGTGATGGTCAAGGCCGGGCCGGCGGTGGATGGGGTGGTGGAGGAGCTGGCCGGCCATCTGGACCAGGGGGATCTGCTGATCGATGGTGGCAATTCCTGGTGGGAGGACACCGTTCGCC
>DASYSE010000110.1:0-1763 GCA_036003705.1 Actinomycetes bacterium | reverse complement strand
CGCTACCAGCTGGTGTTCGGCCACCGGCGACTGGCCGCCGCCCAGGCCGCCGGGCTGACCGAGGTGCCCGCCGAGATCCGCGACTACGACGCCACCGAACGGTTCGCCGCCATGTACGGGGAGAACTTCGGCCGCGAGGGCCTGACCCCGCTGCAGGAAGCCTGGGCCTACCAGCAGGCGCTGAACCGCAAGGGCCCCGGCGGCAAGAAGCTGTTCACCCAACGCAGCCTCGCCGAGCGGCTGGGGGTCAGCCAGGCGAAGATCTCCAAGTACACCGGCATCTTCAAGCTGCCCGAGCATGTGGTCGCCATGCTCACCGGCGGCGAGCTGACTATCACCGAGGCGATCCACCTGGTGCTGCTGGCCAAGGACCCCGCCAGGGTGGAGGCCGCCCTGGGCGACTGGCGCCAGCACCACGACATGGAGCTGGCCGTCCGCACCCAGCAAAGCGACATCGAGCGGCAGGCCAGGGTCGCCAAGACCCTCGCCGACCTCAAGAAGCGGCGCGTCCGCGTCGCCCCCGACGACTGGCGGGAGCAGGGCGGCAAGCGGCTCGGCGACGGCTACTACGACCTGCACCAGAGCCCCGAGGAGCACGCCGGCGAGCCGTGCCACGCCGCCATGGTCACCCACCACGGCGACGTCGCCTGGGTCTGCACCGACCCCGACCGGCACCGCCCCGAGCCCGAGCCTGCCGAGCCAGCGGCCACAGCCGCTGCCCGCGCGGTCGCTGGGGACGTCGACGTGCAGGACGCCAGCACGGGTCGGGCGGTCGCTGGCAGCGACGTCGACCTTCCGGCTCGGCCTTCCACCGATGCAGCGCCGGGCGCGGCCGGAGAGGGCGAGCCGGCCCTGGCCGTCGACCCGGCACCAGCCGAACCCGACCCCGAGGAGCTGGCCGCCAAGGCGCGGATGGAGCAGGCCCGCAAGGCCGCCGAGCAAGAGCGGCGGCAGCGCGACCAGGCGGCACTGGAGCATCCCGGCCGAGGAGCTGGTGCCCGGCGACATCCTGCTGCTGGGGGAGGGCGACGCCGTCGGCGCCGACGGCCGCCTGCTCCGGGTGGCCTCGCTGACCGTGGCGGAGTCGTCGCTGACCGGCGAGAGCGAGCCGGTGCTCAAGGACGGCGCGACCCTGCCGGCCCCGGCGGCGCTGGGGGACCGGACCAACATGGTGTTCAGCGGCACGGCCGTGACCAGAGGCCGGGGCCGGGCGGTGGTGACCGCCACCGGCATGGGCACCGAGATGGGCCGCATCGCGGCCCTGCTGGGCCGCACCACCGAGGAGCGCACCCCGTTGCAACGCGAGGTCGACCTGGTCGGCCGGACCCTCGGCATCGCCGTCATCGCGATCGCGGTGGTGGTGGTCGCGGCGATCCTGCTGGCCTCCGACATCCGCCGGCCCAGCGACCTCGTCCAGGTCCTACTGCTGGGCGTCTCCCTGGCCGTCGCCGCCGTGCCCGAGGGACTCCCTGCCGTTCTGTCGGTCGTCCTGGCCCTCGGCGTGCAACGCATGGCCCGCCAGCACGCCATCGTCAAGAAGCTGTCGTCGGTGGAGACGCTCGGCTCGGCCTCGGTCATCTGCTCCGACAAGACCGGCACCCTGACCAAGAACGAGATGACCATCCAGCGGGTGGTGACCCGTTCCGGCGAGGTGGCGGTGACCGGCATCGGCTACCGGCCCGAGGGGGAGCTGCTGGCCGGCGACCGGCCGCTTTCGGAGGGGCCGCTGCTGGAGGAGGTCCGGGCCGTGCTGGGCGGGGGCA
>DASYSE010000109.1:0-24544 GCA_036003705.1 Actinomycetes bacterium | reverse complement strand
GCTTGCCGTGGGCCAGGTCGATCTCGTCGTGGACGACGATGATCCGCTCCACCGGGGTCTTGTACCAGCGGGCCAGCAACGAGGCCGGGCCGCCGGACTCGTTGACGAAGCTGCTGGGCCGGGCCAGCACCACCCGGGCGTCGCCGTCGCGGATCTCGGCCACCTGGGCGCGGTTGCGGGTCCGCTTCAGCTTGGCCCCCGCCCGCTCGGCCAGGCGAGCGACCACCATCGCCCCGGCGTTGTGCCGGGTGTTGCCGTACTCGTCGTCGGGATTGCCGAGGCCGAGCACGATCCAGGGGCCGCCATTCTCGGAGGCCATCGCCGACCGCGCCCGCAGCCGGAATCGCACCGGCCGGCTACGCCTCGGAACGATCCTCGCCCTCGACGGCCTCCTCGGCCGCCGCAGCCTCGCCCTCGGCGCCCTCCTCCACCTCCGCCTCCGGCTCGGCCTCGACCGCCGGCGCGACCACCGACACGACCGAGGCCTCGGGGTCGTCGAGGATCACGGCGCCGCCCGGGGCCTTGAGGTCGGCGACCCGCAGCACGTCGCCGATGTTCAGCCCGGACACGTCGACGTCGACCGCCTCGGGCACGTTGGTCACCTCGGCCTCGACGTTGACCTGGTACAGGTCCTGGTCGGCGATGCCTCCCTCGCGGACCCCCGGCGCCTCGCCGACCAGGTGCACCGGCACCGACACGTGGACCTTCTCGCCCCGGCGGACCTGGATGAAGTCGACGTGGATGAGGTTGCCCTTGACCGGGTGGCGCTGGATCTCCTTGGCCAGGGCCAGGTGCCTGTCCCCTCCGACGTCCAGCTCCATCAGCACGTTGACGCCGGCGTCGGTGCGCAGGGCCTGGCCGAACTGGCGGGCGTCGACGCTCAGGTGCTGGGGGTTGGCGCCGTGCCCGTACAGGACGGCCGGGACCCGCCCGCTGGCGCGCAGGCGGCGGGCGGGTCCCTTCCCGGCGTCCGAGCGATTCTCGGCGGCCAGCTTGTACTCGGACATGGGGGACGAGCCTCCTCGGGGCGGAATGCGGCGCAACGCGAAACAGGGCCCGGCTGTGCCAGGACGGCCCCGAGGGTAGCAGCGCCCACAGCGCCCGCTCAACCTGCCCCGCTGGGCGATTGCCGGCTCAACCTGCCCGGCGGCAGCGCTTGAGCTGCGCCTGATCCTGGCCTTGTCCAGGAGGGTAGCCTGCTTGGCTTCCATGAAACGTCCCGCGAGGGTGTGGACAAGCCGACGCCGATGAGCCGCGAGTCTGCCAAGCTCCTGCACCCTGACGGCCATGTGGGAGGAACGATGCTCGCGCCGCGCGAAGCCACGCTGCTATCGTTCCGCCGTGCCCCACTCGTGGTCGTGCCGATGACCTCCGGCGAACTGCTCTCCCTGCTCCCGGCGCTTTCCGGGGCCCGTAGCATCTCCGTGGATTCGCCGCTGGCGGCAGGCGTGATGCTGGCCGGCGTCGAGATCGCAACGACCGCTCCAGCGCCCGAGCGCACGTTCCGGACGGTCTGGCGGCAGCGGCGTGGTTCGGGGGCGACGCCGCTGCTGCTCCTCTGCGACGAGCCGGGCCGGCCCGGCTCGGTACTGGCCCTCGGTGTGCTGGACTCGGGCGGCCCGGTCCGGTCGGTGGAGGTCGGTGCGCTGTATGAGGTGCTCCAGCGGCTCGCCCGCCGCCCCCGCCTGGAGGCAGTACGCGAGCTCGCCGCTGAGCTCGACCGGCTCGACCAGGCCGGTGTCCCCGGCCTCGAGCTGCGCGGCCTGCTCACACTGCACACCCTCGACCATCGCCTCCGAGGCGATCCACTGCGGTGGCAGCGCGCCAAGGAAGCCACTGCGGCGTTCCGAAGGGGGGCCGACTGGCGTGCTGTGCTCGCTGCCCTGGGCTACAGGCTCGAGCGGCGCCAGCATCGCGGCTGGCTGGCCCGGCATGGTGGCCGGCCCGTCGCGGTCATCCACCCAAAGGCGAGTCCGGCCGAGTTCGCCCGACTCGGCGAGGACGGTCGCCCACCCGAAGGCGTGCTCCTCAACGACTGCCAGGCCGATGGCGCACCCTTCGGTTTCCTGGTCCACGAGTCGCGCCTGCGGCTCTTCCAGGCCGAGCCGGGCCTGGGTGCGGCGGCGGCCCGGTACCTCGACCTGGACGTCGGCGCGCTGCAGGACGACGACCGGCCGTTCCTGGCCCTGCTCGGCCCCGAATATCTGGCCGACAGCCAGTTCGCCGACCTCCAGGAGGAGTCACGAGCGTTCGGCGCCGGACTTCGCCAGCGGCTGGACGAGACCATCCGCCAGACGGTCGTGCCAACCCTCGGCCGAGCCCTGGGTCGCTGGGCCCGGCAGCACGGCCTCGACCCTGCCGACGACCAGGCGCGCGAGGAGCTGGAGCGCGCCGCCCTCACGCTGGTGTTCCGCTGCCTGTTCATGCTCTACGCCGAGAGCGCTGGCTACCTGCCGATGGCCAACCAGGCCTATCGCCGCGCCTCGCTGACCAGCCTGGTCGACGAGGCGGCCGAGACACGGCAGCAGCTCGGCAGCCGCTCGACGATGCTCTGGGACCAGCTCAAGCTGCTCGTCAAGGCGATGCGCAACGGCAACCCGGCCTGGAGTGTGCCCGCCTACAACGGCGCCCTGTTCGCCGCCGACGGCTTCGAGGGCGCAAGCATCCTGGAACGGGCCGAGCTGACCGACCCCGACGTCGCCGGTGTCCTGGTCGGGCTCGGTCGCGACCCGGACGACCTGGAACGCGGCGTCGACTACTCGACCCTGGAGATCGGCCACCTGGGCCATATCTACGAGGGGCTGCTGTCGCTACGGCTGTCGTTGGCCGACGCGCCGCTCCGCTACGACTCCCGGACGGACCGTTACGTCGCGCCCGGCCCGGGTGAGCGGGCCGACGTCGAAGCCGGCGACCTGCTCTGGCAGACGCACGAGGGCGGTCGCAAGGGCGGCGGCGTCTACTACACGCGCTCGGAGCTGGTCGGCCACCTGGTCAGGCGGACGGTCGTGCCCGCGTTCGAGACCCACCTGGCCGGGGTCAGGGAGCTGGCCGCCACCGACCCGGAAGCCGCCGCCACCGCGCTGCTGGACTTCGCCGTGCTCGACCCGGCCTGCGGCAGCGCCCACTTCCTGGTGGTGGTCGTCAACGAGCTGGCCGACCGGGTGGTCCGCTTCCTCGGCGAGACGCCGCTGCCCCAGGTCAGCGCGGCCCTCGACCGGCTCCGGGCGGGTGCCGGCCATGGATCGGCCGTCGACGACGTCGCCCTGCTGCGCCGGCTGGTGCTGAAGCACTGCGTGTTCGGGGTGGACCTGAGCCCCATGGGCGCCGAGGTCGCCACGCTCTCGCTGTGGCTGGCATCGTTCGTGCCCGGACTGTCCCTCGCCTACCTCGGCCGCAACGTCGTGGTCGGCAACTCGCTTGTCGGCGTGCTGCGACCCGAGGCGCTTCGCCCGCCGGGCGACGCCGCCCAGGCGTGGTTCCTCCAGGACCAGCTCGACCAGGCGCTGGCGCGGGCCGCCGACGCGGCCGCCCGGGTTGCCGAGGGTGAGGACCGCACCCCGGAGGAAGTCGAGGTCAGCCAGGCAGCCGACGCCGAGGCCCATGCCGCCACCGCCGCCCTCGAGCGCCTGTTCGACCTGTGGACCGCCGAGCCGTTCGGCCTGGCCAAGGCCAGACAGGAGGTCGAGCTGCACGGCCCGGAGGTGCTGGACGGGCGGAGGAACGGCCTGATCGAGGCGGCCACCGCCCTTGGTCGGCGCCATCGCTTCCTGCACTGGCCGCTCGCCTTCCCCCACGTCTACACCCGCCAGCGCCCTGGCTTCGACGCGGTCGTCGGCAACCCCCCATGGGACGAGGTGACGGTGGAGGCGCTCGGCTTCTACGGCCTGTTCGCGCCCGGGCTTCGCAGCCTCCCCGAGCGGTCGAGGACGGCGACCATCACGGCGCTGCTCGCCCACCGCCCGGAGCTGTCCGAACGACTCGCCACCGAGCAGGAGCGGGCCGCCATGCAACGCCGATATCTGGCCGCCGGGGAGTACGTGCCCATGCCCGGCGACCCCGACCTCTACAAGTCGTTCTGCCAGCGCTACCGGGAGCTGTTGCGCGAGCACGGGATGCTTGGGGTGGTGCTGCCCAGGAGCGCCTTCGCCGCCGACGGCTCGGCCGGGTTCCGGCGCTGGCTGTTCGAGCAGAGCACCTGCCGCCGGATGGACTTCCTGCTCAACCGGCGGTGCTGGATCTTCGACACCCATCCCCAGTACACCATCGCCCTGCTCTGCGGCGAGCGGGCGCGTCCCCCGCAAGACCACCAGGTACGGGTCGCCGGGACCGCCACCTCGCTGGCCGAGTGGGAGCGGCAGAGCGCTTCGTCCGGCATTGTCCTGCCGCGGGACGCGTTCGGCCGGAGCTGGACGGTGCCGTTGCTCCGCGACCAGGCCGAGGCCGATCTGCTGGCCAAGCTGCGCCGAGGCTCCCCCTTCCCGTACGGGGCGAGAGGCCGCTGGCGTTGCTTTCCAGTCCGGGAGTTGGACGAAACCAATGACAAGCGCCTCTGGCAGGACGCCAAGAATGGCTGGCCGCTCTGGAAGGGCGAGAGCTTCGAGCAGTACGACCCGCACGGTGCTGGGGCGAGACTCTGCCCCGTCAACGACGCGGTCTGGACCAAGGTGCGCAAACCCCGCCCGGGCTCGGGCTCGTTGCTTTCCGCCGAGCTGGCAACGGCCGTCCGCAGCCAGGCCGTCCGCGGCGAGCTGGGCCGGGCCCGGGTCGCGTTCCGGGACGTGAGCCGAGCCACCGACTCTCGCACCGTGCGAGCCTGCCTCGTGCCGCCGAAGGTCTTCCTCACCAACAAGGCGCCCTACCTGGCCTTCGCCGTCGGAGACGACTGGGCGCGAGCCGCCTGCCTCGGGATCATGAACAGCCTGCCGTTCGACTGGCAGGCCCGCCGCTTCGTGGAGATCAACCTGAACTTCTTCATCCTGGAGGGACTGACCGTGCCCGACCTGGCCGAGGAAGACCTCGACGTGGTCGCCGAGGCGGCCGCCCGGCTTTCCTGCGTGGACGAGCGCTTCGCCGAGCTGGCCGACGCCGTCGGCGTGGAAGCCGGCCTGCTCGGCGACGAGGGACGCGAGAGGCTCCGGGTGGAGATCGACGCTCGGGTGGCTCGGGCGTGGGCGCTGACCGCCGAGGACCTGGGGGTGCTGCTCGCCGACTTCACCACCGACGCCGTGCCGCCAGCTTACCGCCGCCGGCTGGCCGAGCGGCTGGCCGAGCTGAGCTGAGCGGGTGCCGATGCCCGGACGTCCCTACCTGCTCGACAACCTGAGCGACGAGACCACCCATGCGACCGCGCTCGCCTATCTGACCGGCGACCTGGCCGCCAACCATCCGCTGGCGGTGGCCACCGGCTACCTCAACCTCGGCGGGCTGCACCATCTGGCCGTCGCCGTCTGCGGCGACCGGCGCGTCCGCGTGCTGCTGGGTGCGGCGCCCGACCCGGGCCTGGGTGCTCAGTTCCCGATGCAGCGGTTCGAGCTGGCCCTGCGAACCCTCCAGGGCGAGCGGGACCTGGCCCGGTTCCCGCCCAGCCGGGCCGCCCGGCAGCTGGCCAAGGTCGACGGGTGGCTCGCGGACCCGACGGTCGAGGTTCGCCGGTACCTGACCACCTTCCTACACGGCAAGGCCTACCTGTTCGGCACCGTGGAGGACGGCCGAGCCGCGCTCGTCACCTCGGCCAACCTCACCGGCGCCGGGCTGTTCCGCAACCGCGAGCTCGGCCTGGTCCACTACGACCCGCCGGTCGCCAGTGCAGCAATCGAATGGTTCGAGCGGCTGTGGGCCGAAGCCGCCGACTACAAGGACGAGCTGCGGGGCCTCCTCTTCCCGGACCCAGGGCTGGTCGACCCGCAGACCGTCTACCTGCGAGCATTGCTCGAGCTGTACGGGGAAGAGCTGGAGACGCCATTGCCGGAGGCGACGGTTACGGCCGTGGCGCTGGCACCCTTCCAGCGGGACGGCTACGAGCGGGCGCGGCGCATTCTGGCCCGCCACCACGGGGTCGTCTATGCCGATGGGGTCGGCACTGGCAAGACAGAGATCGGACTCGCGTTCATCGAGGAGTACGCGCTACAGCGGGGAAACCACGCGTTGGTGGTCGCGCCCGCCCAGCTCGCGACCACCTGGCGCGAGCGGATCGACCAAGCGCGCCTCCCAGCCCAGGTGGTGAGCTACCAGGAACTTGCTTCGGACGAGCAGCTTGCCCCCGACGCGGCCCGGCGTCGCCGCCGCCTCCACAACGCCCGTGACAGCTACCGACTGGTGGTGGTCGACGAGGGCCACGCCCTACGCAACCCGGACACGACCTGGTACCGGGCGATGGAGCGGCTGCTGGGCGGCGAACGCAAGGACCTCGTGCTGCTGACCGCCACGCCGATCAACAACGGCCTCTGGGACCTGTACCACCTGGTCATGGCCTTCGCCCGCCACGACCGGGCATTCGCCGCAGACAGCATCCCGTCGGTCCGGGAGCTGTTCGTCCGGGCCGGCGCCAACGAGCGCGACCCCGAGAACCTTGACCCGGACACGCTCTTCCCGCTGGCCGACGCGGTCAGCGTCCGTCGCGACCGGCGGTTCATCGAGGACACCTACCCCGGCGCCACCTTTCCGGACGGAACACCTGTCCGCTTCCCGCACCCGAACATGGCGACCGAGCGCTACGACCTCGACACCGTCCACCCAGGGCTGTTCGCGGCGATCACGGGCTCGATCGACGCCCTGAGCATGGCCCGCTATCGGCCAAGCGCCTATGAGCTGGGAGTCGCGGAGGAACCGGCCGAAGCGGCCCTGGGAGGCCTGCTCAAGTCCGGCATCCTCAAGCGATTCGAGTCGTGCTGGTGGGCCTGCCTGCAGACGGTCTCCCGGATGGTGCATGCCCACGACGCCTTCCTCACCGCATGGGACACGGGCGTGGTGCCGTCCCGAGCGGCATTGCGGGCCGCCGTCCTCGAGGAGGTCGACGACGCAGGAGTGGCTACCTGGGTGGCAGAGGGCCTGATCGGCGATCCCGAAACCCGGCCGGTGACCGAGTTCCATCCGGGCTACCGGAACGCGGTGGTCCGCGATCGCGAACTGTTGGCCCGCATCCGCGATCGCCTCGCTACCGTCGATCCCGTCACGGACCCGAAGCTTGCCCTCCTCCGGCACCTACTCGACGTCGCCCCGGCTCAGAAGATTGCCGTCTTTACCAGCTTTGGGGATACGGTCTCCTATCTCGACAACCATCTACCGGATCGTGCGGGCGGCCGGGAGAGGGCGGTCGTGATCGGGGGGGAGACCGACCCCGATACACGGGCGGCCACGCTGGCCCGCTTCTGCCCCGAGACCGTGGTCCGTCCCGGCTACCGGCCACCAGACGGCGAGGTGGACCTGTTGCTGTCCACCGACGTGCTCTCCGAGGGCCAGAATCTGCAGCAGGCGGCGGCTGTCGTCAGCTATGACATGCCATGGAATCCACAGCGAGTCGTCCAGCGCAACGGCCGCGTGATTCGGCTGAAGAGCCCACACGACCAGGTGTGGCTCACCACCTTGCTCCCCGAGCCGGGCGAGCTCGAAGACCTCCTGCGGCTGGAGGCGGCCATCCGCCGCAAGATCCTCGCCGCCAGCGTCTACGGCATGGAGAGCGGGGTCATCGACGACGTGGAGCCCGAGCTGCGTGCATACGCCGAACGGCTGGCCGGCGGCGACCAGACGCTGCTGGACGAGGCAGGCGATGACGGCGCCGGGACCTTCGCGGGCGAGAGCCTGCGGGCTGAGCTGATGCGCGCCATCGGGGAAGGCGAGCTGAATCGGCTGCGGTCGCTGCCCTGGGGGATCGGCGCTGGCTTCCGCCAGGGGGCCGGGGTCCCGTCGGTCGGAGCACCTGGCTGGTTCTTCGCCTGCCGGACCCGCGGTGGACAGCGCTACTGGCGCTACGTCGAAGCCGACGCCAGCGTGATCATCCGTGACTCGGACATCCTGCGGCGCATCAACCCCGGTGCCGCCCCACCAGCCGACGCCGACTCGGCCGTGGTGGGAATCGACTTGGAGACCGCCTGGCGCACGGCCGCAGTCAGCATCGTCGAAGAGCACAATCGCCGAGCCGACCCTCGGGCTGACGAGGAGCGCATTGGACCAGCCCAGCGCTTCGCCCTCGATCTCCTCCGCGACCCGAACGTGCTGCTGCCATCCGGCGCGGGAGAAGCCGAGGAGGCGTTGTCAGTCGAGCGCGGCTCGACGGTGCGCCAAGCCTTGAGTGACGTCCGTATGCTGGTGGCCGAGGGTGCCGTCTCCCGGGACGAGGCGGCCCGCCGGGTCGTCGACGTCGTCGCCGGGTTCGGCCTTCAGGCGGTCGAACCACCCCCGGTCCTGGAGCCGATCGAGGAGTCAGACATCGGGGTTGTCTGCTGGATGGCCGTCCTGTCACCGGAACGCTGAAATGCATCATCTCTGAGACGACGAGCAACTGATCCTCGGCAGTAAGCCAACCTACCCGCGCGAGCTGCCGGGGGTGTCGGGCTGTTCGGCCTCGTCGCGGGTGCGCCAGCGGGCGGTGCCGATGCGCCCGGAGGCGTCGAAGGCCAGTTCGACCACGAAGCGGCCGGCCGGGCCGTCGACCTCCAGCCGGCCGGTGTCGTTGCCCTGGCCGGACGGGCTGGCCGTGACCACTCCCCGTGATAGGAGGTCTTCGTGCCAGCCGGCGATCCCCGGCCGCCCCGACAGGTGCTCGTCGGCGCTGGTCAGCAGGGCGTTCTCGGCGTACAGGCCGGCCGCGAGCCCGGCGTCGCCGGCGCCGAGGGCCGCGGCGTAGGCGGTCATCACCACCGTGGGCCCGCGCTCGTGCTCCGGGTCGTGGGCTGCCGCCTCGGGGTCGATGCCGGGTGGCGCGGTGTCCGCGGCCGCCGATGGAATGTCCGGGGCATCCTCGGGCAGGCCATCGACCGGCAGGTTGGCAAGGCGCGCGGTCTCGCGCTTGACCGGTTCCTGGCCACCCGTCTGGTCCATGTGTCGTCCTCCGCCGTCGTCACCGTGGTCGGATTCCCTGTCACGGCGTCCGGAATCAGGAGACCCCGGGACCGCCGGCCAGGATGTCGGCCAGGTCGAAGCCGACCGGCCGCTCGAGCTGCTCGTAGGTGCAGGACTCCGGGTCGCGGTCGGGACGCCAGCGCCGGAACTGGGCGGTGTGGCGGAAGCGCCTGCCCTCCATGTGGTCGTAGGCGACCTCGACGACCATGGCCGGGACCAGCGGCTCGAACGACAGGTCCTTCTTGGCGTTCCAGCGCGACGGCTGCCCCCCCGGGATCCGCTCCGGGGTGACGGTGCCGAGCCACGGGTGCTCGTCGCCGGCCTTCAGCCGGTGTGGGGCCAGCTCGTCCAGCAGCTCCCGACGCCGCTCCATCGAGAACGACGCCGACACCCCCACGTGCTGCAGCTGGCCCTCGTCATACAGCCCCAGCAGCAGGGAACCGACGACCGGCCCCTTCTTGTGCCAGCGGAACCCGGCGACCACGCAGTCGGCGGTCCGCTCGTGCTTGACCTTGAACATCACCCGCTGGTCCTCCAGGTAGGGGATGTCAGGAGGCTTGGCCACCACCCCGTCGAGCCCGGCGCCCTCGAACACCCGGAACCAGCGCTCGGCCTGCCGGATGGAGTCGGTGACCGGTGTGCGGTGCACGGGCGCGTCGACCCCGGCAAGCGCCTCCTCGAGGGCGTTCCGGCGCTCGCCCAGCGGCCGCTCCATCAGCGACTCGTCGTCAAGGGCGAGCAGGTCGAAGGCGATCAGCAGGGCCGGGGT
The DNA here is from genome assembly GCA_036003705.1 of Actinomycetes bacterium. Taxonomy (GTDB): domain Bacteria; phylum Actinomycetota; class CALGFH01; order CALGFH01; family CALGFH01; genus CALGFH01. Next base: position 14,718 of record DASYSE010000109.1, on the reverse strand, counting down.
CTCGCGGGACAGCAGCTCGACCCGGGAGGCGGCCGGGTGGATGCGCTGCAGCAGGGCCTCGAAATCGAGGCCGGGCCCGCTGGCGATCACGATCTCGCCGTCGACCACGCAGCGCGGCGGCAGCTGGCTGCGGGCCGCCTCCACCACCTCGGGAAAGTAGCGGGTCAGCGGCCGCTCCTTGCGGCTGCCCAGCTCCACCTCGTCGCCGTCGCGGAAGACCACACAGCGGAACCCGTCCCACTTGGGCTCGTACAGCATCCCCTCGGGCAGGATCGCTACCGATTTGGCCAGCATCGGGCGGATCGGCGGCATCACGGGAAGGTCCATGCCAGGATGGTGCCATGAACAGGGCCGCCGCCGGCTCAGAACTGGTTCTGGTCGTTGAAGATCTCGGAGACGCTGGCGTCCTCGAACACCGCCCGGATGGCGTCGGCCACGATGCCGGCGACCGACAGCACCACGATATTGTCGAGCCGCCGGTGGTCCTCGGGGAGCGGCAGGGTGTTGGTGACCACGACCTCGGCGATGGGGGCGTTCTTGAGCCGGTCCAGGGCCGGACCGGAGAAGATCCCGTGGGTGGCGGCGGCCGTCACCCGGGCGGCGCCGTTGGCCATCAGCACCTCGGCGCCCTGCACGATGGTGCTGGCGGTGTCGATCATGTCGTCGATCAGCACGCACTGGAGGCCGTCGACCTCGCCGACCACCTCGCGGACCTCGACCTTGTGGGCCTCCTCGCGGCTGCGCCGCTTGTGCAGGAAGGCCAGGGGGGCGCCGAGCACGCCGGCCATCTTCTCGGCGGTCTTGACCCGACCGGCGTCGGGGGCGACCACCACCAGCTCGCGCTCGTCCACGCACCTGGCCCGGATGTGGTCGGCCAGCAGAGGCAGGGCGGTCAGATGGTCGACCGGCCCGTCGAAGAACCCCTGGACCTGCCCGGAGTGCAGGTCCATGGTGATGATCCGGTCGGCCCCGGCCACCTGCAGCATGTCGGCGACCAGCTTGGCGGTGATCGGCTCGCGTCCCCGGCCCTTCTTGTCCTGGCGCGAGTAGCCGTAGTAGGGGACCACCGCGCTGATCCGCTTGGCCGACGCCCGCTTGAGGGCGTCGATCATGATCAGCTGCTCCATGATCCGCTCGTTCACCGGCGAGCTGTGGGTCTGGATCACGAACGCATCGGTGCCGCGCACGCTCTCCCCGAACCGGGTGTAGGTCTCGCCGTTGGCGAAGTCGCGGATGTCGACCGAGCCGCACTCGATCCCCAGGTGGCCGGCCACCTCGTTGGCCAGCTGGCGGCTGGCCCGTCCCGCGAACAGCATCAGGTGTCTGCGTCCAAGCGCCTCCACCTGCTTGGGCGTCACACCGTTGCTCACCGTGACCTCCCCGTCACTCCCTGGTCTCCTGCTTTCGGCGGCGCCTGGCGGCCCAGCCCTCGATGGTCCGCTGGCTGGAGCGCTCGATGGCGAGGGCGTCGGGTGGAACGTTCTTGGTGATGGTGGATCCGGCGGCGGTCTGGGCCCCTTCCCCGATCGTCACGGGGGCTACCAGCATGGTATCGGATCCGATGAAGGCGCCGTCGCCGACGGTGGTCGGGTGCTTGTCGACCCCGTCGTAGTTGACGAACACAGTGCCGGCGCCGACGTTCACCTTGGCGCCGATGTCGGCGTCGCCGACATAGCTGAGATGAGGGACCTTGGACCCAGGCCCGATCTTCGACTGCTTGACCTCGACGAAGGTGCCGATCTTGCCGGCCTCCCCCAGCTCGCTGCCGGGGCGCAGGGAGGCGAAGGGGCCGACGACCGCCCGCGGGCCGATCGTGGACTGGAGTGCGACGCTCTGGGTGACGGTGGCGTCGTCGCCCACCATGCAGCCGACCAGGCGCACATTGGGCCCGAGCCGGCAGCGGGACCCGACCCTGGTCCCGGCCTCCAGGAAGGTCAGGGGGGCCAGAACGGTGTCCTGGCCGACCTCGACGTCGGCGTCGACGTAGGTGCTGGCCGGGTCGACCACGGTCACCCCGGCCAGCATCAGCCGCTCCAGCAGCCGCCTGCGGAGCACCGCACCGGCCTCGGCCAGCTCGACCCGGTCGTTGACCCCGCGGATCTCCTCCTCCGAGCCCGGGTGGGCGGCGAGGACACCGCCGCCGGCCAGCACCAGCGGCACCAGGTCGGGCAGGTAGTACTCGCCCTGGTCGTTGTCGGGGCGCAGCTCGGCCAGGCGGTCAAGGACGGCCCGGCGGAACACGTACATCCCGGCGTTGACCTCGCCGATGGCACGCTGGGCCGGGGTGGCGTCGCGCTGCTCGACCACGCCGGCGACGGCGCCGGCGCCATCGCGGAGCACCCGCCCGTAGCCGTCGGGGTCGTCCAGGACGCAGGTGAGCAGGGTCGCGGTCGCCGCGGCCGAGCGGTGGTGGTCCAGCAGCCCTTCCAGGAGCGCCGGGGACACCAGCGGGGTGTCGCCGGACAGGACGAGGACATCGCCGGCGGCGTCCAGCAGCGGCAGGGCGGCGGCGAGGGCATCGCCGGTGCCGCGCTGCCTTGGCTGGACCGCGAACCGCACCGGGCCCAGGTCGAACCCATCGACGGCGGCGGTGACCGCGTCGGCGGCGTTGCCGACCACAACCACCGTCCGGTCGGCCTTGAGCGGGGCCGCGGCGGCGAGCACGTGCCACAGCAGCGGCCTGCCGGCGAGCGGGTGCAGCGGCTTGGGCAGGGCCGAGCGGAACCGCTTGCCCTCCCCGGCGGCGAGCACGACCACGGTCAGGCCCTGGCCCATCGCTCCCCCGTTTCTCCTTGCGTGCCGGACGCTTCCGAGCTGGCGGGCAAGGATTCGAACCTTGACCTGACGGCTCCAAAGGCCGCCGTGCTGCCATTACACCACCCGCCAGGGCTAGCTGCGGGCATGGTACAGCTGCGGGGGGCTGCGCCCCCCCGGCGTGCTCCCCAAACCCCAAGCTCAAGGGGCCAGCACCAGCCGGCGGGCATGGTCCAGCTGCCGGCGGCTGCGCCACGCCGCAGGCCCCCAAACCCCAAGCTCGAGGGGCCAGCGCTAGCCGAAGGTGACGCCGGGAACCGGGCCGCGGGCGACCTCGACCCGGGCGAAGCCGGACCGGACGGCCCGCGCGAGCCGGGTGGCGTGGTCCTCGTCCCGGCACAGGCCGAGCAGGGTGGGGCCGCTGCCGCTCATCACCGCCCCCAGCGCGCCCGCCTCCAGCAGGCGCTGCTTGGATCTGGCCAGGTCGGGCAGCAGGTCGAACGCCGCCGGCTCCAGGTCGTTGTACAGGGCCCCTGCCAGCCGCTCGGCGTCGGCGGCGGTCAGGGCGTCCAGCAGGTCGGTCGGCCAGCGGTCCTCGAGCGGCGCGGCAAGGCCGAGCTCGTCGAAGCGGTCGTAGACCTCCTGGGTGGCCAGCCGCTCGTGGTCGATGCCGACCACCCACCAGGTGGCGCCGCGGCTGGGCAGCTCGCGGACCTTGTCCCCGCGCCCGGTGGCCACCCCGGTGCCGCCGCCGATGCAGAAGGGCACGTCGGAGCCGACCTCGGCGGCCATGGCGTGCAGGTTGACCGCCGGCAGGTGCAGGCCCCACAGCCGGTCCAGCGCGATCAGCGCGGCCGCCCCGTCGGCGCTGCCGCCGCCCAGCCCGGCCGAGACCGGGATGCCCTTGCGGAGCCGGAAGCGGGCACCTGGCAGGTCGCGGGAGCGCCGGGCCAGCTCGCGGGCCGCGACCAGCACCAGGTTGGTCTCGTCGGGAGGCAGGCCCCCGCCCTCGACCTCCAGCCCGAGCCCCTCTGGGACGATCTCGACCTCCAGCTCGTCCCAGATGGCGATCGACTGCAGCACCGAGACGACCTCGTGGTAGCGGTTGTCGGCGCGCAGCGGCCCGACGTACAGGCCGAGGTTGACCTTGGCCGCGGCCCTGGCCCGCAGCATCGCCGGGGGCGCGTGGTCTGCTGGCTGGCGTTGCTGACTGGCCACGAGCGTCCCTCCCCGACGTCGATGCTCGGGCATGGTAGCTGCGCCCGAGGATCGGTTCAAAATGGACTCCCGACCTGCTGAGCGAGGGTCGCCACGTCATGGGCTGGTTACCCGCCTGGCCAGGGCGGCGAAGCTGGCCACGTCGAGGCGCTCGGCCCGCAGGCCGAGGTCGACCCCGGCCGCCCGGCCCAGGGCCTCGACCCCGGCCGCGTCGAGCCCGAGGCCGCGGAGCGCGTTGCGCAGGGTCTTGCGCCGCTGCCCGAAGGCGGCGTCGATGACCCGCACCAGCTCGTCGTGGTCGAGTCCGGCCACGGCGGGATGCTGGCGTCGGTCGACGCCAAGCAGCACCGAGTCGACCCGTGGCTCGGGCACGAACACCCGCCGGCTCACCGGGGCCAGCATGCGGGCCTCGGCGAGGGCGGCCAGCTTGGCGCTGGAGGCGCCGTAGGCATCCGACCCGGGTGCCGCGGCCAGCCGCTCCCCGACCTCGCGCTGGACCATCACCACCAGGTGCTGGATCGCCGGCGCCTCGACCAGCACCTTGAGGACCAGGGTGGCGGCGATGCCGTACGGGAGGTTGGCGACCAGCCGCCGGGCCCGCGGGGCGAGCGCGCCGAGGTCGACCCGGAGGGCGTCGGCCACCTCGACCCTGACCAGCCGGTCATCGCCGAGGACCTCGGCGAGGGCGGGGAGCAGGCGGGCGTCGGCCTCGACCGCGACCACCTCGGCGCCGGCCTCCCGCAGGGCCAGAGTGAGGCTGCCCAGCCCCGGCCCGACCTCCAGCACCATCTCCCCCGGCTGGACCCCGGCCAGCCTGGCCACCTTGCGGGCGGTGTTGGGGTCGGCCAGGTAGTGCTGGCCGAGCGCCTTGCGGGGTCGGAGCCCGTGCCTGGCCAGCAGCTCCCGGATCCGCCCGGGGGTCAGCAACGCCCGCGGTGGCGGGTCAGGCCCGACCATGGCACCGGCGCGCTCGAGTGGCGGTGGAGGAGAGCCGGAACTCCCCCCACATGGATCGGTCAGTCATCGCGCAGCGGCAGGGCGAACGCGGTGGCAGCGGTCCTGGTGGTGGCCGCCGCGACCTGCTCGACCGGGACGCCGTGGACCTCGGCGACGGTCTGGGCGGTGACCGCCACCCGGCCGGGCCGGTTGGGCCGGCCCCGGTAGGGATGGGGGGAGAGGAACGGGCTGTCGGTCTCCAGCACCATTCGGTCGAGGGGGACGACCGCACAGGCGGCGCGCAGCCCTGGAGCGTTGCGGAAGGTGACCGTGCCCGCGAACGACACGTACCAGCCGGCCTCCACGACCCTGGTCGCGGCCCGCTCGTCGCCAGCGAAGCAGTGGAACACGGTCCTCGGCGGCGCGCCCTCGCCCTCCAGGATGGCCAGCACGTCGGCGAACGCGTCGCGGCAGTGCACGACCAGCGCCTTGTCGAGCTCGCGGCCGAGCAGGACGTGGGCGGCGAAGGCGGCCCGCTGGACGTCACGGGGCGAGTTGTCGCGGTAGTAGTCCAGCCCCGTCTCCCCGACCGCGACCACCCGCTCGCTGGCGAGCAGCCCGCGCAGCTCGTCGAGCACGGGCCCGGTCAGGGTGTCGGCGTCGTGGGGATGGACCCCGGCGCTCGCCGACACCTGCGGCAGACGGGCCGCGTTGGCCGCCGCCAGCCGGCTGGAGGGCAGGTCGACGCCGACGTCGACCAGGTGCCCGACGCCCTCGGCCTGCGCCTCGGCGACCACCTCGGCGGGCGGCTGCTCCAGCAGGTGGAGGTGGCAATGGGTGTCGACCAGCATGCGGCGAGCATGCCACAGGTCCCGGCGGCCCCGTACTGCCGTGGAGACCGTTGCGGCGAAGGCGGCCGGCCGCAGACTGCGCCCTGGTCCGCTCCACCAAACCAGCGCCGCGTGCTTGGCCAGGGCGCCGTTGGCGGCATGCTAGAGGCAGGGGGGGTCTGCCTCGCGGCGGGCGGCGGCGACCACCGTGTCGATGAACGGCACCTTGCCGGCCCGGTAGGCGTCCCGGTCAAGGTGGAAGCGGCTGGCGAGGCCGCGCTTCAGCTTGCCGTACTCCTCGGCCGCCTGCGGGTGGCTGCGCAGGTAGTCGCGGAACAGGAGATGCTCCTCCCAGTAGACGCTCGACACCGGCACCATGTGGACGTGGTGGCTGTCGGGCGAGCCACGCCGGAAGTAGCGGCGGTCCGGGAGATGGATCTCGAGCTCCGGCACGTACTCGTAGCCGAGGTTGATCAGGCCGGCGACGGCCGGGCCGGCCCGCTCGATGTCGGCCACCCCGACCATCAGGTCGATCACCGGCTTGGCGGGCAGGCCGGGCACGGCGGTCCCGCCAACGTGCTCGATGGCCACCACGGCGTCGCCGATGGCGGTGGCGATGCGGTCGCGCTCCTCGGCGTAGCGCTGTGGCCAGCGATGGTCGTAGTCGACCACCTCGACCGGCTGGGTCCCGCGGCTGGCCAAGGTCAACCTGCCCGCTTGGCCACGTTGCCGTCGGCGTCCAGGCGCGGGAACAGCGCCCCGACCCGCTCCACCCTCGCCCCCCTCGGCAGCCCGCCCCAGGCCAGCGCCCCCGGCAGCCTGGCCGCGGCCAGGTCGCCGGGCGCGCCCAGCGCCGACCACAGCGCCGGGGCCGTCCTGGTCAGCCACGGGGCGGTGAGCAGGGCGGCGATCCGCAGCGCCTCGGCCCCGGTGTACAGGGCGGTGTCGAGGGCGAGGTCCTCGCCGGACTTGGCCAGGTCCCAGGGCTTGCGCTCCGACAGGTAGGCGTTGGCGGCGCCGACCAGCCGCCAGATGGCGGCGAGCGCCCGCTCGTAGGCGACCTCGTCCAGGGCGGCGCCGGCCTCGGCGTAGGCCCTGCTGGCGGCGTCCTGGACGGCGACCTCGGCCTCGCCGGCCGGGCCGGGGCCGGGCAGGACCCCGTCCCGGTAGCGCTCGACCATGGCCGTGACCCGGCTGGCCAGGTTGCCGAGGCCGTTGGCCAGGTCGGCGTTGTAGCGCTCGACCATCGTCTCCCAGGAGAAGTTGCCGTCCTGGCCGAAGGCGACCTCGCGCTGGAAGAAGTAGCGGGTGGCGTCGCTGCCGAACGGCTCGACCAGGTCGTGGGGGGCGATGCCGGTGAGCTTGGTCTTGCTCATCTTCTCCCCCCCGACCAGCAGCCAGCCGTGCGCCTGGATGGTGCGGGGCAGGGGCAGGCCGGCCGCCAGCAGGATGGCCGGCCAGGTCACGGCGTGGAAGCGCAGGATGTCCTTGCCCACGAAGTGGTAGTCGGCCGGCCAGACCCGCCGGAACTTCTCCATGTCGGCGTCCCAGCCGGCCGCGGTCAGGTAGTTCTGGAGGGCGTCCACCCAGACGTACATGACGTGCTCGGGGTCCCAGGGGATCGGGACCCCCCAGGTGAAGCTGGATCGGGAGATCGAGAGGTCCTGGAGCCCCTGCTCCACGAAGGAGACGACCTCGCGCCGGCGGGTCTCGGGGCGGACGAACTCGGGGTGGTCGCGGTAGTGCTCCAGCAGCCGGTCGGCGTATTTGGAGAGGCGGAAGAAGTAGTTCTCCTCCCTGACGGTCTCCACCGGCCGGCCGTGGATCGGGCAGTTGCCGTCGACCAGCTCCTCCGGGGTGTAGAACTGCTCGCAGGCGACGCAGTACAGGCCCTCGTAGCTGTCCAGGTAGACGTCGCCCTGGTCGTACAGCTGCTGCCACAGGTGCTGCACGGGCAGCACGTGGCGCTGCTCGGTGGTGCGGATGAAGTCGTCGTAGGCGATGTCCAGCTCGGCCCAGGCCGCCTTCCAGCGCTCGACGATCCTGTCGGTCCAGGTCTGCGGGTCGACCCCGCCGGCCTCGGCCGCCCGCGCCACCTTCTGGCCGTGCTCGTCGGTGCCGGTGAGGAACAGCACCTCGTCCCCGTGGGCCCGCCGCCAGCGCGCGAGCACGTCGGCCGCGATCGTGGTGTACGCGTGGCCGATGTGCGGCAGGTCGTTGATGTAGTAGATCGGGGTGGTGAGATAGAAGGTGTCCTTGTCGGTCACCGCGCGACTGGCCTTTCGGGGGGCGGGACTGAGGCAATCAGGCTAGCATCATCCGGCTCTGCCCCGGGCGTCGAGCACTGCCTGGTAGACGGTCCGCCGAGCGGTGCCGGCGGCCTTGGCCACGGCGGTGATGGCGTCCTTGGTGCTGGCCCCGTCCTGGACCAGGGCGGCGACCTCGGCGGCCAGGTCGGCCGGGTCGGCCGCGGCCCGGTCGGCCGCGGAGGCTCCGGCAACCACCAGCGTCAGCTCGCCCCGTGGGCCCTGGGCGGCGAGCCGGTCGCGCACCTCCGCCAGCGGCCCCCGCAGCACCTGCTCATGGAGCTTGGTCAGCTCGCGGACGGCCGCGCAGGCCCGGTCGGAGCCGAGCGCCTCGGCCATCGCGGCCAGGGTGGCCAGGACCCGGTGGGGCGCCTCGAAGAACACCATCGTGCGCGGCTCGGTGGCCAGCTCGGCCAGGCGCCGGTCGCGCTGGCCCGCTCGGCGGGGCAGGAACCCCTCGAAGCAGAACCGGTCCGACGGCAGCCCGCTGACCACCAGGGCGGCCATGGCGGCGCTGGGACCGGGGACGACCTCGACCGGGAGGCCTCTGGCCAGGCAGGCGGCGACCAGGTGGTAGCCCGGGTCGGACACCGCGGGCATGCCGGCGTCGGTGACCAGCGCCAGCCGGGTCCCGGCGGCGACCCGGTCGGCCAGCTCCTGGGCCCGCTCGCGCTCGCCGACCTCGTGGTAGCTGGTCATCCGGGTCTGCACGCCCAGGTGGGCCAGCAGCTTGCGCGTCTGGCGGGTGTCCTCGCAGGCGACCAGGTCGGCCTCGGCCAGCGCCCTGGCCAGCCGGGGCGAGGCGTCCTCAAGGTTGCCGATCGGGGTGCCGCAGACCACCAGCTTGCCTTCCTTCATACAGGAAGGCTACGCGGGGGTCCGGGGGGGCTCAAGCACCGCCCCCGGGTCTACGCCAGGATCTTGTCGTACGCGGCCTGCCATTTCTCGAGCTTCTGGCCGGTGAGGGTGACGATCGACAGCTTGGTCGAGGCCGGCGGGTAGATCGCCGGGTCGGTCGTCTGGTCGGAAGGCAGCAGCGGCTTGGCCAGCGACACCGGCGTGCCGTAGCTCACGTACTTGGAGATGCGGGCCTGCACCTTGGGGTGGAGCACGTAGTTCATGAAGCGGGGCGGCGTTGCCGGCGTGGGGGGCGCCCTTGGGGATGCACATGACGTCCACGAACCGCAGTGAGCCCTCCTTGGGGATCACATAGCTGACGTCCGGGTTCTGGTCCTGGGCCTGGAACACGTCGCCGCTCCATCCCTGGGCGAGCCAGGTCTCGCCGGCGGCCAGCTCGTCGATGTAGGTGTCGCTGCTGAACCTCTTGAGCCTCGGCTTGATCGAGCGGATGAGCTTGACGACCTCGGCCAGGTCGGCGTCGCTGGTGGAGTTGGTGCTCTTGCCGAGGTAGATCAGGGTGGAGCCGATCAGGTCGGTCACCTCGCGCAGCAGCGACACCCGTCCGCTGGCGGTGGCGGACGGCTCGTACACCGACGCCCAGGAGTCGACCTTGCCGCCTGGCACCCGGGCGCGGTTGAAGCCGATCCCGGTCGTGCCCCACTGCCAGGGAACGGTGTAGCGGTTGCCGGGGTCGTAGTCGGTCTCGACGAACTCCCGGTCAATGTTGGTGAGGTTGGGGATGAGCTCCTGGTGCAGCGGCTCGATCAGGTCCAGGCGCAGGTAGGTGGGGACGAACCAGCTGGTCGGGACGATGATGTCGTAGGTGGTGGGGCCGGCTCGCAGTTTGGCCAGCAGGTTCTCGTTGGAGGAGAAGACGTCGTAGTTGATGCGGAGGTTGGTGAGGGCCTGGAACAGCGGGATGGTGCGGTCGTCGATGTAGTCGACCAGTTGTAGATGTTGAGCAGCCGCTCGTTGCGACGGTTGCCCGGCGTCGGCTGGCCGGCGGCGGGCGCGACCGACGGTTCGTCGTCCTGGCCGAGTCCGGCGACGGTGCCACCGGCGTAGCCGGCCGCTCCGGCCGCCGCCAGCAGGCCGGCCACCTGCAGGAAGCTACGCCGCCCGACCCGCGGGTCGGGCGGGCCGGGTGGTCCCACGAGCATGTTCAGCTCGCGGTCTTGCTTGCCGGCTCGTGCCATCCTTGATCTCCTCCAACTGTCCCGGCCGCTATCCCAGCCGAACGATGACCTCGTCGACCAGCAGCGCGTCGCCGGCGGGCACGCCGTCGGCGGTGATCTCCAGCGCGAGACGGGTGGCGCTGGCGACGGTGTGGTCGACGATGACCCGTCGCCAGGCAAGGCCGGGCAACGTGGTCGTGGTGGTGCGCGAGCTCTCCGCCTTCCCGCCGGAGCCGACCAGCCGGACCGTGACCTGCTGGCCGGGCGCGGTCGAGCGGATCCAGGCCGAGGCGACGTAGCGGTCGCCCCTGGCCGCGGACGGGACCACCCCCGGCAGGGCGAGACCGATCCGGCCGGGCTGCGGCCCGCGGGCCCGCACCGAGGCGGACGACCCCGAGGTCCGGCCGTGCGGCTCCCGGCTGATGTCGGCCACGCCGAGCACTTGCCAGCCGTTCAGGTCCTGCTCGAAGCTCCAGTTGACGACCAGGTTGCCGTACGCCCCCGCCCCCGGCGGCCGCGAGGTCGGCCCGGCCTCCGCCGGGGCGGTGGAGGCCGGGGTGACGGTCGAGGGATCAGACGCCGGGTCGGCCGAGCTGATCAGCCGGGTGGCGAGCACGGCGGCGACCGCCACCGACACGATGACGACGGCGATGGCCGCGACCGCCGGGGCGCCCACCACCCGCCGCGGTGCCTCATGGCGGCCACGCGGCCGGTCCGGCTCCGCGGGCGCCGGCAGGGCGAGCTGCTCGCCCGCGGCGAGGCCAGGGTCGATTGGATCCGCCGTCGTCCGCTCAGGGCTCGTCGGAACCTCGTCCGCCGTCTGCCGGGGCTCCGCCCGATCCATGGAGTTGTCCTCCACGAGCGCTTACCGTCAACCTAAGCGCCCTGTTCAGGCACACCCGCAAGTCCAGGAATCTAAATCAAGGCGATCTAAGCAGGCAACTCCGCACAGCTGCCGAGGCAGTCGTCGGCCGCAAGCTGACGGCGGTCCGGGAGCAGCAGGCACACGTCGCCGAACTCGTGCCACAGGTAGCCTTCGTGCAGCGCGGAGGCGTAGGCCCGGTCGAGGCCGGCCCGGTCGACGAAGGCGGCCAGCAGGTCGAGATGGCTGGATTCTGGCTCATGCAGGCCGGTCAACAGGCCGTCGACGGCCAGCAGCCGGTGCCCGGCCCCGATGCGCAGCCGGGTCACCCCGGCACCGGCCCGCACGGTGCCGCCGGCGGCGGCGGTCTCCAGCGCCCGGACCACGGTGGTGCCGACCGCGACCACCCTGCCGCCGGACGCCCGGCGACCGGCGACCGCCGCCGCGGTTGCCTCCGGCACCAGGTACCGCTCGGCGGGCACGAAGCGTTGGTCGGTGGCCGGGTCGCCGTAGGTCGACAGCCCGGCGTGCAGGCTGATGGTGGCCAGCCCGATCCCCCGGTCGCGCAGGTCCCTGAGCGTCTGGAGGGTGAACGGGCGGCCGGCGCTGGCCATCTCGGCCGAGCCGGGGGTGGCCGCGAACAGGGTCTGGTAGTGGTGCAGCGGCCAGGGTCGGGGAACGTAGGCGTAGCGGACCGGCCTGCCGGCGCGGTGCAGCGCCTCGGCCAACCGCTCACCGCCGGCGTCGAAGACCAGCCAGACCAGGCGCGCAGCCTCCTGGTGGTGGCCGAGCACGCTCGCGGTCAGCCCGCCGGCGAAGACCAGCCGCTCCCCAGCTTCCAGCGGCGGCGCCGCCGGCCGGGCATCGGTTGGGACCAGGGCCGGGTCGCGCCCATCCAGCGGCACGCCCAGCGGCAAGGCCGCCCAGCGCGCCTCGTCGTCGGGGCGGTCCGGCCCGCCGGCCGGTCCGGCGACGTCGCGGGCGGCCAGGCGGATCTCCAGGGGTGCGCCGGCGGCGGTGCGGCCGAGCAGGCTGGCCGGCAGGGTGCGGGAGTCGTTGACCACCAGCAGGTCGCCCGGCTCCAGCAGGCAGGGCAGCTGGTGGAACCGGTGGTGCTCGACCGACCCGGAATCCCGGTGGACCAGCAGCAGGCGGACATGGTCGCGGCGCAGGCCCCTGGCCTCCGGCGGTGCCGTCGCCTCCAGCTCCGGCGGGAGGGTGAAGCGGACCGCGCTGCGCACCGGTCGTCCTAGGCTTCGGCCGCGGCGAACTCGGCCGCTTCCAGGCGCTGGCCGCTGGCGTCGCCGTCGCCGCCGGCGGCCAGGCGGACGAACACCTCGGTGCGGTCCTCGGGACGGGCCAGGGTGGACGGGTCGTCGTCAGGCAGGGCGGCCGCGTGCATGGCCGTGGCCATGTCGCCCGGGTCGACGCTGTTGACCCGGACCCCGCTGCCGTCCAGCTCGCTGGCCCAGATCCGGGTCATCTGGTCGAGCGCCGCCTTGGACACCCCGTAGGCGCCCCAGCCCGGGTAGCCGACGATCCCGGCGTCGCTCGAGACGTTGATCACGCTCCCCCGCCCGGCGGCCAGCATGGGACCGAGCAGGGCCCTGGTGAGCAGGAAGGGCCCGAGCAGGTTCACGTCGAGGACCCGGCGCAGCGCGTCGGGGTCGGTGTCCAGCAGGTAGGGCATGGGTGTCGGGCCGAGCTCCGAGGCGTTGTTGACCAGCACGTCGACCTGGTCGAAGGCGGTGAGGGCCGCGGCCGCGACCCGCTCGACGTCGTCGGGGTCGCCGACGTCGGCGGTGACCACCACCGCCCTGGCCCCCAGCCCCTCCGCCTCGGCCCTGACCCGCTCCAGCGGCTCGGGGCGCCTGGCGACCATGACCAGATCGGCGCCCTCGCGGGCGTAGGCCAGCGCGACGGCGCGGCCCAGCCCCTGGGAGGCGCCGGTCACAAGGGCGGTCGTTCCGGCCAGACGGCCGGCGGCAGGCCGGGTCATCTCGAGACCTCCATCGCTCCACGAGGATGCTGCCGGCATGGTGCGCCCGCTCGCGCAATTTTGTCAACGAACCTGTTGACTTAATGAAACCGGCAGACCGGGCGCCGTGTTGGAGTGGGAGTAGCCTGGAATCCAGCCTCCCTTCCCGACCTCTTACCGGGGTGCCCGTGCGACGCCTGATCCTGCTGGCCTTCATCTGGGGCTGGTCGTTCCTGTTCATCAAGGTCATCCTCGAGGATGCCCCGCCGACCTTCCTCGCCTGGGGCCGGATCGCCCTCGGCCTGGCCGTGCTGGTGGTGTTCCTGCGCCGAAGCGGTGAGCGGCTGCCGGAACGCCGCCACTGGGGCCACCTGCTGGTCCTCGGCCTGACCATGAGCGTCGTGCCGTTCATCCTGATCGGCTGGGGCGAGCAGCACATCAGCTCGGCCCTGGCCGCGGTCCTCAACGCCTGCACGCCGCTGTTCGCGGCTGGGTTCGCGGCCGGCCTGCTCGGCGAGCGGCTGCGCCCGCCCCAGCTGGCCGGCGTGGCCATCGGCTTCCTGGGGGTGGCCGTGGTCGCCGGGGTCGGTGGCGGCGACCTCGCCGGCACCTCCCTGCTCGGCTGCATGGCGGTGGTGCTGGCCGGCGCCGGCTACGGCTTCGGGTTCGCCTACGCCAACCGCTTCACCACCGGCCTGTCCGCCCTGCAGCTGTCGTTCGGCCAACTGCTGTGCGCGACCGTCGTCCTGACCCCGGTGGCCGCCGTCGACGTCGCCGCCGGCCGGGTCGACCTGGGCCCCGTCGCCCTGCTCTGCCTGGTCCTGCTGGGTGCCCTTGGCACCGGCTACGCCTACCTGCTCAACTACCGCACCCTGCAGGAGAGCGGGGCCACCTTCGCCTCCCTGGTGACCTACCTGGTGCCCCTGGTCGCGGTGGCCGCGGGCGTCCTCGTCCTCGGCGAGCCGTTCACCCTTCGGCTGGTCATCGGCAGCCTGATCGTGGTGCTCGGCGTCGCCCTCGTCCAGGGGCGCCTGTTCGCCCCCCGCCAGCGCCAGCTCGATCAGGTCCCCGAGACCGTCGCCTGCGACTGACCTGCCTGCCCGGTTCCGGCCGAGAGGACTGGGCCTCGTCGAGCCAAGCGTCTCGGACTCGCCGGTCTCCGCCAACGACCTGCTGTGTCACCTCGAGTGGCATCCGCGACGGGTGGCTGAGCCGGCGTCCGGCCCTTGTGATGCTGGAAACTGCGGACGACCTGGAACGCCTGGCCGACGCCAGGCCCCTCCATATCCCACCCCGGTCGATCACGACCCGTCCGCCGGCACCGACCCGCAACGACCGTCTGGTACCATCCGACTCGCTCACTCGGGGGTGTAGCTCAGTCCGGCAGAGCGCCTCCCTCGCACGGAGGAAGCCAGGGGTTCAAATCCCCTCACCTCCACCCTCAACCTTGCAGGTCAGAGCGTCGTTGGCGTCAAGCTGGCGGCGCTCACTGCATGTCGCGGCCGCACTGCGGCCGCGAGCGCACGTCGCAGTCCAGCCAGAGAGGCTCGCAGCGACCAGGCGACTCGACCCTAGGCCTCCCACGATGACCACGGAGTGTAGTCGTCACCTCGCTGCGCACCCCACTCGTCTACCAACGGGCGATCCTCACGCGCATCCGGCCCATCCTGGCCAGCCACGCGGCCGACCTAGCCACTGCTCAACCACCTCCCACGACGACGGCCAAGTCCAACCGAAACCTCCGCTGGCCCAGCACCGC
>DASYSE010000108.1:0-1679 GCA_036003705.1 Actinomycetes bacterium | reverse complement strand
AGGAACGTCGGGGCGCGTCCGTAGCTCTTCATCCCCGCCGTGAAGTAACCCGGCTCGGGATGCGCCAGCTCGCGGACGCCGTGCGGGGGCACGGTCTCACAGGAGTGGACGTTGGGGTCGATCAGCGGCGCGAGCGCGGCGGCGCTCTCCAAGGCAGGGTCCAGGCCGAGGCGCAGCTCCCGGCCGATCCCGAGCTACGGGCAGCCCGGTCCGGCTGGTCGGGGTCCTGTCCGGGTTGCGGGTCATGCTGGCTCCTATAGATCGACGTTTATCGATGTATTGGTCAGGACTCGGGAGCGGTCTGCGGCCTCGGGACCGGCGTGCTGGAGGTCAGCAGCAGGCGGACTGGCCGACGACGGGGAGCTCGCCGCGGGCGGTGGTCGGGACGGTGGCGGCCTCACGGGGCCTGGTGGCCTTGATGATGGCCGCGTGGAGGCCGTCGGCGACCTGGTGGGTGAAGCTGACCGACACCTCGGTGAAGCCGGCGGCGGCCAGCCCGGCCTGGTACTCGGCGCGCGACAGGGCGCCGGCGATGCAGCCCACGAGGCTGCCGCGTTCGGCGCGGTCGGCCGGGGACAGGTGGTCCTCGGCGACGATGTCGCTGACGCCGAGGCGACCGCCGGGCTTGAGGACCCGGAAGGTCTCGGCGAACACGGCCGGCTTGTCGACCGACAGGTTGATCACGCAGTTGGAGATGACGACGTCGACGGTGTCGGCGGGCAGGGGGATGGCCTCGATGTGGCCCTTGAGGAACTCGACGTTGCGGGCGCCGGCCTGGGTGGCGTTGCGGCGGGCCAGGGCGAGCATCTCCTCGGTCATGTCCAGCCCGTAGGCCTTGCCGGCGGGGCCGACCCGGCGGGCCGACAGCAGCACGTCGATGCCGCCGCCCGAGCCCAGGTCCAGGACCGTCTCGCCCTCGCGCAGCTCGGCCACCGCGGTGGGGTTGCCGCAGCCAAGGCTGGCCAGCAGCGCCGCGTCCGGCAGGGTCTCCCTGTCGGCGGCCGCATACAGGCCCGCCCCGATCCCGGGTTCCTCGGCCGCCGGGCCGCAGCAGCCGCTGCCACAACCGCAGTCGGCAGGCTGCCCACAGCCGCAGTCGTCGACGATGCTGCCGGCGGTGGCGCGCTCGGCGAGCTCGGCGTAGCGGGCCCGGACCTGCTCGCGAACGTTCAGATCGGTCAGGACCTCGACCAGCACGTCGTCCTGCTGGCCATCGGTGGTGGTGGTCATGCGGTGGCTCCTTGGAGGTCGGCGACGGCGGCCAGGCGGCCGAGCGCGTCGCGGTTGAGGGAGTAGTAGGCCCAGGTGCCGCGCTGCTCACGGTCCAGCAGCCCGGCCACCACGAGCTTCTTCAGGTGATGGCTGACGGTGGGCTGGCTGAGCCGAAGCGGGCCGGTGAGCTCGCACACGCAGGCCGGGTCGGGGCTGGTGGCCAGCAGGTTGACGATCCTGACCCGGTGCGGGTCGGCAAGGGCCCTGAACAGCCGAGCCGTGGCCTCGGCCTCGCTGTCCGACAGCGACGCCGCCCCAAGCGGCGCGCAGCATGCCGCGGCGTTGGCCGTCACACGACACCTCCATTGATCGACGAACTTCGATATAAGGATGCCGCCTCCATCGACATCTGTCAATGAAGTCAGTGATCAGGTCACCGGAGGGTCGGGCGCACGGTGACCGGGACC
>DASYSE010000107.1:0-43430 GCA_036003705.1 Actinomycetes bacterium | reverse complement strand
GGGCCGCTCGATCTTGATCTTCACGTCCAGGCGGCCGGGCCGCAGGATCGCCGGGTCGATCATGTCCTCGCGGTTGGAGGCGCCGATCACGATCACGTTCTTGAGCTGCTCGACCCCGTCGATCTCGCTCAGCAGCTGGGGAACGATGGTGTTCTCGACGTCGGAGGACACGCCCGAGCCGCGGGTGCGGAAGATCGAGTCCATCTCGTCGAAGAACACGATCACCGGCACGCCCTCGCTGGACTTCTCCTTGGCCCGCTGGAAGATCAGCCGGATCTGGCGCTCGGTCTCCCCGACGTACTTGTTGAGCAGCTCGGGGCCCTTGATGTTGAGGAAGTAGCTGCGCCCGCTCGCCTGTCCGGTCACCTCGGCGACCTTCTTGGCCAGCGAGTTGGCCACCGCCTTGGCGATCAGCGTCTTGCCGCAGCCCGGGGGGCCGTACAGCAGGATGCCCTTGGGCGGCTTGAGCTGGTGCTCGGCGAACAGGTCGGCGTGCAGGAACGGCAGCTCGACCGCGTCGCGGATCTGCTCGATCTGGTCGGCCAGGCCGCCGATGTCCTGGTAGGAGATGTCGGGCACCTCTTCCAGGATCAGCTCCTCGACCTCCGGCTTGGGCAGGTGTTCGAGCACGAAGCCAGAGCGGACGTCCAGCAGCAGCGAGTCGCCGGCCCGCAGGGTGCGGTTGCGCAGCGGCTCGCCGATCTGCACCACCCGCTCCTCGTCGGCGTTGCCGATGACCAGCGCCCTGTCCAGCCCGAGCATCTCCTTGAGCTGGACGACCTCACCCTGGATCTCGTAGGTGCAGGCCTCGACCACGTTCAGGGCCTCGTTGAGCATCAGCTCCTGGCCCGGCTGGAGCGACTTGGGGTCGATCTCGGGGTGGACGTTGACCCGCAGCTTGCGGCCGCCCGAGGAGATGTTGATGGTGCCGTCGTCGTTGACCCCGAGGACCACCCCGAAGCCCGAGGGCGGGGCGGTGAGCTTCTCCACCTCTTCCTTGAGGGCGATGATCTGCTCTCTGGCCTCCCTGAGGGTGGCGGCCAGGCGTTCGTTCTGGGAGAGCGCCTGCGCGAGCTGGCCCTTGGTCTCGAGCAGCCGTTCCTCGAGCACGCGGACCTGGCGCGGCGAGTCCTGCAGGCGGCGGCGGAGCAAGGCCGTCTCCTCCTCGAGGAACTGGATCTGCCGCTGCAGCTCGCTTGGTTCCAGCGCCTCCTCGGGGTTGGGATCGGGGTCGCGACGGGAACGGGACTGCCTGGAGCGGTCGGCGTCCTTCACGTGAGTCCCCCCTTCGGCGGTGGTGGAGGCTACCGATGGATGGCTAGGTAGACTTGCCTAAACCCTATCGGCTCTTCCAATAGCGCGCTTGTGACCAAATCTGGAGTAGCCCGCCGAGACGCGCCCGGGAACGCATCGAGGTCGGGGGGTCGGCAACGGTTCGGGGGACGCGGAAGTCATCCCATGGCCATGCTACCCGGCCTTCCCGACCAGCGGCGGGAACTCCCGTTGAGCAGCACAAACAACCTCCACAGTCGCCACGACGTGGCCGCCGTCGAGCGGCGGCCCGGTCGTGTATCGGCGCTCGGCCAGGCGTCCTTGATGGTGTCCTGACCTTCTCGGGCGCTGGCGTGCCCCCTGATCTCCCCACCCGAGCTGGTCAGCGGATCGGGCCGGGGGCTGGCCAGGGGCCGTCGACGCGGCGGGCCGAGACCAGGAAGCCGGTGTGGCCGACCATGCGATGCTCGGGCCGGACGGCCAGGCCGTCGACGTGCCAGGGGCGGAAGATCGCCTCCGAGGTCTCGATCAGGCCGAAGCCGCCCGAGCTCTCGAGGGCCTGGACGGCGCGCATGACCTGGGGCACGGTGGCCACGAAGCAGACCAGCGTCCCGCCGGGTGCGAGGGCGTCGGCCGCGCCCGGCACCACCAGCCAGGGTTCGAGCAGATCGAGCAGGACCCGGTCGACCTGCCCGACGGTGGTGATGCCCGAGACCACGTCACCCTCGTGCAGCTGGAAGCCCTCCGGAGGCTTGCCGAACCAGCTCTCCACGTTGCCTCTGGCCGTGGCGGCGAAGTCGGGCCGCAGCTCGAAGGAGTGGAGCCGCCCGCCGGGGGCGAGCGCCTGCAGCAGGGCGATCGAGAGCGCCCCCGACCCGGCGCCCGCCTCCACGACGGTCTGACCGGGCTGGACGTCGGCCGCCATCACCATCAGGGCCAGCACCTTGGGGTAGATGACCTGGGCGCCGCGGGGCATCTTGACCACCCAGTCGGCCAGGGTCGGGCGCAGCACCAGCAGCCGCTGGCCGAGGTCGGTGCGGGCGACAGCGCCCTCGGCGGCGCCGATCAGCTCGTCGTGGGCCAGGCGGCCCTTGTGGGTGTGGAAGGTCCCGCCCTGCTCCAGGGTGATCAGGTAGCGGCGGCCCTTGACGTCCTGGAGCAGCACCCGCTCCCCGACCTGGATTGGTTTCACCGGGGCATCCCGTTGGGGTTCCCCGGACCCCTGCGGGGCTTCACCGCGACGCGCCCTCGACCACGGGCAGCGACCGCACCAGCCGGTCCTTGGAACGGCAGAAGGCGCACACCGGCGGCTCGGCCGGGTCGTCCGGGGCCTGGGTGGTCATGCCGCAGCGGGCGCACTCGGCCAGCTCGGTCACGTCGGCCACCTTGAGCAGGGCGGCGGCCCGGTCCAGGTAGCCGAACAGGAAGGTGTGCTTGGTGCCGGGCGCGGCCTCCTCCATCTGGTTGAGGGTCTCCTTGTGCCGCATCTGGGTGTTGCCGGCGACCAGCGGGCACTCCTCGACCACGTAGTCGATGCCCTTGAGCACGCAGTAGCCGGCGGTCTCCCGCTCGGCCACCCGGTACAGCGGCTTGGCCTTCTTGACCAGGCCGGGGCGGGTCGCCTCCAGGACCGGGAACTGCCTGGCCATGGCGGCGGTGTCCCAGCGCAGGGTGTTGCCGAACAGCACCGCCGCCTCGTCGTCGAGGTTGTGGCCGGTGCAGACCACGTCGTAGCCGCCGTCCAGCGCGGCCCGGTTGAACACGTAGCGTTTGGACAGCCCGCACACCCCGCAGGAGGACCGGCCGCCCTGGCCGGCCGCCTCCGGGATGGTGTAGCCGTGCTCGCCGGCCAGGTCGTGGACCAGGAGGGTGGCGCCGCGGGCGGCCGCGAACTCCTGGCAGACCGCCTTGGACCGTTCGGAGTAGGCGCCGATCCCGAGGCTCAGGTACAGCCCGTCGGCGCGGTAGCCCAGGTCGAGCAGCAGGTCCCAGAGAGCCAGCGAGTCCTTGCCGCCGGAGACCGCCACCAGCACCCGGTCGGTGTGGCCGAGCATCCGGTACTTGGCGATTGCCCGGGTCACCTGCTGGCCGACGTAGTGGAGGAAGCAGTCGCGGCAGAAGGCGGCGTTGTGCCGGCGGAGCTCCATGACGGCCCGGCCGCGGCAGCGCTTGCAACGCATGGCCATCGGCTCATCCTCCTCCCGAGATCGCGAACCGGACCTCGACCCGGTCGCCGTCGTGCAGCTCGTCCTGGCTGGTCAGCAGCGCGCCGTCGCGGATCACCAGCACCGCTCCGGGGAGCACCTCCAGACTTGCCAGCAGGTCGGCGACGCGCCGGACGTCGGCCACCTCGACGGTGCGGTCGGGTGGGCGCAGGCGCGCGGTGACGAGCATGGCATGAGGCTACCCGTGCTCGGCCCACCCGGCGAGCCGCTCGCGGCGGAGCGCGGAGCGTTCCCCCTCGGCGGCCGCCTGCCACGGAACGGCCCGAGGGCCACGTGCAGCAGCCAGCGGGGGGTCTGCGGCAGCAGCGCCGTCCCGGCCCCGCCGACCACCAGCAGGCCGGGCCCGACCCCCCGGCCGAGCCCGACTCCCCGCCGGCGCCGGCGCCGCGGTGTGGTCATTCGTCGAGCAGGCCGAGCCCTCTGGCCCATGAGGTGGCGTAGGCCTGGATCGAGGCCTTCTCGGCCTCGGGGCTGACGGTGAGCGGCTCCAGGCATTCGATCATCACCGCCACCTCGTCGGTCATCTGCTTGGTGGCGGCACCCTCGGCCGCGCCCGGCTGGGGCCCGTGATGGACGCCGGCCGGGTGCAGGGTGGCCATGCCCTTGTCGATGCCCTTGCGGCTGAAGAAGTCGCCGTCGTGGTAGAAGAGCAGCTCATCGTTATCAATATTCGAGTGGTAGAACGGCACCCGCAGCGCGCCCGGGTCGGTCTCGAACGGGCGGGGGGCGAAGGTGGCGATGTCGAAGCCGCGGCACCGGAAGGTGGTGTGGACGCTCGGCGGCAGGTGGTAGCGGGGGCTGACCACCGGGCGGAAGTCGGCCACGTTGAGCCGGAACGGCGCCAGGTCGCCCTGCCAGCCGACGACGTTCAGCGGATGGTGCGGGAAGGTGAAGGTGGTCACCTCGCCACGGCGGCGCACCCGGACGCGGAACTCGCCCTGCTGGTCGTGCGGGTCGGGCTCCGGCGTCTCCAGCACCCCCGGGTCGAACAGGGCGTGGTGGCCGAGCAGGCCCTTGTCGGGCAGGACGAACTCGTCGCCCTCGATCAGCAGGAAGAAGTTGTCGGTGGTGGCCGGCACCACCCGGTGGGTGGTGCCCTTGGGCACGACCAGGTAGTCGCCGGCCCGGAACCGCAGCGGCCCGTAGTCGGTCTCCAGCGTCCCCTCGCCCCGGTGCACGAAGTAGACGACGTCGCCGTCGGCGTCGCGGACGAAGAACGGCATCGGCGCCGAGCGGCGCGACACCAGCACGGACAGGTCCCTGTTGGACAGCACCACCAGCGGGTCGGCCTCTGGGTCGGTCTGGTCGGGCGGGGTGAGCCGGTTCCAGTCGAACGCCCACGGGCGCAGCGGGCCCTCGACCTTGACCCAGGCGGTCGGGGGCGCGGTCCGGTACAGGTGGGAGGCGCGTCCGGTGAACGCCTGGCGGCCGTGCTCCTCCTCGCAGGTTCCCTCGGGGAGGTCGACGTGGGCCTGCTTGGAGGCCATGCCCTTGCGCTGCGGGATCATCCGCTCGCCCCCTTTGGCGGCTCGACGGGACACCACCGCAGGGTAGCGCGGGTCGGCCAGGCTCAGGCGCCGGCCGCCCCCAGGGGCCCCACGGTCTCCAGCGCCACCCGCAGCCGCTTGGCCAGGTCGGCGGGCATGGCGTCGCCGGCCTCGACCCGGCCGGCGCCCAGGTGGACGGCCAGCCGGGCGGCGGCGGCCGCGGTCGCGGCCACGGCGGCGTCGGGCTCGTCGGGCGCCTCCAGGTGCAGGCGCCGCAGCAGCAGGCGGCCGTCCCGGCGGTCGTGCTTGGGGTCGGCCCGGGCCACCAGCCGGCCGCCGGCAAGCACCGGCATCGTGTAGTAGCCGTGGACCCGCCTGGGGGCGGGCACGTAGACCTCCAGCCGGTAGCGAAAGCCGAACAGCCGTTGGGTGCGCTCGCGCGACCAGATCAGCGAGTCGAATGGGCTGAGCAGCACCGGCGGGTGGGCCACCCGCCGCGGCACGCGGGTACCCGGGAGCAGGTAGGCCGGCTTGGCCCAGCCGGCCACGGCGACCTCCTGGAGCAGGCCGGCGGCCACCGCCTCGGCCAGCGCCGCCCTGGCCTCGGCCGGCCGCAGGCGGTAGTAGTCGGCCAGGTCGGCGGCGGTGCCGACGCCGAGGGCGCGGGCGGCCAGCAGGGTCAGCTCGAGGGCGGCCTCGGCCGGCGTCGGCTCGGAGGTGTCGACCCCGGGCGGCAGGACCCGCTCGGCCAGGTCGTAGCGGCGCTCGAAGTTGACCCGGTCGTGGACCAGCACCACGCCCTGGTCGAACAGGTCCTCGAGCACATGCTTGGCCGGCGCCCAGTCCCACCAGCTGCCGCGGCGCGGGCCGTCGGGGTCGCGGAAGGCGGAGGCGGCCAGTGGCCCCTCGGCCCGGATGCGGTCCAGCACCGGGCCGTACAGCCGGTGGTGGCGCTGGCGGATGTCCGCCCACCAGCCGCGGGTGGCGGCGGCCAGCCGCCGCATCCGGGGCAGGCACAGCCGGAACTGGGCCATCGGCAGGAACGAGGCGGCGTGCCCCCAGTACTCGAAGCCGTCCCGGCGGCGGTAGACGACCCGGTCGAACGCCGCCCGGTCGTGGGCGCCGGCCCGGGCGGCCAGGACCAGCTCGTGGCTGCGGGCGACCACGTTGATCGAGTCGATCTGGAGGGCGCCCAGCTGGTCCAGGGCGGCGCGCAACCTCGCCGGTCCTGCCCGGTTGGCCCGGGCGGGCGCCGCCAGACCCTGGGCGGCCAGGGCGACCCGCCTGGCCTGGTCGAGGGAGAGGGAGTCGGGCATGTGCGGAAACCCTAGCCGATCGGCATGACAGGCCGTGACGGGTCGGCCGCATGACCGGGGCGCCGCCGACTCCAGTAGGGTCCGTGGTCATGGACCCGATGCCGGTGGTGGCCGGCGACGCCCACCGCGAACACGACCCGCCCTACGAGGTGAACTACGGCGAGCTCGTGCGGCCGGTGTACGAGCGGGTGGAGCGGGGTGAGCTGCTCCGAGCCGGCTTGGCCGCGGCCGGCCACCCGGTGGTCGAGCCGGCCGGGCACGGGATGGAGCCGATCCTGGCCGTGCACGAGCCGGCCCTTGTCGAGTTCCTCCAGGGGGCGTGGGCGGCCTGGCGGGCGGCCGGAGGACCGCCGGTGCTGATCCCCGACTCCTTCGCCATCTCCCGGCTGGCCAGGGGAGGCGGCCGCGACCTGGGCAGCGGGGTCGGCCGGCCCGGCTGGTTCTGCTTCGACACGGCGACCCCGCTGGTCGCCGGGAGCTTCACGGCCGCGGTGGGCGCGGCCGACGCCGCCCTCACCGCCGTCGACCTGGTCGCCGGCGGCGCCGGCGCCGCCTACGCGCTGTGCCGCCCGCCGGGCCATCATGCCGGCCCCGGCTACTACGGCGGCTTCTGCCTGCTCAACAACGCCGCCATCGCGGCCAGGGCGCTCGGCCGGCTCGGGCGGGTGGCGATCGTCGACGTCGACTTCCACCACGGCAACGGCACCCAGGACGTGTTCTGGGAGGATGGCGAGGTGCTGTACGTGTCGCTGCACGGCGAGCCGGGCGGTCACTACCCGCACTTCACCGGGGCCGCCGACGAGGCCGGCGACGGGCCGGGCCGGGGCACGACCCGCAACCTGCCCCTGCCCGACGGCACCGGCGACGACGAGTATCTGGAAACCCTCCAGGAGGCGATCGAGCTGGTGGCCGGGTTCGGCCCGGCGACCCTGGTCGTCTCGCTCGGCTTCGACACCTTCGCCGGCGACCCGCTGGGCGCCTTCCAGGTGACCACCGAGGGCTTCCGGCGCATCGGCGCCGCCCTGGCCGGGGTCGGCCGGCCGACGGTGGTGGTCCAGGAGGGCGGCTACGCCCTAGACGCCCTTGGGGCCAACGCGGTGGCCTTCCTGGCCGGGTTCCAGCAGTCGTGACCCGCCCGACCAGGAGGTATGCGAGGTATAACTCGACTGAAGCCGGGTAGGCTAGGGCCGCCGAATCCCCTTCCTGAGCTGCGGTAACAGTAGCGGCCAGGGTCGAGCTTGCCATAGCGCAGCGCTCTAGGTCAAGATATCGGCTATGCCCAAGCAACGCCCGAGTCTCGACCTGGCCGCCCTGCTGCCGAGCTGGGAGTTGCACCTACGCGCCGAGCGGAAGTCGCCGGCCACGCTGAAGGTGTACGCGGGCGGCGCCCGGGCGTTCCTGGCCTGGGCGGAGCGAACCGGCACCCCGGCCGTGCTCGACCGGGCGACCGTCACCGCCTATGTCGCCGATCTGCTCGACCACGGCGCCGAGGGCAACAGCGCCAAAGCCCGCCAGCTCGCGCTGCGCCGGTTCGCCGCCTGGCTGGTCGAAGAGGGCGAGCTGGACGCCGACCCGCTACTCGGGCTCAAGCCGCCCCGGGTCGACGAGAAGGTGACGCCGGTGCTGTCCGATGCCCAGCTCAAGGCGCTGCTTGGCGCCTGCCAAGGCCCGACGTTCCTGCACCGACGCGACGACGCCCTGGTACGGCTCATGCTCGAGACGGGACTGCGGGCCGGCGAGGCGGTCGCGCTCACCGTCGACGACGTCGACCTGCGCGCCGGGACGGCGCTGGTGCGCCGGGGCAAGGGCGGCAAGGGACGGCTGGTGCCGTTCGGCCCGCAGACCGGCCGGGCGCTGGACCGCTACCTACGGCTGCGCCGGGCCCATCGGCTCGCCGCGAGCCCGGCGCTCTGGCTCGGCGCCCGCAGCAAGACGCTCGGGTACTCGGGTTTGCACGCCGCCCTGGGCGACCGCGCCACCCTCGCCGGCATCAAGGGCTTTCACCCCCATGTGCTGCGCCACACCGCCGCGCACCGCTGGCTGGCCGCCGGGGGCACCGAAGGCGGGCTCATGGCCGTGGCCGGCTGGTCGCGCCGCGACATGCTCGACCGCTACGCCGCGGCGACCGCCGCCGAGCGGGCCGCCGACGAGGCCCGCCGGCTCGGGCTCGGCGACCTGTAGGTCAGAGGAGCTGACGGAATTCCTCAGCTGTCAGGCCCGCCTGCCGGAGGACCGACCTGAGCGTGCCGACCGCCAGTTCGGGATGCTGCGGGACGATGGCTGTCCGCCCTGTCGTGGGATGCCGTAGCTTCACGTGGCTGCCGCGTTGACCACGACGGCCGGGTGGCTTCTGGAAGCCGGCCCGCCGTAGGGCTTGGACAGTCTTGGCGCCCGATACGACCGGCAGGCCGCTCACGCGGGGATGCGGACCTCGACGGGAGCGACCATCGGCTGCGGCGTCTGCGGGACCGGCTCATCCTCGAAGTAGAGTTCTAAGGCTTCTCGCAGGTTGGTGAGCGCATCCTCGATGGTCTTGCCCTGACTGGCCACGTCGACTTCGAGGCATTGGGCAACGTACCAGTCGCCTTCCTGGGTGATGACGGCGTGCAGCGTTGCCATGTGTTCGCTCATGGCTTGAGCGTAGCGTACGGCGTGCCGTACAGGAAGGCTCTAGACGTAGGCGTCATGGCGGCCGGCGGCCATCGCCTGCTCGGCCAGCTCGACCAGCTTCGCCCGGGCCACTCGCGGCCGGGCCGAGCACTTGTAGCAGATGAGCTGCGCGGCGGGCGCCCACATGTCCAGCGGGACCCAGAGGAACCGAAGGCCGCCCGGCCGCAGGACCGGCCCGACACGCTCGCGCGGCCGGCGCTTGTCCGGATGGCCGCCACCGGACAGCGCAGTCGGCCCCGTGACGCTCGTCAGGCGAACCTTCCGACCCGACCGGCGACCCAACCAGAGCCGCCAGCCGTCGGACGGCCAGGCCGTCCCCGGCCCGGGTTCCGAGTACCGGTCGGCCGCGGCCAGCAGGCGTCGGCTGCCGTGGCGGCGCGCGCACTGGTCGCAGTAGAAGACGACATCGTGGGGCAAGGGTTGCTCGGCCATGATCCAGAGAGAGGCCGTCTTGGGTTGCTCTGCCATGCGCCCTAGCGTACCGTTGCCCCGCAACAACTTCAGAGCACTTAGGCATTGGCCCGAACTCGCCTCCCTCCCCTGGGTATCGCAAGGGCAGGGGTACGGCTGAGGAAGCCATGCCCCGCAAGCTCACCCCCGAGCAGCGCGCCATGCGCGCCAGCATCGCCGCCCACGTCCAATGGGCGAAGGAATCCGACCCGACCGCCCGCACCGCCCGGGCCCGCGCCGCGTTCCTGGCCCGGTTCGAGCGCGAGGCCGACCCTTCAGGCGTGCTCGACCCCGCCGAACGCGCCCGCCGCGCCGAGCACCTGCGCCGCGCCTACTTCACCCGCCTCGCGCTGGCGTCCAGTCGGGCCCGCAAGAGGGGCGGCGATGATGGCCAGGCCGCCTAACGGCGAAGGCCGGGCGCCCCGACAGCTACCCGGCCCCACACCAACAACCACCGCGACCTACGGCCCCGCCACCGTAACACGGCTGGCCGACTGGCGGCAGGCACGCGACGCCGGCCAGTGGTGGGGCGCTCACCGCATGCACACCTGGGACCTGGCCGAGCGAAGCCGGTGGGTGTCGTGACCGCGCAGACCATGACCGGCGGGCAAGCCGCGTTCTGGCGCGCGTGGCAGAAGCACGACCCCGACGCGCCCGCCCGGTTCACCCCGGGCCGGTATGTCTGCCCGGTCGGGCACCCGGGCGGCAAGCGGTCGCTGAAGGTCGTCTATGAGGGCGCCCGGGTGACCGGCCATTGCTTCGAGGCCGACTGCGGCTGGCAACAGGTTATCGACCGGCTCGGCGTGCGGCGCCAGGACCTCGACGACGACGGCCCGGCCCGCGGCGGCCGGCTGGCGGGCGTCTACCCCTACCCCGACGAAAGCGGCGCCGAGGTCCTGCGCGTCCACCGCTACGAGCAGCCGACCAGCACCCGCTACCAAGTGTGGACGGGCGGCGAGTGGCGATGGGACAACCGGGCCGGCGCCCGGCTGCATCTGCTGTACCGGCTGCCGCACGTACTCGACGCGGTGCAGACCGGCGAGCGCGTCTACCTGGTCGACAGCGAGGCCAGCGCCGACGCGCTGTTCCGGGCGGGCGCGGTCGCCACGACCATCGCCGGCAAGCCGGGCGCCCAGCTGCGCACGTCCCATATCGAGTGGCTACGCGACGGGTACGTCACCATCGTGGCCCGCCGCGACCAGGCCGGGCGGGACCATGCCCGGCTCGCCGGCGCCGCGCTGCGTGAGGTCGCCGCCGAGGTCGAGGTCGTCGAGCCGCAGGCAAACCGGCCGCACGCGACCGCCGCCGACCACCTGGCCGCCGGGTTCAGGCTCGACGACTTCGCCCCGCTGTTCGTCGTCGAGGGCTCGGCGAGCGCGTCAGGCGTTGTCGAAGGGCAGTCCGAGATTTCTGGCACGGTCCCCCCGCCGTCCCGGCGGACGCTGGCCGAGGTCGAGACGGCCTTCCGCGCCCACCACAAGCACGGCGACTTGGTGGCGTTCCGGGCGACCCTGGCCTGCTACGCCGCGAACATGCACCTTGACGCCGACCCGGTGTGGCTGGGGCTGGTGAGCGGGTCGAGCACGGGCAAGACCGAGACAGCCATGGCCCTGGCCGCCTGCCCGAACGTCTCGGTCGAGTCCACCCTGAGCGGCGAGGCCGCCCTGCTGTCAGGCACCCCGGAGAAGGACCGCTCGGCGGGCGCGACCGGCGGGCTGCTACGCCAGATCGGCGAACGCGGGTTCGCGGTGCTCAAGGACTTCACCACCATCTTGTCCATGCACCCCGACAAGCGCGGCGCCATCTTGTCGGCGCTGCGCGAGGTCTACGACGGGTCCTGGTCGCGCGCGGTCGGGACCGGCGGCGGGCATCGGCTGGAATGGAAGGGCAAGCTCGGGCTGGTCATGTGCTCGACGACCGCCTACGACCGGGCCCACGCCGCCATCGCGGTCATGGGCGACCGCTTCCTGCTGGTGCGGCTGGACGACGACGAGCGCGAGGCCGGGACCCGGGCCGCGCTGGTCGCCGCCAGCGACACCCGGGCCGCCCGGGCCGCCATCGCCCAGGCCGCCGCCGGGCTGCTCGGGCACGCGCCCGCCACCCCGGCGCTCGACCCGGCCCCGGCCGACGTCGACCGGCTGGCCAAGCTGGCCGACTTCGTCACCCTGGCCCGGTCGCCGGTCGCCCGCGACTACAAGGGCGAGATTGACCTGGTGCTCGACCCCGAGGGCCCCTACCGGTTCGCCAAGCAACTGCACGCGCTGTGGCGGGCGTGCGGGCTGCTCGGGCTCGGCCGCGCCGCGGCATGGGAAGTGGCAAACCGGGTCGCCCGCGATTCCATGCCCCGGCTGCGCTGGCGCGTGCTCGACGCCCTGGCCGTCGCCGGCCAGCAGTCCACCAACACGCTCGCCAGAGCCGCGTTGCACCCGTCACGGTCGGTCAAGCGGGCGCTGGAAGACCTGACGGCGCATCGCGTGGTCGAGCGCATCCCGGCCGCGGGCCCCGGGCTGCCGGACCATTGGCGGCTGGCCGCCGACCGGCGCATCACCGCCGTCTGGCTGGCCGAGGCCACCGTGCCAGAAATATCGGACCCCCCACAGGAGGCCCCGCATGAGTAGGGAAGTCGACCGCGAGGTCGCCAAGCAGATGACGCTGCTTGAGCTGGCCGAGCGCCATCCGTTCTCGCGCTACCGCTGCGCCGAGCCCGGCTGCCACGTCATCTACAAGCAGCCCGTCATCCTGGGCCCGCTCGGCGCGAGCTGGCGCTGTCCGGACCACGACCCTGACGACCCAAGGAGGTTCACCTGATGAGCGAACCTGACCGGCTACCCGACGACGAGCAGGTGGTGCTCGGCAAGTGGGCTGTCGAGGCGTTCGCCGCCGAGATGGGCTACGACTACGACGCCGCCCGCGTGGGCCTGGAGGTCGCGCACCGCCAGGGCCGCGTCCAGATGGTGGGGGATGACCACACGGCGGCGGTGCTGCTCGATGGTCGCGCGCTGGTCGTCGAGACCCGCGCCCGCCTCCAGGAGGCCGCCCAGGAGTGGGCGACCCTCCGCGCCATGGACCGCCAGTTCGACGACGAGAGCGAGGGAACATGAGCGAGTACGCCCACCACGCCGCCGGCGTCCCGTCGCGGCTGTCCGACCGCGAGCGGTCGCTGCTGCTGCGGCTGGCAATCGAGAACCTGGTCCGCCAGACCGGCTGCAGCGACCAGGACGCCGCCGACGCGCTCGACCACTTCACCGAACGGGGCGAGGTCACCATCGAGGGCGACGCCCGCGACGTCTACCTGAAGGTCGTCGGGCACACCCACATTCATGCCGAGCGCGCCTGGCTGCGGTGGGCCGCGTTCGCCGGCGAGGCCGCCACCAACTAGCTCGGCTTCCGTTGCATCGCGTTAGCGAGTACCCTTTCCCACATCTCGACAGGAGTGGTGGGAAAGGACGGCCCCGGTGGCCCTGCGCGACGACCTGATTCTGCGGCGTACCGCGGCCCGCGAGGCCGCCGACGCCATCCTGACGAGGGCCGCCGAAGACCCCGCCGGCCCGCGCGACCTGACCCCTGACGAACTGGCCGAGCACCGCGCCCAAGTCGTCGCCGAACGCGAGGCCGCCGACGCGCTCGAGGCCGAGCACGACCGCGAGCTCGCCGAGCTGCGCGCCGCGTCCACCCGCCGTCAGGACCGGGCCGCCCTTCCCCGCGAGCCGGTCCTGACCCGCGAGCAGTCGGTGTACGACTGGTGCCAGCAGCGCGGCATGTTCGACCCGGCCGATGAGGCGCTGAGTTTCGACCGCTATCTGCGCGGCATCGTCACCGGCGACTGGCAGGGTGCCGAGCACGAGCGCGCGCTGAGCGAGGGCACCCTGACCGCCGGCGGCCATCTGGTGCCGACGCCGCTGAGCGCCCGTGTCATCGACTTGGCGAGGAACCAGACTCGGGTGTTTCAGGCCGGCGCCATCACCGTGCCCATGACCGCGGCGACGCTCAAGCTGGCCCGGCTGACCGGCGAAAACGCGCCCGCGTGGAAGAGCGAGAACGCCGCCATCACCGACCAGGACATGACCTTCGACAGCGTGACCTTCACCGCGCGCACGATGGTGCGGCTGATCAAGCTCAGCCTTGAGCTGTTCGAGGACAGCGATCCGTCGGCCGAGGACGTCATCGCCCGCAGCTTCGCCGGCCAGGTCGCCCTGGAGCTGGACCGGGTCGCGCTCCGCGGTTCCGGCACCCCACCCGAGCCGCAGGGTGTGCGCAACCAAACGGGTGTGACCATCACGACCCACGGCGCCAACGGCGCGCTGATTGCCACCGCGACCGCCTACGACTGGCACCTGGACGCCCGTGGCGTGGTGACCGGCAACAACTTCACGCCGAACGCGCATATCCAGGCGCCGCGCACGTCGACCAGTCTCTCGAAGCTGCGCGAGGCGACCACCAGCGCCTATCTCGCGCCGCCGCCGGGGATGCTGCCGATGCTGGCCACCAAGCAGGTCCCCATCAACCTGACCGTGGGCACCTCGACCGACACGTCGGAAATCTACACGGCGGACTGGTCGCAGCTGATGGTCGGCATCCGCAACGACTTCCGGCTGATTCCGCTCAAAGAGCGATACATGGCCGACAACCTGCAGGTCGCATTCCTGGCCTACATGCGCGCCGACATCCAGCTCGCGCAGCCTTCGGCGTTCGTGGTCGACACCGGCATCCGGACCTGAGCCATGGGCTGGTGGGACCGCTGGGTCTGGTCCCGGGTCGCCAACCGTGAGGCCCTGACCCTCGAGCAGCTGCTCGCCGACGAGGCCCGCCCAACCGCGGCCGGCGAGCCGGTCACCGTCGAGACGGCGCTGCGGCTGAGCACGGTTTGGGGGTGCGTGCGGCTACTGGCGGACTCGGTATCCACCCTTCCCCTGCACGTGTACCGGGGCGAGGACCGCGACCCGATTCCGACGCCGCCGCTGCTGGCCCGCCCGAGCGCCGACTTCCCCGACCTGGCCGATTGGCTTTGGGCGGTCATGGCCAGTCTCTTGCTCAGGGGAAATGCGTGGGGGGTGGTGACCGCCCGCAGCGGCGCCGGGTTGCTGCCTGCGCAGGTCGACCTGGTGCATCCCGACCGGGTGGCCGTGACCACCGAGCAGGGCCGCCGCGTCATCCGCGTCGCCGGCGTCGAGTACCCGCGGGGCGAGCTGTTCCATTGCAAGGCGTTCACCTGGCCCGGCGAGGTACTCGGGCTGTCGCCCATCGCCTATGCCCGCGAGACGATTGGGCTCGGGCTGGCGGCCGAGAAGTACGGCGGCGCCTACTTCGGCGACGCCATGGTGCCCAGCGCCGTGCTCGAATCCGAGCAGGACATCAAGAAGGAAGCCGCCGAGAAGCTGAAGGCCGAATACGTCGCGCTGCTGACACGCCGCCGGCGCGACATTGCCGTGCTCGGCAACGGCGCCAAGCTGCGCGCCATCGCCATCGCCCCCGAGGAAAGCCAGTTCATCCAAACCCAGCAGTTCAACGTGTCAGCCATCTGCCGGATTTTCGGGGTGCCGCCTGAGGCCATGGGCGGCCAGACCGCTGGCCACGAGGCGTACACCTCGCCCGAGATGCGCTCATCCGACTTGCTCACCTGGACCCTTCGGCCCTGGCTGTACCGCATCGAACGCGCCGTCTCGACCCTGCTGCCGCGGACCCAGCAAGCCCGCTTCAACCCCGGCGGGATGGTCCGGGCGACCCTGCTCGACCGCTACACCGCGCACAAGCTGGGCATTGAGGCGGGCTGGCTGCTGCCCAGCGAGGTCCGCGAGCTGGAGGACCGCCCGCCCATCCCGGGTATCGACGACCGGGCCGAGCCGCCCGAGGGGGTAGTCGCATGACGGTACTCGAACGCGCGTTCTCGGCCGACCTGCACGTCCGCGCCGATGGCGACGGCCGCACGCTGGAAGGGCCGTTGCTGCCGTGGGGCGTGGAAGCGCGCGTCATGGACCGCGGCCGGCTGGTCGTCGAGACGTTTGAGCGCGGCGCGCTGGCCGGCGTCGACCCGGCCAAGGTGCCGTTCATGCGCACCCACCCGCGCGGCGACCCGGGCATGCTCCCGATCGGCGTGACGGTCGAGCTGGAAGAGCGCGCCGATGCCGCCTGGGGTGCCTGGCACGTCTCGGACACCGCGCTCGGGAACGAGGTCCTGGCCCTGGCCCGCGACCAGGTCCCGCTGTCGCTGTCCATCGGCTTTGCCGAGGTCCCTGGGGGTAGCCGATGGCTGGCCCGCGACCGCGTGGTGCGAACCAGGGCCGCGCTCGACCACGTGGCCGTCGTCCGGGTAGGCGCCTACGCGGGCGCCGGGGTGGTCGGCGTACGGGCCGGGGGAGGCGACGGGGTACGGGTCGCCCCGCTCGCCACCCTGGCCCGGCTGCGCCATGGGTAAGGCGACGATGGTCTGGCGGCCGGCTGGCTGGCAGAGCCGATGCGTCGTCTGCCGCATCCCGTTCAAGGGGCCGGGCGACCGCTGCCACCACCACCGCGAGACGCTGCGCCAGCGCCGGCGTCGCAAGCCAAGGTGACCCGTGCCGGCCAAGCGAGGCGGGCCGAGCCGGCGACCATGGCGACGCCTACGCGCCCGCGTCCTGGCCAGCTCTGACGTCTGCATACTGTGCGGGCACCCCATGGCCGGCGACGTCCACCATCTCATCCCGCGGTCGCTGCGCCCCGACCTGGCCCTGGACCCCGCCAACGTCCGACCCGCCCACGGCGTGCTGTCCCGATGCCCGTGGTGCGGCCGGGCATGCAACCAAGAGCTCGGCGACCGGGCCGAGCTGCCCGACCGTCCGCGGCAGTCGAGGCGATGGTGACCCGTTCCCCCCATGGGATGCGGCCGGACGCCCCCGCGCCCTGCGTCCGGTGTGTGTGTTCGAGGTCGCCGTGCTGACCGCCGTGGACTGCCCGCCGCTGTACGCCACCCCCCGCGACCCGTCCCGAGAGACGCTCGGCGCCGCCGTGGCCGAGGTCGCCGAGCAGCTCGGCACCCCGTTCATGCCGTGGCAGCGGCTCGTTGCGGACGTGGCCATGGAACTGGACCCGGCAACCGGGCTGCTGGCTTACTCAGAAGTCGACGCGACCCTGCCGCGCCAGTCCGGCAAGACCACGCTCGAGCTGGCCGTGCTGGTGCATCGCTGCCGCACCTGGGCCCGGTCCCGGGTGCTGTACTCGGCCCAGGACCGCATCCACGCGCGGCTCAAGTGGGAAGACGACCACGTGGCCGCCCTACAGCGGTCCCCTTACCGCGGCGAGTTCAAGGTGCGCTATCAGCGGGGCGACGAGACGATTCGATGGCACAACGGGTCGCGTCACGGCATCACGGCCCCGGGTGAGAAGGCCGGGCACTCTGACGTGCTCGACGTCGCCGTTGCCGATGAGGCATGGGGGCTCGAGGACTCACGGCTCGAGCAAGGCTTGTCGCCGACCATGATTACCCGGCCGCAACCGCAGCTCTGGGTCGTGTCGACCGCCGGGACGCACAAGAGCGCCTATTTGCGCGGCAAGGTCGAGCGCGGCCGGGCCCGTAGCCAGCGCGCTGGCCGCGGAAGCGTTGCCTACTTCGAGTGGTCGGCCCTGCCCGGGTCGGACCCGGCGGACCCAACGACGTGGTGGGGGTGCATGCCGGCGCTCGGGCATACCGTCACCGAGGCCCGCATCGCCGCCGAGTATGAGCGGCTCGAGCTGGCCGACTTCTGTAGGGCCTATTGCAACCTTTGGCCAGGGGATATCCCGGCGGACTGGCTGGTCATCGGCGAGGCGGATTGGCGGGCGCTGGCGGATCCGGACTCGGCCGCGGTCGACCCGGTCGCGTTCGCCGCCGACGTCACCCCCGAGCGGGCCCACGCCGCCATCGCCGTTGCCGGGCTACGTGCCGACGGGCTCGGCCATGCCGAGGTGGTCGACCATCGGCCGGGGACGACGTGGGCGGTCGGGCGCCTGGTCGAGCTGGCCGAGCGGTGGCAGCCGTGCGCCGTGGTGGTCGACGAGGTCGGCCCGGCCGGGTCGCTCATCGCGCCGCTCGAGGCCGCCGGGCTGGAAGTGGTCAAGCCGTCGACCCGGGCGCGGGCGGCCGCCGACGGCGGGTTCTACGACGCCGTGGCCGAGCGGTCCCTTCGGTATGTCCCCCGGCCGGCGCTCGACGCCGCGGTGGCCGGCGCCGCCACCCGGCCGCTCGGCGATAGCTGGGCATGGGCCCGCAAGGGGCTGTCGACCGACATCTGCCCGTTGGTCGCCGTGTCGCTCGCCCGTTGGGGCCATGCGACCCGGGCACACCTGCACGACCGCGAGCCGTCCGTGTTCTTCTAGACGCCGAACGGCCCCGCCGGGTGACGGGGCCGCTGGCATCGGGTCGGGCTACGACGGCATCACGTCGTCGAGCAGGTGCGCCCAGAGGATGAGGGCGTCGCGGCCCTGCGAGACGCCGGGTTCGACCGGCAAGCCCAGGGCGCGGGCGGTGCGGATGGCCAGGCCGACGCCGGTGGCCAGGTCGCGGACCTGGGCTACCAGCAGCCGGCGTGCGGCGGTAGGGTCTTTCGTGGCCAAGGATTACCCCCTTGGTCCGGGCCCGGGGTGTTCGCGCACCGCCGGGCCGCTAACAGGGCAGGCCCGCCCGTTGTTCAGTCGAGGTTATTTCGGCCCTGACGCTCGCCCGCGACCTGCGTGACCTGCGGTTTTGCGTAGCGCTTGGTCGCCCATATGCGAGGTATGTCTTGACAATCGCGAGCCGGGCGAGCAGGCTTGCCCTCCCACACCTGACGGCAGCAGGGTGCGCCAAGGTCGGCCACGTCGGCGGCCAGCCGGCGCGTCAGGGGTTCGAGTCCCCTCACCCTGACCGCGCGGGCCCGCCGCGGCCTCTGATCAGCCGGCCGTCGGCTGCCCGTCCTGCCGGGACCGACCGCCGCGGGTTCAGTCCGGCTGGGCGGCGGGGACGACGTGGCGCGCTCCCGGCCCGAGGTAGAGCTGGCGCGGCCGGGCGATCTTCTGCTCCGGGTCGTTGAGGTTCTCGTCCCACTGGGCCAGCCAGCCCGGCATCCGCCCGATCGCGAACAGCACCGGGAACATCTCCATCGGGAAGCCCATGGCCTCGTAGATGATGCCCGAGTAGAAGTCGACGTTCGGGTACAGCCGCTTGTCGACGAAGAAGTCGTCCTCCAGGGCGATCCGCTCCAGTTCGACCGCGATCTCCAGCAGCGGGTTCAGCCCGGTGATCTTGAACACGTCGTCGGCCACCTGCTTGATGATCTTGGCCCGCGGGTCGTAGTTCTTGTAGACGCGGTGGCCGAAGCCCATCAGGCGCATCTCGCCCTTCCTGACCCGCTCGATGTAGGCCGGCACCTTGTCCACCGAGCCGATCTCCTCGAGCATCCGCAGCACCTGCTCGTTGGCTCCGCCGTGCAGCGGCCCGTACAGGGCGGCAACGGCGGCCGCGGCCGCCGAGTAGGGGTCGACCCGGGAGCTGCCGACCGCCCGCATGGCGCTGGTCGAGCAGTTCTGCTCGTGGTCGGCGTGCAGGGTGAACAGCACGTCAAGGGCGTGCTCCAGGACGGGCTCGGGCTGGAACTTCGGCTCCCCCATCTTCCACATCATGTTCAGGAAGTTGCCGGCATAGGACAGCTCGTTGTCGGGATAGGGGTAGGGCAGCCCGCGGGCGTGCCGGAAGGCGTAGGCGGCCAGGGTCGGGATCTTGGCGATCAGCCGGATGACCTGGCGGCGGCGGACGGCCGGGTCGTCGATCTTCTTGGCGTCGGGGTAGAAGGTCGACAGCGCCCCGACCGTGCCGACCAGGATGCCCATGGGGTGGGCGTCGTGGTGGAAGCCGTCGATGAACTTCTTGATGTTCTCGTGGACGAAGGTGTGGTGGTTGATCTCGTCGGTCCAGGCGTCCAGCCGCTGGTGGTCCGGCAGCTCGCCCTCGATCAGCAGCCAGGCCACCTCGAGGAAATTGACCTGCTCGGCCAGCTCCTGGATCGGGTAGCCGCGGTAGCGCAGGATGCCCTTGTCGCCGTCGATGTAGGTGATGGCGCTGCGGCAGCTGGCCGTGTTCATGAACGCGGGATCGTAGGACAGCAGCCCGAAGTCGTCGTCGTCGACCTTGATGTCGCGCAGCGCCATGGCCCGGATGGCCCCGTCCTGGATCGGGATCTCGTAGGTCCGCCCGGTCCGGTTGTCGGTCACGCTCAGCGTGCTCTGGCCCTGTTCACCGGTCATTGGGACTCCTTCGGCTGCACCCGCCTGCTCATTGAGCAGGCTACCCCGCCTTGGGTCGGGGCTATCCGGCGGCCGCGCGGTCCAGCAGCCAGGTGACCGAGCCGCCGGCGCCGCGGACGCTGTCGACGGCTCGGGTCAGGGGCAGGCGGTCGTCGCCGGCCCTGGCCCGGGCGACCGGGTCGGCCTTGGCCGGGCCGGCGGCCAGGACCAGCAGCCGCTCGGCCCCGGCCAGGGCGGACAGGGTGAGGCTGACCCGGTCCGGTGGCGGCTTGGGGGCGCCGTGGACGGCCACCACCAGCCGGTCGTCGGCCTCGACCTCCGGCCGGCCGGGGAACAGCGACAGGCAGTGGCCGTCCTCCCCGACCCCCAGCCAGACGACCTCAAGGCGCGGCAGCCCGCCGGCCGCCTCCGGGAGCCTGCCCAGGGCGGCCTGGTAGTCCTCGGCGGCCTGGTCGCCGGGTAGCTCGCCCCTGGGCCGCAGGCGGTGGTGGTCGGGGATGGGGACGTGGTCCAGCAGGGCCGCGGCGGCCTGGCCCCAGTTGGAGTCGGGATGGTCGACGGGCACGCAGCGCTCGTCCCCCATGGCCACCCGGACCCGGTCCCACTCGACCCCGGCGCGCAGGTCGTGGGAGGCCAGCCGCCGGTAGGCCGCCATCGGGGTGCCGCCGCCGGTCAGCACCCAGGTGGCCGACCCGTGCGCCTGCACCGCAGCCTCCAGGTCGGCCATCACCAGCCGGGCCGCCGCCTCCGCCATCCCGCCCTGGTCGGCCACCACCTCGACCCGCTCCGAGGCGTTCAACTCGGGGCACCCCTCCGGCCCGGCCCCTCCGGCTGGAGCAGGGCGGCCGCCTCGGCCAGGGCGTCCTCGAAGACCCGGTCGCGGCCGAACAGCTGCAGCTCCTGGCCGAAGCCGGCTGGGCCGGTGGAGGGGCCGGGCCCGCGGCCGACCTTGCGCCGCCCGGTGGGCTGGCCAGGAACCTCGACGGTGGCGACCAGGTGGCCGGGCGGGGCCTCGACCCGGACGCTGGCAGGCCCGTCGTCGGTCTCCAGCTCCAGGTGGGCCCGGGTCAGGTTGGAGGAGCCGATGGCCGACACCACCCGAGCCTTGCAGGTGCCGGTGGGCGTGCGGTAGTCGGCGGCCAGCTCGTCGCCGGCCTGCTGGACGGCCTCCAGCTCCCAGCCCAGCCGGGAGGCGAACCAGCCGACCAGCTCCAGGCCGGCCGTCGGCTCCACCGAGTCGACCCGCAGCCAGCGGGCCCGGTCGATCGATGGCCGCAGGTGGGGGCCGCTGAACGGAGCCGCCAGCAGCTCCCGCCAGGGGGTCAGCCGCCCCCAGGCGCAGTCGGTCACCGCCGGCTCCAGCGTCGCCACCGCCCCGGCCAGCCGGACCAGGTCGGCGAGCGGGTCGGTGAAGGCGGCCGAGTCGACGATCAGCCGGTCGGTGACCGAGGTGAGCTCGTCGAACACCTGCTGGCCGAACGGCGGAGTCCCCTCCCACCAGGTGAACACCGGCAGCTCGGGCAGCAGCAGCGGCAGCACCACCGCGGTCAGGTGCCGCGGATGGACATTGGTCTGGACGACGACCTCCTCCCAGACCACCTCCGGCCCCTGGTCGGGCCGGCGGTTGACCACCCGGGCCCAGGAGCGCACCCCCTGGCGGCCCTCGGGCGGCTCGGCGATCAGCACCACGCAACGGGAGGGGGCGCGGGCGCCCAGCTCCTCGACCGCGGCCAGCGCCCGCTGGCCGGCGGCCCGGTTGGCCGTGACCACCACCAGGTTGGCCACGCTGGCCCTGACGACCGCGCCGCCGCCGTTCTCACCCTGGCGACGCTGGCGCTCCAGCGCCTGCTCGATGTCGCCGGGTGCGACCTCCTCGAACGACTCCGCCACCTGGCCCTGGTTCATCGGGGCACCCCCCTGGTCATGGGCGCCGCCAGCGGCGGCCCGGCCGGCCCCGGGCGATCAGCTGGTCGGCGGACTTGGGCCCCCAGCTGCCGGCCTCGTAGCTGGGGAATTCCGGCGCCGGCGCCTCGGTCCAGCGGTCGAGGATGGGCTGGACCGCCTGCCAGGCCTGCTCGACCTCGTCCCAGCGCGGGAACAGCGTCGGGTCGCCCAGCATCACGTCCAGCAGCAGCCGCTCGTAGGCGTCGGGGAGGTCGTCGGAGAACGAGGTGCCGTAGGAGAAGTCCATGCTGACCGAGCGGACCTCCATGGACGGCCCGGGCACCTTGGCGCCGATCCGCATGGTGATGCCCTCGTCGGGCTGGATGCGCAGCACCAGCGCGTTCGGCTCGAGGCCGTCCTGGGCGGCCTCCCCGAACGGCAGGTGGGGCGCCGACTTGAACTGGACCACCACCTCGGTCGCCCGCTTGGGCAGGCGCTTGCCGGTTCGCAGGTAGAACGGGGTGCCGGCCCAGCGCCAGTTGTCGACTCGCAGCTCGGCGGCCACGTAGGTCTCCACCGCCGAGTCCGGGTGGACGTCGGGCTCCTCCCGGTAGCCGGGGACCTCCTTGCCGTCGATCCATCCGGGGCCGTACTGGCCCCGGATCACGTGCGCGTCGACCGCCTCGCCCTCGAGGTGGCGCAGCGCCTTCAGCACCTTGGCCTTCTCGTTGCGGACGTCCTCGGGCTCGAAGCTGGCCGGGGGCTCCATGGCGATCAGGGCCAGCACCTGGAGCTCGTGGTTCTGGAAGATGTCGCGGATCGCCCCGGCGGTCTCGTAGAAGTTGCCGCGGTGCTCGATCCCGAGCGACTCCGAGACGGTCACCTGGACGTGGTCGACGTAGTGGTGGTTCCAGACCGGCTCGAAGATCCCGTTGGCGAAGCGGAACGCGATGATGTTCTGGACGCTCTCCTTGCCGAGGTAGTGGTCGATCCGGAACACGTCGCGCTCGGGGAACGCGTGGGTGACCAAATCTTGTAATTCGCGGGCGGAGCTCAGGTCGTGGCCGAAGGGCTTCTCGACCACCACCCGCGAGAAGCCCCGGTCCCAGCCGCGGCCGCCCAGCCCGGACTTGCCGATGCCGCGGATGGTGTCGGGGAACAGCCTGGGGATCAGCGACAGGTAGAACAGCCGGTTGCCGTCGGTGCCGTGCTCGCGGTCGAAGCGGTCCAGCAGGTCGCCGATCCGGTCGTAGGTGGCCGGGTCGGCCGATGAGCCGGAGACGTAGTGGAGCCGGTTGGCGAACGACTCCCAGACCTGGTGCTGGACCGGCTGGGTGCGGGAGAACTCCTCGACCGCCTTGCGCATGTCGGCCCGGTACTCCTCGTCGCTGAACTCGCTGCGGCTGGACCCGACGAAGGCGAAGTTCTGCGGCAGCAGCCGGTGCAGCTCCAGGTTGTACAGGGCGGGGACGATCTTGCGGTGGGCCAGGTCGCCGGAGCCGCCGAAGACCACCATGGCCGTTGGCGGCGGGATGGCCCTGATCCGCTCCCCCGCCGCCAACGGGTTGTCGGTCATTCCCGGCCCTCCGGGGATCGCCCCAGCCTGGTCCGCTTGGCCTCGATCGTCTCGACGGCGCCGTGGTAGCTGTCGGCGAACTTCTCGACCCCTTCACGCTCCAGACGCCAGCCGACCTCGGCCTCGTCGATGCCGAGCTCGGCCAGGTCGCTCCAGAGCCGGTGGGCGCGGTCCAGAGCCTCCCCGGCGGTCTGGCCGCGGACCTCGCCGTGGTCGGCGAAGGCCTCGATCGTCTCCAGCGGCATGGTGTCGACGGTGTCGCGGGCGACCAGCTCCTCCACGTAGAGCACGTCGCGGTAGTCGGGGTTCTTGGTCGAGGTCGACGCCCACAGGGGCCGCTGGACGCGGGCGCCCTGCCGCTCCAGCTCGGCCCAGCGTGCGCCCTGGATGGTCTGCTCGAACACCTCGTAGGCCAGCTTGGCGTTGTCGATCGCGGCCGTGCCCAGCCGGGCCCGCGCCGCGTCGGCCTGGTCGCCGCCCTTGTCGACGAGTGCCTGTAGCTCTTTGTCGACAAGCGTGTCGACCCGGCTGACGAAGAACGAGGCGACGCTGGCCACCTCGGTCAGGTCACCGCCGGCCTCGGCCAGCTCCTCCAGGCCGCCCAGGTAGGCCTCGATCACCTCCCGGTAGCGCTGGATCGAGAAGATCAGGGTGACGTTGACGTTGATGCCGGTCGCGATCGAGGCCCGGATGGCGGGCACGCCGGCCGCCGTGGCCGGGATCTTGATGAACACGTTGGGCCGGGCCAGCTCGTCGAACAGGCGCCGGGCCTCGCTGATGGTCGCCTGGGTGTCGTCGGCGATGTCGGGCGCCACCTCGAAGGAGATCCGGCCGTCGACCCCGCCGGTCCGCTCCCAGACCGGCTCCATGTCGGCGGCGGCGGCGCGGATGTCGTCAAGGGCCAGCGACTCGAAGATCGCCTGGGCGTCGAGCCCCTGGCCGGCCAGGCGGGTGATGTCCTCGTCGTAGAACGACCCCTCCCCCATCGCCTTCTGGAAGATGGTCGGGTTGGAGGTGACGCCCACCACCTGGAACTGGTCGCGCAGGCGGCGCAGCTCCCCCTTCTGGATCCAGTCGCGGGCGATCGAGTCGACCCAGACGGCGACGCCCTGGTCGGTGAGCTGCTGCAAGCGGGACGTCATGACCGTCCTCCTTCTAGTCCTTGCCGCCGAGCCGCCCCAGCAGGGCTCTGGCCCGGTCGGCCACGTTGTCGGGGGTGAAGCCGAACTTCTCCAGCACCAGCTCCCCGGGGGCCGAGGCGCCGAAGTCGTCCCTGGAGACCACCTCGCCGTCCTCCCCGACCCAGCGGTGCCAACCGAAGCTGGCCGCCGCCTCCACCGCCACCCTGGCACGCACCTCCGGGGGGAGCACCTGGTCGCGGTAGCTCTGGTCCTGGTCCTGGAACAGCTCCCAGCAGGGCATCGACACCACCCGGGTGGCGACCCCTTCGGCCTGGAGCCGCTCGCGGGCTTCCAGCGCCACCCACACCTCCGAGCCGGTGGCGATCAGCACCAGCGCCGGCGGGCCGCCGTCGGCGTCGGCCAGCACGTAGGCGCCGCGGTGCAGGCCCTGCGCCCCGGCGTGCGCTGTCCGGTCGATCGGGGGCAGGTTCTGGCGGGAGAGGGCGAGCGCGGTCGGGCCGTCGGTGTGGGCGATGGCCGCCCGCCAGGCCTCGGCCGTCTCCGGCGCGTCGGCCGGGCGGATCACCCGCAGCCGCGGCATGGCCCGCAGGCTGGCCAGGTGCTCGACCGGCTGGTGGGTGGGGCCGTCGCCGCCGAGGCCGATCGAGTCGTGGGTCCACACGTACACCACCGGCAGCTCCATCAGGTTGGCCAGGCGGACGCTCGGGCGCATGTAGTCGGAGAAGATCAGGAAGGTGGCGGCGAACGGCCGCAGCCCTCCGTGCAGCGCCAGCCCGTTGCTGATCGCCCCCATGGCGTGCTCGCGGATGCCGTAGTGGAGGTTGCGCCCGACCTCCGAGGGGCCCATGCTGCCGCCGCCCTCGATGTCGGTCTTGTTGGACTCGGCCAGGTCGGCCGAGCCGCCGAGCAGGGTCGGCAGGCGCCGGGCGATGGCGTTGATGCACTCCTGCGAGGCCGCCCGGGTGGCCAGCTTCATCGGCTCGCCGAACAGCTTGTCCAGCTCGGTGTCCCAGCCGACGGGCAGCTCGCCGGCAAGCCCGGCCCGCAGCTCGGCGGCCAGCTCCGGCTCGGCCCTGGCGTAGCCGTCCAGGCGCTCCTGCCAGGCGGCCCGGGCCGCCTGGTTGCCGGGCACCTTGGCCCGCCAGCGGTGGTAGACGCCGTCGGGCACGTAGAAGTGCTTGTCCGGGTCCCAGCCGTAGGCCTGCTTGGTCGCCCTGACCTCGTCCTCGCCCAGGGCCGAGCCGTGGGCCTTGGCGGTGTCTTGGGCGTTGGGCGCACCCCAGGCGATGTGGCTGCGCAGCCGGATGAAGGTGGGCCGGTCCGGCTCGTCGACCGCGGCCTGGTAGGCGGCGGCGATCGCCTCCA
The DNA here is from genome assembly GCA_036003705.1 of Actinomycetes bacterium. Taxonomy (GTDB): domain Bacteria; phylum Actinomycetota; class CALGFH01; order CALGFH01; family CALGFH01; genus CALGFH01. The sequence continues at coordinate 17,813 of DASYSE010000107.1, read as the reverse complement.
GGTCGTTGGCGTCCTCCACGGCCAGGGTGTGCCAGCCGTAGGCCCGGTAGCGGGCCTCGACGTCCTCGGCGAAGGTGATCTCGGTGCGGCCGTCGATGGTGATGTGGTTGTCGTCGTAGAGCAGGGTCAGCTTGCCGAGGCGAAGGAACCCGGCGACCGAGGACGCCTCCCCCGACACGCCCTCCATGACGTCGCCGTCGGAGCAGAACGCCCAGGTCCGGTGGTCGACGACCTGCTGGTCGCCCCGGTTGTAGCGGTCGGCCATGAACCGCTCGGCGATCGCCAACCCGACCGCGTTGCCGACCCCCTGGCCGAGCGGCCCGGTGGTGACCTCGACCCCGGGGGTCAGGAAGTGCTCGGGGTGGCCGGGGGTGATGGAGCCCCACTGGCGCTGCTGCTTGAGGTCGTCGATGCCCAGCTGGTAGCCGGTCAGGTGCAGGGCGATGTACTGCAGCACCGAGGCGTGGCCGTTGGACAGCACGAACCGGTCGCGGTCGAACCAGTCCGGGTGCTCGGGGTCGAACTTCAGGAACCGGGTCCACAGCACGTAGGCGGCCGGGCCCAGCGCCATGGCCGTGCCCGGGTGGCCGTCCCCGGCCTTCTGGATGGCGTCCATGGCCAGTGTCCGGACGGTGTCGACGGCCAGGGTGTCGAGGTCGGTCCCTCGGGCGGTCTCGGTGGTCACGGCGAGCTCCTCGGGGGCGCGGGATGCAGGGTCGTGCCAAGGCCCCAGGCTACCCGTTTGTCCGGGGGGCTATCGCTCCTGCTCGTGCTTGCCGGAGCGGGCCTCGGTGCCGCGGCGCAGGGCAAGCTCGCGCATCCGCTTGTGGGTGGCGACCCGGCGCTCGCCCTCCTCCGGCTGGCGCCGGTGCCAGGAGCCGTCCTCCGACAGCTCCCACGCCTGGACGTTGTCGGCCAGCATCACGTCGAGGATCTCCTGGAGCCGGCCCGTCAGGTCGGGGTCGGTCACCGGGGTGACCACCTCGACCCGCAGGTCCAGGTTGCGGGGCATCAGGTCGGCCGAGCCGATGTAGTAGTCGCGCCGGCGGCCGCCGGCGAAGGTCCAGATGCGGGAGTGCTCGAGGAAGCGTCCGATGATCGAGCGGACCCGGATGTGGTCGCTCACCCCTGGCACGCCCGGCCGCAGCCGGCAGATGCCCCGCACGATCAGGTCGATCTCGACCCCGGCCTGGGAGGCGGCGTAGAGGGCGCGGATGCAGGCGGCGTCGACCAGGGCGTTCATCTGCATGATGATGCGGCCGGGGCGGCGCGCGGTGTGCCGCTCGGCGGTCCGCTCGATCATCTCGATGGTCTTGTCACGCAGGGCGTTGGGGGCGACCAGGATCTTGCGGTAGCGGCTGCCGCGGGCGTAGCCGGTGAGCGAGTTGAACAGGTCGGTCAGGTCGGCGCCCAGGTCCTCGTCGCAGGACAGCAGGCCGATGTCGGTGTAGAGCCTGGCCGTCTTGGCGTTGTAGTTGCCGGTGCCGATGTGGACGTAGCGGCGGATGCCGCCGTGCTCGCGCCGCACCACCAGGGCGGTCTTGGAGTGGGTCTTCAGCCCGACAAGGCCGTAGGCGACATGGCAGCCGGCCCGCTCCAGCGCCCTGGCCCAGCCGATGTTGGAGGCCTCGTCGCCACGCGCCTTGACCTCGACCATCACCACCACCTGCTTGCCGGTCTCGGCGGCGTGGATGAGGGCGGTGACGATCGGCGAGTCGCCGTCGGTGCGGTACAGCGTCTGCTTGATGGCCAGCACGTCGGGGTCGTCGGCGGCCTGCTCGATGAAGCGCTGCACCGAGGTCGAGAAGGCGTCGTAGGGGTGGTGGACCAGCAGGTCGCCCTCGCGCAGGGTGGCGAACAGGTTGACCGAGTCGCCCTCGGTGCCGAGCAGGCGCGGCTGGGTGGTGCCGACCCACGGCTCGTCGGCCAGCTCCGGGCGGTCAAGGGCCGACACCAGCCCCATCAGGTCGTGCAGGCCCAGCGGGCCCTCGACGGTGACCAGGGCGTCGTCCTCGACCTCCAGCTCCCGCTGCAGCAGCCGGATCATGTGGTCGGGCATGGTGGCGGCGACCTCCAGGCGGACCACCGCCCCGAAGCGCTGCCGGCGCAGCTCCTGCTCCACCGCGACCAGCAGGTCGTCGGCCTCGTCCTCGGCCAGCTCGATGTCGGCGTCGCGGGTCACCCGGAACGGGTGGGCCTCGACCACGTTCATGCCGGGGAACAGCCTGTCCAGGTGGGTGGCGACCACCTGCTCCAGCGGCACGAAGGTGTTGCCGTCGCCCAGGGGCACGAAGCGGGGCAGGATGCCGGGGACCTTGACCCTGGCGAAGCGGTCGCGGGAGGTGCCGGGGTCGCGGACGGTGACGGCCAGCGACAGCGACAGGTTGGAGATGTAGGGGAACGGGTGGCTGGGGTCGACGGCCAGCGGGGTCAGCACCGGGAAGACCTGACGCTGGAAGTAGTCCCGCAGGAAGTCGCGGTCCTGGCTGCTCAGCTCCGCGATGTCGGCGATGCGGATGCCGGCCTCGGCCATGGCCGGGCTGACCTCGTCCAGGAACACCCGCACCTGGTGCTCGATGGTGGGGCCGACGTGCTTGGCGATCGCCTCCAGGGTCTCGCTGGGGGTCCAGCCGTCCGAGCCGCGGGTGACCATGCCGGTCTCGACCTGGTCGCGCAGCCCCGACACCCGGACCATGAAGAACTCGTCCAGGTTGCTGGAGAAGATGGCCAGGTACTTCAGCCGCTCCAGCAGCGGGAACTGCGGGTCGGCGGCCATCGCCAGGACCCGGTCGTTGAACTGCAGCCAGGAGATCTCGCGGTTGATGTACAGATAGGGATCGTACAGGTCGCGTCGGTCGGCAACCGGGTCTGCTGCCCCGCTCGGCGTTGCGCTGGCGGTCGTCTCGGGCACGGCGCCTCGGCTCCTGGCTCGGGTACGGCGTGGTTCAGCCAATTATGGTGGCATTCCGGCCGCAGCTTGCATAGCGGTGGCCCTGCGCAACCTGCGCAGTTCATTGTCTCGACCCCGCCGGTTGCCCCTTGAGCCGCCCCGAGGCAAGGCGTGCGGCTAGGTTGCCGGCCCGTTGCCGTCCAGGGCGGCGGCCATCAGGCCGAGCGGGGGCGAGCCCAGGCGCAGGAGGGCGTCGTGGAAGCGGGCGTGGGAGTAGGTGGAGCCCCAGCGGGCCCTTGCCTGCTCGCGGAGGCGGAGGATCTCCAGCTTGCCCCAGGTGTAGCGGCCGTAGGTGGGGTCGAAGGTCGCCCTGGACGCCTCGGCCCTTGCCGCCGGGCCGTAGCAGAAGGCGTCGGCCTCGAAGCGGGCGGCGCCGTCCTGGACGGTCATGGTGCCGGCGTGCAGGCCGATGGAGACGGCCAGACGGGTGACCCGCTGCAGCGCCTCCAGGGCCACCCCGGCGGCGAAGCGCGGGTCCTCGGCGTGGAAGCCCTCCTCGACACAGAGCTCCTCGCCGTAGTGGGCCCAGCCCTCGACGAACGCCATCGAGTGCAGGGTCCGGCGGACGTCGGAGGTGGCGCGGCGCAGGTAGCGCCCGTGGGCGAAGTGGCCGGGGGCGACCTCGTGGACGGTGATGGCTGGCAGGGTGGCCCGGCTGAACACCTTCAGCCAGTCGTCCTGCTCGGCGGCCGGCCAGTCCGGCTCGGGCGGGGAGATGTAGTACCGGGACGGGGCGTCCTGCTCGTAGGGGGCGGCCCAGGACATCATGGCCATCGCCCAGCGGCGTGACCTGGGCGAGACCGCGACCAGGCACTCGCCATCCAGGCCGGGCACCAGGTCGTGGTCGACGGTGAAGGCGATCGACTCGGCGGTGGACGAGCGGGCCTCCTCCATCACCCCGTCGGCGTCGGGATGGTCGGCCAGCAGCGCGGCCACCACCTCGGCGGTGGGACGGCCGGGCTGCAGGCGCCCGCAGGCATCGTCCAGCAGCCCCCGTAGCCGGTCCCGCTCGGCGTCGGCCCGCTCCTCCAGGCGTCCGAGGTCGACCTGCAGCGCCTCCCCGGTGCCGAGCAGCCGTTCCAGCGCTCCCCGCCCCAGCGCGGTGTCCCGGTCCCCGCCGGCGGCGGCCGCCTCCAGGTGGCCGACCAGGCGCTGGTGGGCGGCGAGGGCCCGCTCGACGACCGCATCCCCGCCGGCCGGGTCGAGCTCGGCGACCAGGCCCTGGGCGGCCGGCAGCAGGGCCTCGGCGGCGGGGGCGGGCACCCGGTCCAGGGCGGCCACCGCGGCGTCGACCGCGTCGGGCCAGGCGGCGAGGTGGCGCCGGCTGGCGTCGGCCCGTTCGGCTTCCGGGGCGTACTCGCGGTCGTAGCAGGAAACGTCGAGGGCGCCGATGTGGTACAGCGGGTTGGAGCGGTGCAGCTCCAGCTCGCCCAGCTCCAGCCGGGTCAGCCGCTCGAAGGCGGCCAGGTGGGCCTCGTCGTGCGGGTCGGTCTCGCGCCCCGCGCCGAGCCGGGCCAGGCCGGCCTTCACCCCCTCCGGGGAGAGGTCCTCGATCCTGCCGTCGTACTCGTGGCGGCCGACGTACTCGCGCACACTCGACGCGGCCAGGTCGCAGATCGCCCGAAGTCGCTGGTTCATCGCCGCCGAGCCTACGGTTCGGCGCCCCGGGCCGTCCAGTGTCCTGGACACCGGGTGGCTCGGGGAGTGTGAGAGACTTGCCCGGACCGGACCCTGAGCTTGGGGGGGCACATGGCCGGACGGCTTCGTTCTCGGCGGCGTGGCCTGGTGGCGCTGTCGTCGCTTGCTGGGCTGCTGCTGGCCGGCTGGCTGGCACCGTCGCCGTGGCTGGTCGAGCACTGGCCGCGGGTGCTGGCCGTGGGGCTGTTCGTGTTCGTCTTCCTGCTCCCGCGATGGTTCGTGCCCGCCCGGTCGTCCGCGTCCCTGGCCGGTGTCGCCGACCCCGCCGCCCGCGGCCGGCTGGAGGACGACCGGCTGAAGCTGCAGAACGACGTCCGGATCGGGCTGCTGCAGGCGGTCGCCGGCGTGGCCGTGATCGCCGCCGTCGCGGTCACCTGGCAGCAGCTGGAGACCGACCGCCGCCAGCTGCGGCAGCAGCTGGCCGTCGCCGGTCAGGAGCAGGCCGGCGAGCGGTTCGCCCGGGCGCTCGACCAGCTCGGCAGCGAGCAGCTCGACGTCAGGCTGGGCGGCATCTACGGCCTGGAGCGGATCGCCGCCAGAGCGTCCGCGGGGCAGTCGCCGGACGGGTCGGGTCCGCGGGGCATGCCGGGAGCCGGGCCCGCCGTGGCCGAGTGGTCGTCCCAGGACCGCGTCCAGGTGTTCGAGATCCTCTCCGCCTACGTCCGGGCGCACTCGCACCGTCCGCTGGTCGTCGAGCCGGCCGGGGCGCCGGCAACCCTGCAGGCTCGGCAGGCGGACGTGCATGCCGCGGCCAGCGTGCTGGCCCGCAGGACCGTCCTGCCGGGCGACCCGCCGCTCGACCTCGGCGGCTCGCTGCTGCAGGGGGCCCGGCTCGGCTGGGCCAGGCTGGCCGGGGCCGACCTGCGCGGCGCCGACGTCCGCGGGGTCAGCCTGCAGCGCGCCGATCTGGTCGGGGCCCACCTGGAGCAGTCGCTGCTGTGCGGCACCCAGCTGCAGGGCGCCGACCTGCGCGGTGCCCACCTGGCGGGGGCGCAGGCCAGCGGCGACACCCAGTGGCCGTCCGGCTTCGACTGGCGGGCCGCCGGCGCCCGGCTGGTCGACTCCTGCGGCTAGCGGGTCTTGCGGCTAGCGGGCGCGCGACGGCTCAGGCCAGGCGGGCGGCGACCCGGCCGGCGGCCCGCTGAGCCAGGGCCATGACCGACAGCATCGGGTTGACGCCGGGGGCCGTCGGGAACAGGGAGGCGTCGGCCACGTAGACGCCGCTGACCTGGTGGGTCTGGTGGTCGGGGCCGACCGCCGAGGTGGCCGGGTCGGTGCCCATCCGGCAGGAGCCCATCTGGTGGTAGGAGGCCAGCGTGGCCCGGCCGCCGCGGAACCCGGCCTGCCTGGTCGCCTCCGCCCAGGCCTGATGGGCGTCGGGAGCGCCGGGCCGGAACGCGAACCGCTGCCGGTGAAGGCTGAACACCTCGCTGGCCCCCGCAGCCGCCAGCACCTCCCCGGCGGCGGCCAGGCCGGCGGCCATGCGGGCCTCGTCGGCGGCGTTCAGGCGCCAGCGGACCCGCGGGCTGCCGTCGCGGTCGACCCGGACCCTGCCGGCGGTGGTGTCGCGGCACAGCACCCCGACCAGCGACAGGTTCGCGGACTGCTCCATCAGCGCCCGGTGGGCGGCGGCCGACTGCCAGGGCAGAGCCACCGCGGCCGTCCCCGGATGGATGGGCACGGTCTCGAAGATGGGCGCGTACGGCCCGAGGCGGTCGCGCAGCTGGGCCGAGTAGCGGGCTTGCAGGGTGCCCTCCCACCAGCGGATGGGCTCCTCGAACCGGCCCATGGCGGCGGTGCCGGGGTGCAGGCGCAGGTGGCGGCCGACCTGCCCGCGCAGGCCCGAGCGGAGCAGCAGGGCCGGGGTCTCGATGGCCCCGGCGGCGGCCACCACCGCCCGCGCCCTCACCCGCAGCCGGTGGCCGCCCGCCCCCAGCGCCTCAACGCCCACGGCCCGACCGCCGGAGATGAGGACCCGGCGGGCGTCGGCCCCGACGACCAGCCGGGCCCCGGCGGCGGCGGCCTCTTCCAGGTAGGTGACCAGGGTGGACTGCTTGGCTCCGAGCCGGCAGCCGAAGCCGCACCAGCCGCAGCCGGCGTCCTGGGCGCAGCCGCGGACGTTGCGGGGCAGCGGGCCGACGTGCCAGCCGAGCCGCTCCAGCCCCCGCTCCAGCACCTGGTCGCGGGCGCTGGGGTCGCTCTGACCGGTGGTGACGCCCAGCCGGTCGGCCACCGCCTCCAGCGCGGCGGCGACCTCGCCGGAGACGAACGCGTCGATGCCCGACACCTCGGCCCACTCGGCCAGCACCGGCGCCGGGGGCGCGAACGAGGTCGAGAAGTTCACCACCGTGCCGCCGCCCAGCGTCGACCCGGCGAGGATCCGGCAGGCGAGGTCGTCGGTGGTGAGGGTGAGCGCGTACAGGTACAGGTCGCGGTAGGCCTCGCCCTCCTGGTGGTGGAAGTCGCGCTCGGCCGCGTACCCGCCCTTCTCCAGCACGACCACCGCCATGCCGGCCCGGGCCAGCTCGGCGGCGACCACCCCGCCGCCGGCGCCCGAGCCGACCACGACCACGTCGCAGTCCAGCTCCTCGTCGCCGTCGACCCGCAGCGGCTCCAGCCTCCTGGGGATGTCGGGGGCCGGGCCGAGCGGTCCCGGGTAGCCGGTGGCCGCCCTGGCCGGACCGGGCCAGGCGTAGGCGGCCAGCAGGGCGATCGGGCCGACGGCGGCGGCCAGCCGCCGCTGCAGCGGCAGGCGGCCGGCCTGCCAGCGCCGCATCAGCGCCTCGGCGGCGGCCGGGGAGAGGCGGGAGACAGGCGCCGGCCGGCCGGTGAGGGCAAGCGCGCCGGCCCGCGAGTCGAGCACCCGCAGCACACCGAGCAGCTGGTCGCGCTCGCGGCGGTTGGCCGTCCGGTCGAAGAGCTCCAGCATCCGGGCGGGGACCAGCGGGTCGTGGCCGGGGCCGAGGATCCCGGCGGCAAGGGCGGCCAGCACGGCCTCGGGTCGGGATGCGGGGCCGGCACCGGGACCCCTGGTGGTGGTCGCGGACGTCATGGCACGTTGTACCTCGGGGCCGCCGTGCCGCACCAGGCTCGGATGGCCGGCGCCGCCGCGGACCTTGCCGATCCGCCGAGCGCCGAGGAGCATGAGCCGGGGCCGGTCCCCGACCCACCCTGAGGAGGCTGCCGTGGCGGACGAGCTGCTCGCCTACCGTGACCGCTTCCCGACCCTGGGCCGCGGCCCCTACCTCGCCGCCCACACCCTGGGGCCGATGCCGGACACCGTGCCGCAGGCGCTGGCCAGGTTCGCCCGGGAATGGGCCGACCAGGGGGTGGTGGCGTGGAACGGGTGGCTGGAACAGGTCAGGGCGACCGCGGCCATCCTCGAGGGCCTGTTCAACGCCCCCGCCGGCACCGTCGCCCTCGGGCCCAACGTCTCGGTCCTGGCCGGGCAGGTGCTGTCCTGCTTCGACTGGTCGGGGAGGCGCAGCCGGCTGGTCACCACCGACCTGGAGTTCTCAACCTGCGACTACCTGTACCGGGCCCAGGAGGCGGTCGGGGCCAAGCTCGAGGTCGTTCCCTCCCGCCACCTGACCGTCGACCTCGACCGGCTCCTGGAGGCGATCGACCAGCAGACCGCGCTGGTCGCCGTCACCCACGTCGCCTTCCGCTCGTCGGCCCTGCTGGACGCGGCCGCCGTCGCCGCCCGCGCCCACCGGGTCGGCGCGCTGGTGCTGCTGGACACCTACCAGTCGGCCGGGACCGTCCCGATCGACGTCGGCGCCCTCGAGGTCGACCTGATGGTCGGCGGCTCGGTCAAGTGGCTGCTCGGCGGGCCAGGCACCGGCTACCTGTACGCCAGGCCGGAGGTGGCCGCCGGGCTGGCCCCGCGGATGCTGGGCTGGTTCGGCCACGAGGCGCCGTTCACCTTCCAGCCGGGCCCGATCGCCTACGCGAGCGGCGCCGGCCGGTTCGTCACCGGCACCCCCAACGTCCCCGCCCACGCGATGGCCGCCGAAGGCTACCGGATCGTCGCCGAGGCCGGCGTCGACGCCATCAGGGCCAAGTCGCAGCGACAGGTCGCCCGCATGCTCGACGGCTTCCTGGCGCAAGGGGCGGTGGTCCGCGGCCCCACCGACCCGGCCCACCGCGGCGGCAGCGTCGTGGTCGACTTCCCTGGCGCCGAGCAGGCCACCGCCGAGCTGATCGCCCGCGGCTACACCTGCGACTACCGCCCCGGCGCCGGCCTGCGGCTCGGCCCCCACTTCTACACCACCGACGACGAATGCGACGCCGCGGTCGCCGAGGTCGCCGCCATCCGCCGTGGGCTTCCGGGGCGTACGGCTGGCCCCCCGACCGACCCCGACCGTTAGAGCCCGCCCGGCCACCGCCAGACCCGGTTCACCGGGGATCGACCACCAGGGCGCTGCCGCCGCCGCGGCGGACTGGTTCGGCGGCCGCCTGGAGGACACCGTTGCCGAGGAAGGCGATGCCGGTGGCGGCGCCGATCTCCGACGGCAGCGGCGCGGCGACCGGGGCCTGGCGGAACTGCTCGCCGAGGGCCTGCAGCTCGGCCGCCTCCGGGGTGGCCAGGAAGGCCGGCTCGGCGTCGCCCGGGTCGGAGTTTCGCTGGGAGACCCTGGGGGCGGCGATCGCCTCGGGCAGGCCGAGGCCCCGATCCAGGTGCTCGACCAGGATCTGGAGCACGGTGGTGATGATGGTGGCGCCGCCCGGGGACCCGACGGCCAGGACCGGCCGGCCGTCGCGGACCACGATCGTCGGGCTCATCGATGAGCGGGGCCGCTTGCCCGGCGCCGGCAGGTTCGGGTCGGGCACGCCCGCAACCGGCGGCCCGGGGTTGAAGTCGGTCAGCTCGTTGTTGAGCAGGAACCCGTACCCGGGGACCACCATGCCGCTGCCGCCGGTCTGCTCGATGGTCAGGGTGTAGCTGACGACGTTGCCCCAGCGGTCGGCGACGGTCAGGTGGGTGGTGGCGGGGCGCTCGGCCGGGCCGGCGGCGGCCACAGCGCCGGAGGGGCAGCCGGGGCCGAACGGGGGGAACGGGTCGCCGGGCGGGACCGGGCTGGGGTTGGCCCGGTCGCCGATCAGGCAGCGGCGCTCGTCGGCGAAGCCCTGGCTGAGCAGGCCCCGCAGGGGCACCTCGACGAAGCCGGGGTCGCCGACCCAGCGGTTGCGGTCGGCGAAGGCCAGCCGGGACGCCTCCAGGTAATGGAACAGGGCCTGGGTGGAGGACTCCGAGCCCAGCTCGAACCCCTCCAGGATGTTCAGCGCCTCACCTACGGTGGAGCCGCCGCTGGACGGCGGGCCCATGCCGACGATCCGGTAGCCGCGGTAGCCGACCCGGGTCGGGACCCGCTCGACGGTCCGGTAGGCGGCCAGGTCGGCCTCGGTCATCAGGCCCGGCCGGACCCTCAGGGTGGCGTCGGGGGCGACCGGCGGGTCCTGGACGGTGTCGACGATCGCCTCGGCGATGCGGCCCTGGTAGAACGGATCGGTGCCGTGGGCGGCCAGCAGCCGGTAGGTGCGGGCCAGGTCGGGGTTGCGCAGCACCGAGCCCACCGGGGGCGGCGCCCCGCCGGGCAGGAACAGCTCGCGGGTCGCGGGGAAGGCGGCGAAGCGGGCGGCGTTGCTGGCCGTCTGGTCGTGGAAGGTCTGGTCGACCACGAAGCCGCGCTCGGCGACCCCGATCGCCGGCCGCAGCAGCCGGCCGAGCGGCCTGGTGCCGAAGCGGCGGACCGCCTGCTGCCAGGTCGCCAGCGTGCCGGGCACGCCGACGCCGAGGCCGCTGGTGATCCGCTCGGCCGACGGGATCGGCTGGCCGGTGGCCGGGTCGATGAAGCTGTCCTCGCGGAAGGCGCCGGGGGCGGTCTCGCGGCCGTCGATGGTCACCACCCGGCGCTGGCCGGCCAGGTAGACGACCATGAACCCGCCGCCGCCGATGCCGGACGAGTAGGCCTCGGTGACGCCGAGGGTGGCCGCGGCCGCGACCGCGGCGTCCACCGCGTTGCCGCCGCGCCGCAGCACCTCCAGGCCGGCGGCCGAGGCGTCCAGGTCGACGGTGGCGATCGCCCCGCCGGTGCCGGTGGCCACCGGCTGCTTGACGGGTGGCGCACCGGTGGCGGTCGGGGTGGCGGCGCCCGGTCCGGCCAGCGCGGCCACCAGGCAGAAGGCGACGGTGAGGGCGGCCAGCAGGGCACGGGTGGGGCGCTTCATCGCGGGTCCTCCGGCAGGTGCGACGGCAGCCCCGGAGTCTAGTCCACCATGCAACCTTTGGCTTGGTTTGTCCGCGGCGCTACAGCAGGTCGTCCAGCGACTTCTTGGGCCGCTGCTCGGCCCCGGCGACCAGGTCGTCGAAGCTCGGGCCCTGCTGGCGCCTGGTCACCGCCTCGGTCAGCGGGTCCTTGCCGCCGAGGTCCTTGCCGGCGACCAACAGGTCGTCGAGCGACGCCCGCGACTTGCCTTCCAGGCGCAGCCGGATCGCGGTCAGGGTGGCCGACTGGTCGGCCTCAAGGCCGTGGCGGTTGTTGACCTGGGTGAGCGCCAGCTCGGCCCTGGCCAGCAGCTCCCGATCGGTCGGGCTGATGGCGTCCTCGGGTTCGGGCATGCCGGAGTCCTCCTACAGCTTGCGGGCGACCAGCTCGGCGACCGGGCTGCGCTCGCCCTTGACGAGGGTGACGTGGCCGAACAGCGACTCGCCCTTGAGCCGCTCGATCATGGCCGCCACCCCGGAGTCCGGGTCGACGTAGGGGTGGTCGACCTGGGTGGTGTCGTGGCACAGGACCAGCTTGGACCCCTCGCCGAGCCGGCTGGCCAGGGACCGCAGCACCCCGTACTCGACGTTCTGGGCCTCGTCGAGGATGGCGAAGGTGCGGGCGAAGGTGCGGCCGCGGATGAAGGTCAGCGGCTCCAGCTGCACCGTCCCGTCGTCGAGCAGGCCCTGGACCAGGTCCTGGGTGTAGCTCTCGCGCCGGTCGGAGTCGTGGCTGCCCCGGAACAGCTGGGCCAGGGTGTCGTGGATGGCCTTCATCCACGGGGAGATCTTCTCGTCGACGTCGCCGGGCAGGAACCCGAGGTCCTGGCGGCCGACCGGGACCACCGGGCGGAACACCAGCACCCGGTCGTAGGCGCGCTGCTCCAGGGTCGACTCCAGCCCGGCGGCGACGGCCAGGTAGGTCTTGCCGGTGCCGGCGTTGCCGGCCAGCGACACCAGCGGCACCTTCGGATCGTGGAGCAGGTGCAGGGCGAAGTGCTGCTCCTTGGAGCGGGCCCGCACCCCGAAGGTCTCCGGCGCCTCCCCGATCAGGGTGATCTCGACCGGCTCGCCCGCTTCGACGGTGCGCCGCACCTGGCCGAGCGCGCTCTGGCTGCCCGTGCGCATGACCACGAACTGGTTGGCGCACAGCGGCTGGTCGGCGGTGATCTCCCCGCCCCGGCCGGCGTAGATGGCGTCCAGGCCGCCGGCCAGCTCGCAGGTGGCCACCCCCAGGTAGCCCTCCTCGATCGCGACCCGCTCGTGGCGATACTCCTCGGCGGCCAGCTTCAGGGCCTCGGCCTTGATGCGGAGGCTGGCGTCCTTGGAGACCAGCACCACCGAGCGCTCCCCGGCCAGCTCCTTGGCAAGGTTGGCGGTGGTGGCCAGGATCCGGTTGTCTTCGGAGTCGGAGGAGAGGGCCTCGGGCAGGTCGAGCCGGGACGCCTGGCCGACCTCGACCCAGATCCGGCCGCCGCCCGGCAGCTCGACCCCTTGCGACAGGTTGCCCTGCTGGCGCAGCCGCTCCAGGGTGCGGATGGCCCGGCGGGCCGAGGCACCGGTCTCGTCGGGGCGGGTCTTGAGCTTGTCCAGCTCCTCGACCACGGTGAGGGGGATGGCCACGTCGTGCTCGTGGAAGCGACCCGGGGCCTCCGGGTCGGCGATCAGCACGTTGGTGTCGAGGACGTAGGTACGGGCCATCGTCGTCAACGGTACCTGACCAAGAGGGACTTGCAATGACTAGTTACCTAGAACTAGACTCCGCGGTGCGGGTACAGACCGCCCCCACTATGGGGAACGGCGCGAACCGGGACCGTTTCTTCTCCGGCGGCCTGCTCTGGGGGATCAGGCCGTAGCGGGGTTCCGGTGAACGCCGTTGGGGGCGGGAAGCGTCAGTCGTTGCGACGACGCCAAGGAAGGGCCGCGGAGCCACCGCGGCCCTTTCCTTTGCCGGCGCCGGTCTCGTCGATGGCGCGCTGGAGCTCGGCCAGGTCATCGTCGGTGAGCTGGAGGTTGCCGGCGGGCAGCCAGCCGTCGACCTGGGAGGGGCGGCGGGCGCCGACGATCGCGCCGGTCACCCCTGGGGTGGCCAGGACCCAGGCGATCGCCACCGCGGCCACCGGGACCCCGTGCCGCGCCGCCACCGGCTGGAGCCGGCGGGCCAGCTCGAGATTCGCCGCCAGCTCCGGCGGCTGGAAGTCCCCACTCCCCCGGCGCCAGTCGTCGGCGGGCAGGTCGCGGACCCGGTCGGCGTCGAGGGCGCCGGTGAGCAGGCCCGACTGCAGCGGGCTGCAGCAGATGACGCCGGTCCCGTGCTCGGCGCTCCAGGGGATCAGGTCGGCGGCGGCCCGCCGGTCCAGCAGGCTGAGGGGCGGCTGCAGGACGTCGACCTGGCGGACCCGCTGGCAGCGCTCCAGCAGGCCGACGTCGAAGTTGGAGACCCCGGCCCAGCGGACCTTGCCCTCCTCGGCCAGCTCGGCCATGGTCGCCCAGGAGTCCTCGACCGGCGTGCCGGTCTCCGGGTCCGGCCAGTGGAGCTGGTAGAGGTCGACGCGGTCGGTGCCGAGCCGCTTGAGGCTCTGCTCCAGCTCGAACCGGATGGTCTCCGGTCGCAGGTCATGGGTCGGCTCGTTGTGCTCCCGGCCGTACCAGGGCCGGCCGCACTTGGTGAACACCAGCACCTCGCCGCCGTGCTCGCGCACCACCTGCCCGACGACCTCCTCGGAGTGCCCGAGCCCGTACACGGCGGCGGTGTCGACCCAGTTCACCCCGGAGTCGAATGCCTTGTGGAGCGCGGCGATCGACTCATCGTCGTCCTGCGGCCCCCACCCGAACTGCCACGGCCCCCCGATCGCCCAGGCGCCGACGCCGACGACCGAGAGCTCGGGCCCGTCCCTCCCCAGCCTCCGGAACTGCATGCGGCCTCCTCGCTGTCTCGTGGTAGCCCCAGCCTGCCACGACCCCGGGGAGCCGGCACTCGGTCAGCCGAGCTTGCGCAGCCAGCCGCCGGGGTTGAAGGTGAGGAAGAACTTCTCCCTCGACCGGTCGACCTCGAAGTCGTCGCGCTCCTTGAGGAAGTCCTGCACGGCCTCCATCGGGCCGGGGCCGAAGGCCTCGAAGGCCGGGTGGCCGTTGACGTTGGTGTCCTCGACGACCAGGTAGCTGCCGGGGGTCACCAGCCTGGCGTAGGAGCGCAGCTCGGCCAGGACATGATCGCGGCTGTGGTCGGAGTCCAGCACCACCAGCACGCACTCGGCGCCATCGGCCCGCTCGGCCACCTGGGCGACCAGCTGTGGGTCGGTCGACGAGGCGGTCAGGTAGGTGAGGCGCCGATGGTCTGGCCGGTCGGGCCAGTGGCCGATGTCGACGCTGACGACCTCGCCGCGGCCGAGCGCCTCGCACAGCGTGGCCAGGTACAGCGCGCTGCCACCGTGGGCGGTGCCGGTCTCCACGATCAGGTCGGGCCGCAGCTGGTACAGCAGCTCCTGGTAGACCCACAGGTCGAGCGGGACCTTCCAGGTCGGCACCCCGAACCAGGTGGTGTCCTTCCATGTCCCCCCGGCCTCGCCGCGCTCGTAGTAGAGCTGGTGGAAGCCGTCCACCACCTGCTCGCGCCAGCCCTGGCAGGGCGCCAGCAGCGCGAACTCGTCGCGGACGTAGCGCTCCCACTCGGGGCCGGTGGACAGCCGCCTTGCCGCGGCGCGGGCCTTGTCGCGCAGGCGGCGGCGAGCGCCGGCGGGGAGCGGTGGCATGGGGCGCAGTCTATACCGGCGTCCTGGCGCCGCTGTGGGCGGTCAGGTCGACCGGCCGCAGGCGTTCCGGCGGCCGGTGGGAGCGGCCCGCCTTGGCGCAGGGGCGGCCCTGGCGGAGCACCACGTCGGCGGTGTAGTCGGCGGTGCCCTTGAGCAGCGCGGAGCCGACCGCGTAGGAGTCGACCGGCACGCCGGCGGCCTCGAAGGCGGCGATGCGCTCGGCGGTGAAGCCGCCCGAGACGATCACCCGGACATGGCCGAAGCCCTCTGCGTCCAGCGCCTCGCGGACCTTCTCGACCAGGCGCTGGTTGACCCCGGTGGGCGGGAAATCGCTCAGCTCCGACCACAGGGAGCGGTCGACCATCGTGCCCGAGGTGTCCAGCCGCACCCCCCACAGCCGCTCCCCGAATGCCCGGGCGCAGGCCAGCGCGGTCGTCACCGAGTCGTTGTCGAAGTCGACCAGGGCGATCAGGGGCACGCCGGGGAACTGGCGGGCGAACGCGGCCACCGCGGCCACCGTGTCCCCCCCGAAGGTGGCGATCAGGGCGTGCGGGATGGTGCCGAGGCCGCGCTCGCCCCACCAGGCGGCCTGGGCGTCGGTGGCCACGCCCTGCGCGCCGCCGACGAAGGCGGCGTAGCCGTCGCCGCCCTGGGTCGCCCAGTGGTCGAAACGGTCGGCGAAGAACAGCACCGGCTTGCCCCCGGCCGCGTCCACCACCCGGCGAACGTTGCTGGCCACCAGGGTCCGGCGGGCCAGCACCCCAAGGTAGACGCTCTCCAGGTGGGCGAACAGCCGGTAGGGCCCGGTGAGCTCGACCACCGGCTCCCAGGCGTCGACCCGGTCGCCGTCGCGCAGCGCCGCCACCCGGAGCTCGCCCGGCCCGGCCGGCCGCCAGTGGCGGTCGAAGGCCGCCTCCGCCTCCACCTGGACCCGTACCGCCTCGACCCAGGCGTCGCCGCCACGGGACCGGGCCCTGCGGGTCCGGTTGCGGGCGGCCAGGTAGTCGGCGAACGCCTGGTCGGCGGCGGCCGGGTCGCGGAACGAGCCGGCGCCCAGCGCCAGCACGGCCAGGGCCTCGTCGACGCCGCAGGCCACCATCGCCTCCGAGCGCTGGAAGACCTGGATGGTGACCTCGCTGTCGTCGCCCTCGGCGGCCAGGATCCGCCGGGAACGGTCGAAGTAGACCGCGGCCCGGTACCCGGCGCGCAGCTCCACCACCGGCAGGTCGAAGACCCAGGCCGCAAGCCGCCCGTCGGCGGTACGCGTGTCCATACTGCAACACTATGCTCCGACCATGGCGCAGACTATGCACAGGCACTCCTGGGGGCCCGCGCTTGGGGCGGCGATCACCCGGTCCATGGCACCGACGCTCTTTGAGGGCGGCGATCACCCGGTCCATGGCACCGGCGCTCTTTGAGGGCGGCGATCACCCGGTCCATGGCACAGGCGCTTTTGGGGGGCCGTGGGGGGAGCGAGCTCCCCCCACATGGATCGAGGACTGCAGGTAGTAGTCTGCGCAGCAAGGAAAAAGCTTGTCGGGAGGACAGTTGACGCGGTTCCGGCGCCTGGCGATCGTCACGATCGCGGCGACCTTCCTGCTGATCGCGGTCGGGGGATTGGTGCGGGCGACCGACTCCGGTCTTGGCTGCCCCGACTGGCCGCGCTGCTTCGGCAGGCTCGTCCCACCGGCCGAGCTCCACGCCTGGATCGAGCACTCCCACCGGCTGATCGCCTCGGTGGTGATGGTGCTGGTCGCCCTGCTGGTCGTGGCCGCCTACCGGACCCGCCAGGAGCGGGCGGTCCGACGGGCGAGCGTCGCCGCCCTGGCCATGGTGCTTGCCCAGGCGATGATCGGGGCCTTCGTGGTCTGGTGGAGGCTGCGGGCCGACTCGGTCACCCTCCACCTGGCCACCGCCCTGGCCCTCGTCGCCCTGCTGATCTACCTCGACTTCCGGTCGCGCCACGCCGGCGGCGGGCCGGGCGGCCAGGATCGCCGCTTCGTGCGCCTGGTCGCGGCCGGCACCGCCCTGACCTACCTCCAGATGCTGGTCGGCTCGACCGTGACCGGACACGACGCCGGCCTTGCCTACCCGCTGAACCTGCTCTGGCCCGACCTGGGGCCGGGTGCTGCCCGCATCCAGCTGGCCCACCGGGCCCTGGCCGCCCTGGTCGGCGTGCTGGTGGTCGCCATCTGGCTGGCGGCACGGCGCAGCCAGCGGGCCCACCCGACCGTGACCAGGCTGGCCGGCTACGCCGCCGGCCTGGTGGCCATCCAGATCGGCCTCGGCCTGGCCAACGTGGCCAACCGGCTGTCGGCCCTGACCGTCGTCCCCCACCTGGCCGTCGGCAGCGTGCTCTGGGGGACGATGTTCGCCCTGCTGCTGCACGCCGACCGGTTCGCCGGCACCGCGGCGCGCGACCCGGCCGAGCCGCTGCCGGCCCCGGCCCGCTCGGCCCGCCAGTCGACCGCGGCCTACTTCCTGCTCACCAAACCCCGGATCATCGAGCTGCTGCTGGTCACCACCGTCCCGACCATGTTCATCGCCGCCCGCGGGGTGCCGTCGCCGTGGCTGGTGGCGGCCACCCTGCTCGGGGGCGCCCTGTCGGCGGCCAGCGCCAACGTGATCAACTGCTACCTGGACCGCGACATCGACGCCCTGATGCGGCGAACCGCCCGCCGGCCGATTCCGGCCCACCGGATCGACCCAGCCGACGCGCTCCGCTTCGGGCTGGTCCTGGGGGTGGCCGGGTTCGTGTGGCTGTGGGCCACCGTGAACCTCCTCTCGGCCGCCCTGGCCACCGCGGCCATCCTGTTCTACGTGTTCGTCTACACCCTGGGGCGGAAGCGCCGATCGACCCAGAACATCGTGATCGGCGGCGCCGCCGGGGCCGTGCCCGTGCTGGTCGGCTGGTCGGCGGTCACCGGCCGGGTCGAGCTGCCGGCGCTGGTGCTGTTCGCGATCATCTTCTACTGGACGCCCCCGCACTTCTGGGCCCTGTCGTTGCGCTTCAAGGACGACTACGCGGCCGCCGGGGTGCCGATGCTGCCGGTGGTCAGGGGGGCCAGGGAGACCTCGACCCAGATCCTCTACTACACGGTGCTGCTGGTCGCCGTGACCCTGCTGCTGTACCCGGCCGGGCGCA
>DASYSE010000106.1:0-3823 GCA_036003705.1 Actinomycetes bacterium | reverse complement strand
CCCGGGTGTGGGCCGAACACGACCTCAAGCCCTGGCAGACCGAGACGTTCAAGTTCTCCACCGACCCGGAGCAGGAGGCCAAGGTCCGGGATGTGGTCGGGCTGTATCTCGACCCGCCGGCCCATGCGATCGTGCTGTGTGGGGATGAGAAGTCCCAGATCCAGGCGCTGGAACGCACCCAGCCAGTTCAGCCCCTGGCGCCAGGACGGGTCGAGCGGCACACTCACGACTACCTCCGCCACGGCACGACCACCCTGTTTGCGGCGCTGGAGGTCGCCACCGGGCGGGTGACCGACGCCTGCCAGCCGCGCCATCGGCACAGCGAGGTCCTGGGTTCCTCAGGCTGGTCGCCCGCGCCTATCCCCGTCGGCAGCTGCATGTGGTGCTGGACAACTACGCCACCCACAAGCACGAGGGGGTGCAGGCCTGGCTGGCCAAGCATCCGCGGGTCCGGCTGCACTTCACCCCGACCTACGCCTCCTGGCTGAACCTGGTCGAGCTGTTCTTCGCCATCATCGAACGTCAGGCGCTGCGCCGCGGCGACTTCGCCAGCGTCCAGGAGCTGGCAGCGGCCATCGGTCGCTTCTGCGACGGGTGGAACCAACGCTGTCAACCGTTGTGCTGGACCAAGGACGCCGAGCAGCTCCTGGCCACGCTCGAGCGTCCCACTGGTTCGGGTTAGACCAGCCAGCGGCGTCCACAGCGGAGAAGGGATCGCAAGGACATGGACCCACAGCAACAACCCGGGACGCCGGTGGGGTCGTGGTCGGTCGAGCTGGCCGTGTGCGCCGAGATGGTGTTCCTGGAGCTGCCGATCATTGAGCGGGTGGGGCGGATCGCCGACCTGGGGTTCCAGGTTGAGATCTGGGACTGGACCGGCAAGGACCTCGACGCCCTGGTGGGGACGGGGGCGGTGTTCTCGTCGATGACCGGTTATGTCACCGGGACCCTGACCGACGACCAAGGGGCCGCGGAGCTGCTGGCCTCGGCCGAGCAGTCGATCACGGTGGCCGAGCGGCTGGGCTGCCCCCGGCTGAACCTGCACGGCACCGGGCTGGACGACCAGGGGCTGCCCGTGCGGCCGGCCGCCGAGGTCACCGGGGCCATGTGGCTGACCGCCGCCCGCACCCTTGACCGGATCGCCGACCTGGGGGAGCGGGCCGGGGTCACCTTCTGCCTGGAGAACCTCAACACCGCCGTCGACCACCCGGGCGTCCCCTTCGCCCGCGCCGCCGACACCCTGGCCCTGGTCGAGGCCGTCGGCCGCCCCGGGCTGCGGATGAACCTGGACCTGTACCACGCCCAGATCGGCGAGGGGAACCTGATCGAGCTGGTGCGCCGGGCCGCCCCGCTGATCGGCGAGCTCCAGGTGGCGGATGTGCCCGGCCGCTACGAGCCGGGCACCGGCGAGATCAACTACCCGGCCATCGCGGCCGCCCTGGAGGAGCTCGGCTACCGGGGCACGGTCGGGCTGGAGGCCTGGGCCTCGGGCGACAGCGAGCAGGCCCTGACCCGGTTCCGCGACGCCTTCACCAGGTCTGATACCTCCGAGCCGAGAGGAGCTGGGCAATGACCGTCAGCGATGCCACCACCGCGCCGGTGGCGGTCGGGCTCATCGGAGCCGGCGCCATCGGCGCCTTCCACGCCGAGACCCTGGCCCGTCGGCTGCCCGGGGCCCGGCTGGTCGGCGTGGCCGACCCCGCCCCCGGCGCGGCCGAGCGGCTCGCCAGCTCGCTCGGCGCGCCGAAGGCCACCACCGACCCGGCCGAGCTGCTGGCCGACCCGGCGGTGGAGGCGGTCCTGATCGCTGCCCCGGCCCGCTTCCACGCCGACCTGGTCGTGGCGGCGGCCGGGGCCGGCAAGGCGGTATTCTGCGAGAAGCCCATGGCCCTCACCCTGGCCGATGCCGACCGGGCCATCGCGGCCGCCCAGGCGGCCGGCGTGGCCTTGCAGGTGGGCTTCAACCGCCGCTTCGACACCGGCTTCCGGGCCGCCCACGACCTGGTCGCCGCCGGCCGGCTGGGCACCCCGCAGCTGCTGCGCTCGCTCACCCGCGACCCCGGCATCCCCGATCCTGGCCGCGTGCCGCCCTCGACCATCTTCCTGGAGACCCTGATCCACGACTTCGACACCCTGCGCTATCTCAACCCGGGGGCCGAGGCGGTCGAGGTCTATGCGGTCGCCGACGCCGTGGCCTACCCCGACTTCAAGGACCAGGGCCTCCAGGACACCGCCGTAGTGCTGGTGCGGTTCGACAACGGGGCCATGGCCACCGCCGAGGCCAGCTTCTACGCCGTCTACGGCTATGACATCCGGGGCGAGGTCTTCGGCTCGGCCGGCATGGTCACCGCCGGCGACCTGCGCCGCACCACCATGGCCTACCACGGCGCCGAGGGCGTGGTCGCCGACATCTGGCGACGCAACATCGATCTGTTCCATGACGCCTACACCGCCGAGCTGGCCGCCTTCGCCGACGGCGTCCGCAGCGGCGCTACCCCCGAGCCCGGCGGCCGGGACGCCCGCGCCGCCCTGGCCATCGCCCTGGCCGCCATCCGCTCGGTGGAGACCGGCCGCCCGGTGCGACTCAGCGCGGTCGAGCAGCGGTGACCTGACGGGAGCGCTCGACCGCGGCAGCGGACACTTGCTGCGCCGAGTCGCTGGTCGCCATCCCACCCCGCCCGGTGGTGGCTGACCAGACGATCCTGACTGGCGACCTCACTGAACCACCTCGCCCATGGCGACATGCACTAGGGTTCATCGGGATCCAGGCGCCGCCCATCGAAGCGTCAAAACATCTCAGCGACGGACCACTAGCAGCAAGCTGCGCATCGCCCTGTCCGTTCGCGCGTCAGCAGGTACACCCGTCACGGTTGGCCCGCGCCGGCCCGCTGGTCGTCGACCCAGGCACCCAGCAGGCCGCGGTAGTGGGCGATGAACTGGTCGTGCTCGTGCGGCGGGAACGCCTGCTGGATGGTGGTGACCAGGTGGGCGTCGAACTGGGGGCTGTCGACGTACTCGGCCATGCACTCCTCGGCGTGGGCGAGGTGCTGGTCGCAGAACTCGGCGAAGCGGTCGGCCTCGTAGTAGTCGTCGACCAACCCCCGGTAGGCGGCCAGCTTCTCCTCCCAGCCCAGGGCGGGGTCGTCGGCCACCTGGTACCAGCGGCCGATCTCGGTGTCCAGCCGCATCGCCCGCCCCGTGGCCACGCAGTAGATCGACCACTTGGCCAGCGCCGCCAGCGCCCAGGGGAAGTAGTAGTGGAGCGAGATCAGGGCCATGTCCGGGGTGGCGTTGGCGAAGTCGATCGGCCAGCAGACGCCGTCGCGGACGATCACCTCGAAGGAGTTGAACTCCCAGCGGAAGAACGCCCCCACGCTCAGGCCGAAGGTCACCACCTCCTGGCCCACCTCGGGGGTCAGGAAGTCGTGGTCGACCTGATACCTGAGATGTAAGGGTTTGGTGGGGTCGTAGTGCATGACCATGGTTTGGGGGCCGATGGCCAGGCCCCGGCAGAACACGTCGTAGCCCTCGACCCCGGCCTGGAGATGCATCAGCTCCCGGCCGGAGGCGTCGTAGGCGGCCTGCAGCTCGGCCGGGTTGGCGATCCGCCAGACGTTGACCCAGCCGCCGCCGTGGAACGGCTTCATGTACATCGGATACCCGACCCGCTCCCCCACCGCCGCCAGGTCGAAGGCCCGGTTGTAGCGCGAGGCGGTGGGAGCGAACCGCTCGTTGTCGGGCGGCACCTTGTGGGGCAGCAGCCAGGTCTCCGGCACGTTGAAACCCAGGCGAATTGCAGAACAATAACCTGCGTGCTTCTCCA
>DASYSE010000105.1:0-78258 GCA_036003705.1 Actinomycetes bacterium | reverse complement strand
CGCCTACTACGCCGGCGCACCCGAGCGGCTGCTCGGCGACACCATCCCCGTCCAGGGCGGGGTCGACCTCACCTTCCGGGAGCCGCTGGGGGTCGTCGGGCTGATCGTCCCCTGGAACTTCCCGCTGACGATCGCCTCCTGGAAGCTCGCCCCGGCCCTGGCCGCCGGCAACACGGTCGTGCTCAAGCCGGCCGGGCTGACCCCGCTCACCGCGCTGGCCTTCCGGGAGCTGGCCGAGGAGGCCGGCATCCCGCCGGGTGTGGTCAACGTGCTCGCCGGTCCGGGCCGGGTGGTCGGCCGGCGCCTGGTCGAGCACCCGAAGGTCGCCAAGATCGCCTTCACCGGCTCGACCGAGATCGGGCGGGAGGTGATGCGCGGCGCCGCCGGGACCATCAAGCGGGTCACACTCGAGCTCGGCGGCAAGTCGGCCAATGTCGTGTTCGCCGACGCCGACCTGGCCACGGCCGCGGCCGCGGCTCCCCTTGCGGTGTTCGGCAACGCCGGTCAGGACTGCTGCGCCCGCTCACGCATCCTGGTCGAGCGCTCGGCCATGGACGAGTTCCTCTCGCTGCTGGCGCCGGAGGTGGCCGGGCTGCGGGTCGGCGACCCGGCCGACGAGCGGACCCAGATGGGGCCGCTGATCTCGGCCGGGCAGCGGGAGACGGTGGCGTCGTTCGTGCCCGAGGGGACCCCGGTGGCGATCCGTGGGTCGGCCCCGGACGGCCCCGGCTACTGGTACCCGCCGACCGTGCTCACCGGCGTCGACCCCGGCGACCGGGCGGCCACCGAGGAGATCTTCGGGCCGGTCGCGGTGGTGCTGCCCTTCGCCGACGAGGCCGAGGCGGTGCGCCTGGCCAACGCCAGCATCTACGGCCTCTCCGGGTCGGTCTGGACACGCGACATCGGCCGCGCCCTCCGGGTGGCGCGGGCGCTGGAGACGGGCACCCTGTCGGTCAACTCCAACACCTCGGTCCGGGTGGCCACCCCCTTCGGCGGCTACAAGCAGTCGGGCGTCGGCCGCGAGCTGGGTCCCCACGCCCTTGACCATTACACCGAGCTGAAGAACGTGTTCATCGCGACCGGGCCATGAGCGCCGGAGGGGTCTGGGGAACCCCAGGGGTGTCCCAGTGAACAGGCGTCTCGAGGACAAGGTCGCGGTCATCACCGGGGCCGCGAGTGGGATCGGGCGGGAGAGCGCCCGGCGGTTCGCGGCCGAGGGGGCGCGGGTGTGCGTGGTCGACCTGTCGGACGAGGCCGGCGAGCAGGTCGCGGCCGAGGTCGACGGGCTGTACCTGCACGCGGACGTGACCGACGAGGACGACGTCGCCGCCATGTACGCGCGCGCCGCCGAGCGGTACGGCGGCGTCGACGTGCTGTTCAACAACGCCGGCATCTCCCCGCCCGACGACGTCTCTGTGCTGGACACCGGCCTGGAGGCCTGGCAGCGGGTCCAGGACGTGAACCTCAAGGCGGTGTTCCTCTGCTGCAAGCACGGCATCCCCCAGCTGCTGGCCAGGGGCGGGGGCTCGGTGGTCAACACGGCGTCGTTCGTGGCCGTGATGGGCGCGGCGACCTCGCAGATCTCCTACACCGCCTCCAAGGGCGGCGTGCTCGCCCTCTCCCGCGAGCTGGGCGTCGAGTTCGCCCGCCGCAACGTGCGGGTCAACGCCCTGTGCCCGGGCCCGGTCCACACTCCGCTGGTCCAGGAGCTGTTCGCCAAGGACCCGGAGAAGGCCGCCCGCCGCCTGGTGCACCTGCCCATGGGCCGCTTCGCCGAGGCGGCCGAGATCGCCGCCGCCGCCTGCTTCCTCGCCTCCGACGACGCCAGCTACATCACGGCCAGCACGTTCCTGGTCGACGGCGGCCTGGCCGCCGCCTACGTGACGCCGCTGGCCTGAACTGGATGCCCTCGGTCGCCTGCTCCAGCGGCAGGCGGAGGGTGATCGGGTCGGCCGCAGAGCACGTCAATGCGACGCTGGACCGGAAGTGCATGCACAACGTACCATGAGCGCGGCATGCGACTTGTCACGACCGATCGCGGTGTGGAGCACGTCGGCAGGCGTGCGCCCGGTCGGCCCTCGACCCCGGAGGCACAGAATGACCGCGAATGCCGAGGTAGGAGCCAGTAGGACGAGTGGCGCACGGGTCGCCGTGCAGAAGTTCGGCACGTTCCTGTCCGGCATGATCATGCCGAACATCGCCGCCTTCATCGCCTGGGGCTTCATCACCGCGTTGTTCATCGAGAAGGGCCCGTTCCCGGTCGAAGGGATCGGCGGCTTCGGTAAGGACGCCACCGGAGCTCCCATCACCCTTGGCCTTGTCCAGGCGATGATCCGGTTCATGTTGCCGCTGCTGATCGCCGCACAGGGCGGCCGGATGGTCTACGGCGTCCGGGGCGCCGTGGTCGGGGCGGTGGCCACCATGGGCGTGATCATGAGCGTCCCAATCCCGACGTTCCTCGGCGCGATGATCATGGGGCCGCTTGGTGGCTGGTGCATGAAGCATGTCGACAAGCTGTGGGAAGGCAAGATCAAGCCCGGCTTCGAGATGCTGGTCAACAACTTCTCCGCCGGCATCCTGGCGGCGGTGCTGGCCGTCATCGGGTATTTCGTGTTCGGGCCGCCCATCGACGGCATCGCCACGGCATTGGGCAACGGGGTCGACTGGCTGGTCGACAACAGCCTGCTCCCGCTGGCCAGCCTCATCATCGAACCCGCCAAGGTGCTGTTCCTGAACAACGCCATCAACCACGGCGTGCTGACCCCGCTCGGCATCCAGCAGGCCGCCGAGAACGGCAAGTCGATCCTGTTCCTGCTGGAGGCCAACCCCGGGCCGGGTCTCGGGCTGCTGCTGGCCTACACCGTCTTCGGCACCGGAGTCGCCAAGAACACGGCGCCCGGCGCGATCCTCATCCACTTCTTCGGTGGCATCCACGAGATCTACTTCCCGTTCGTGCTGCTGAAGCCCTTCACCATTCTGGCGATGATCCCCGCCGGCATGGTGGGCATCTTCACCCTGGTGATCTTCGGCGCCGGCCTCCGGGCGCCGGCGGCTCCCGGCTCCATCATCGCCGTGTACGCGCAGACACCCGGCAACAGCTTCGTCGGCGTCACCCTCTCGGTCCTGCTCGCCGCCACGACGTCGTTCCTCATCGGCTCGGTGATCCTGCGGGCCAGCCGCAGGAGAGACGAGGAGGGCGACCTGGCCGCCGCGACCGCGCAGATGGAGAGCCTCAAGGGCAAGGAGAGCTCGATCTCCAGCATGCTGACCAGAGTCGAGTCGGACGAGGCCCAGTCCCGGACCGAGCCGATCCGCAAGATCGTCTTCGCCTGCGACGCCGGCATGGGATCGAGCGCCATGGGGGCATCCGTCCTGCGCAACAAGCTGAAGAAGGCGGGTTTCACCGACCTCTCGGTGGTCAACGTGGCCATCGCCAACCTGGATGACACCTACGACCTGGTCGTGACCCACCAGGACCTGACGCTCCGTGCGATGGACAAGACGCCAAACGCGCAGCATGTCTCGGTCACAAACTTCATGAACAGCCCCAAGTACGACGCCATCGTGGAAGAGGTGAAGACCACCAACGCTCCCCAGGGCGCCGCGCCGAGCTGAGCCACGGGAATGGGGTGGGGGAAAGGGCGCGGTGTTCCCTTCCCCCACCCTGCCAAGTTGTCTGAGCTGTTTCCGACCGGCAAAGGAGCTCGCTGCCCATGAGTGACGTTCTGACGCTTTCCCAGATCAGGATGCCGGGAACGGCCCGTAGCAAGGACGACGCCATCCGGGAGTCCGGCGAGATCCTGGTCGACGCCGGTGCGGTCACGCCCGCCTACATCGACTCGATGTTCGAGCGCGAGCGGTCGGTCTCCACCTATATGGGCAACTACCTGGCGATCCCGCACGGCACCAATGAATCGAAGGAGTCGATCAAGCGGTCGGCGCTGTCCGTGATCCGCTACGTCGAGCCGATCGACTGGGACGGCAACGAGGTGCTGTTCGCCCTCGGGATCGCCGGCTACCAGGGCGGTCACATGGACATCCTGAGCAGGATCGCCATCGTCTTCTCGGATACCGACGAGGTCGACAAGCTGGTCGCCGCGCGGTCGGCGCAGGAGATCTTCGACCTCCTCAACGCGGTCAACGAGGAATGAGTGGGGTCGCCGTCCATTTCGGCGCCGGAAACATCGGTCGCGGGTTTGTCGGGCTGATCCTGCACCGCGCCGGCTACGAGGTGGTGTTCGTCGACGTCGTCGACCCGCTCATCGACGCCCTGAACAGCACGCCGAGCTTCCTGGTCAAGGAGGTCGGCCACGAGTCGGCCGAGGAGCTCGTCGACAACTACCGGGCGATCAACAGCCGCAGCGACGAACCGGCCGCCATCGCCGAGATCGCTTCCGCCGACATCGTGACCACGGCGGTCGGCCCCACGGTCCTGAAGTTCGTCGCACCGGTCATCGGCGCCGGGCTGCGGGAGCGGCCCGACGGCGCGGCTCCCCTGGTCGTCATGGCGTGCGAGAACGCCATCAATGCCACCGATGCGCTGGTCGGGCACATCCGCTCGGCCGTACCCGACGAGGAGTGGCCGGCGGTGGCGGCCAAGGCCGTCTTCGCGAACACCGCGGTCGACCGTATCGTGCCTGGCCAATCGCAGGATGACCTGGACGTCACCGTCGAGACCTACTTCGAGTGGGCCATCGAGCGCCCCCCGTTCGGCGGCAGCGAACCTTCGATCCCCGACGCCACGTGGGTCGACGACCTGGCGCCGTACATCGAGCGGAAACTGTTCACCGTCAACACCGGCCACGCCGCCACCGCCTACCACGGCTTCGCCCGGGGCATCAAGAAACTGAGCGACGCCCTCGCCGACGACGTGGTGCGGGCCGCGGTCGAGGGCGTGCTGGCCGAGACCAAGCAGCTGCTGGTCGCCAAGCACGACTTCCCTGCCGAAGCCCAGCAGGCGTACGTGGACAAGATCCTGCAGCGGTTCGCGAACCCGTACCTGCCGGACACCGTGGACCGGGTCGGCCGGCAACCGTTGCGCAAGCTCTCCCGCTCCGAACGGCTCATCGGACCGGCCGCCGAGCTGGCCGAGCGGGGCATCCGGCCACAGCACCTGCTCGCCACGGTGGAGGCCGCGATGTCGTTCGACGTCCCCGACGACCCCGAGAGCGTGGAGTTGCAGCATCTGCTGAGGACCCTGACGGCGGCGGAGGCGACCGAACGGATCACCGGTCTGAAGCCGGCCGACCCGCTGTACGCCGACGTGCTCGCGGTGCTGGCGCGCAGGGTCGGCGGAGGAGGCTGATCGACTACCTGCCGCCGACACGCACGCCTCCGCCGACGGGCAGGACCGTTCGATGACGAGTCGAGGGGCGTGGATGGGACAGTCGAGCCCAAGGCTCGCCGTGCTGACCAGCGGCGGCGACGCGCAGGGCATGAACCCGGCCGTTCGTGCGGTGGTCCGCACCGCGCTCAATCATGGTGCGGAGATCTTCGCCGTCTACGAGGGCTACCAGGGGCTCGTCGACGGCGGCGACCGCATCCGTTCGGTCACCTGGGATGACGTCAGCAACATCCTGAACCGCGGCGGCACCGTGATCGGCACCGCCCGCTCGGTGGAGTTCCGCCAGCGCGAGGGCCGGCGCCGCGCGGCGCATCACCTTGTCCAGAGAGGGATCGACCGGCTGGTCGTGATCGGCGGCGACGGCAGCCTCTCCGGGGCGGATCTGCTGCGCCAGGAATGGCCGTCGTTGATCGAGGAACTGCTGACCGCTGGCACGATCGACCGGGAAGCCGCCGAGCGTCACCCGGCATTGATGATCGCGGGACTGGTCGGTTCG
This sequence comes from Actinomycetes bacterium, assembly GCA_036003705.1. Lineage (GTDB taxonomy): Bacteria > Actinomycetota > CALGFH01 > CALGFH01 > CALGFH01 > CALGFH01. The sequence continues at coordinate 72,418 of DASYSE010000105.1, read as the reverse complement.
ATCGACAACGACATGCTCGGCACCGACATGACCATCGGGGCCGACTCGGCGCTGCACCGCATCATCGAGGCCATCGACGCGATCGGCTCCACCGCGGCGAGTCATCAACGCAGCTTCGTGGTCGAGGTGATGGGCCGGCACTGCGGCTACCTGGCACTGATGAGCGCGATCGCCGGTCACGCCTCGTATGTGCTGATCCCCGAGTGGCCGCCGGACCCGGGCTGGGAGCGAGACCTGTGCGAGATCATCAAGAACGGCCGCGCGGCGGGCCGGCGCCACAGCATCGTCATCGTCGCCGAGGGCGCGCACGACTCCGCCAACCGGCCGATCAGCAGCGAGTACGTCCACCAGCTGCTCGAGGAACGACTGGGTGAGGACGTCCGGGTGACCATTCTCGGGCACGTGCAACGCGGCGGCGCGCCCAGTGCCTTCGACCGGTCGATGAGCTCCATTCTGGGGCACGCGGCCGTCCAGGAGGTCCTGGCCGCCACGCCGCAGAGCGTTCCGCAACTGATCGGGATGCGGGACAACCGGGTGGCCAAGGTGCCCCTGATGGAGTGCGTCGCCCGAACACGCGAGCTGGCTGAGCGAATCGCGGCCAGAGACCACGACACCGCGCTGATGATGCGCGGCGACAGCTACACCGAGATGATCCACGTCTTCCGTTCCATCTCCCGTGCACTGCCCAGCCCGCAGACCAGGCGCCGCGCTACCCGGATCGCCCTGCTCAACGTCGGCGGGCTCGCACCGGGCATGAACGCCGTCGCCGGGGCCGCGGTGCGGCTCGGACTGGATCGTGGGTACACCATGCTCGGGATCAACGGCAGCTTCCGCGGCCTGGTGGACGGGGACGTACGGGAACTGCAGTGGGGTGATGTCGAGGGCTGGAGCAGCCTCGGGGGCGCCGAACTGGGGATCAGCCGGCAGGTTCCGACCGTCAAGGACCTGTACGCCATCGGCCGCGGCTTGGAGGATCAGCACGTGAACGGGTTGCTGATCATCGGTGGCTGGGACGCATTCGAGGCGGCTCACACCATGCACCGTGAGCGTGAGCGGTACCCCGCCTTCGACATCCCGACGATCTGCCTACCGGCCACCATCGACAACAACATCCCCAACTCGGAGTTGTCGGTGGGCGCCGACAGCGCGCTCAACCTGATCGTCGATTCGATCGATCGCCTGCGGCAAGCCGGTACCGCGTCCCGTCGCTGCTTTGTCGTGGAGACAATGGGCGGTTTCTGCGGCTACCTGGCCCTGTTGGGTGGGCTGTCCGGGGGCGCGGTGCGGGTATACCTGCACGAGGAGGGCATCACGCTCAAGGAGCTGGCGTACGACATCGAGCGGATGGTCGAGAGCTTCCGGGCCGGGCAGCGGCTCTTCCTCACGGTGTTGAACGAGAAGGCGAGCCCGATGTACACCAGCGAGTTCCTGTGCCGGCTGTTCGAGCAGGAGAGCCAGGGCTTGTTCGACGCCCGCGAGGTGGTCTTCGGCCAGACCCAGCAGGGCGGCACGCCGTCCCCGTTCGATCGGATCCTCGGCACCCGCCTGGCCGCGCACTCCATCGACTGGCTCAGCTACCAGATCGACAGCGCCAGCACCGGCGGCGCGGTGATCGGGCTGCACGAGGGCAAGTTTCGGGTGCTGTCGTTAGGGGAGGCCGGGGAGCTGGCCGATTGGGAGCACCGGCGTCCGGTGGATCAGTGGTGGCTGCAGCTGCGCCCGATCATCGACGTGCTGGCCAGTCGACTTGCGGCGAGTCACGCCGGGTCGGACTGAGCGGCGGCCGCACCGGCCGTTCGTACCGGGCGTCGCCACCCGGCCTGCCGCTCCCAGGAGCAGATCGCCCGGCACCTAGTCGTCAGCCGCCCGACCGTGAGGTAGCCGCCCTGCTCGACCAGGAGGTGGGCAGGGCGCTGGTCAGCGGGCGGTCGAGGCTGGTCAGCCGGTGGTCGAGGCCTCGCGCAGCTCGAACGAGGCGACCTGGCCGGTGCCGGGGACGCTCGGGTCGTCGTCGCGGACCTCGATGCGGATCATGTTGGGATCGGTGTCGACGGTCAGCTCGACCGGGGCGTCGGTGTGGCGGATGGCGCTGGCCACCAGCTCGCTGGCCATCCGGCCGGCATCGTCGACCAGGCCGACGGGCCCGGTCTGGGTCACCGCCTCGACGGCGAACGCCCCGGCTCTGCCCGGAGCCTGCGGGTCGGCCTCCAGCCGGGCGAGATGATGACGTTCAGGGTCCGGCCGCAGCACCCGGCGGGACGGAAGGGCACCCCCCGATGAGGGCGGACAGGTCGGGCACTCCAGGACCTGCCCCGGCTCCACTGGCTGCTGGACGTGGCGGATGTGCTGGCAGTCGAGACGCACCCAGCGGCCGGGTTCGCCGGTGACCTCGGAGGCCAGGCGGGCCGCCTTGATGGTTCCGGTGTCGGGTACGACGGGGAAGAGGTTGTCGGCCAACGGCGATCACACACCAATCGGGGAAGGTTTACGGCCGCCTGGCTGAAACTGTCTGCCAGTACCATACGTCCGGATCGGGGGGCAGGTGAAGACCTCATCGGGGTGATCGGGGTGTCGGCAACAAAGAATTCACATGGCTGGGAGGTCCACCTGCCCGACGGGGTGGACCCGGACCGGCTGGACCTGCTCGCCGCCGGGAGCCTGCCGGCCGCCTGGCGCCGGATGGCCGACGCCGGCCCGGAACGGCCGGCGCTGTGGACGGCCCGGACCGGCTGGGTGACCAGGGGCGGCCTGGAGGCGGCCAGCCGCCGGGTGGCCGGCCGGCTACGCCGGACCGGGCTGGCCGCCGGGGACCGGGTGCTGGTCAGCGCCGCCACCTCCATGGACCTGGTCGTCGCCTACCTGGGCGCGCTGCGCATGGGCCTGGTGGTGGTGCCGGCCAACACCGCCTACCGGGAGCGGGAGGTGGCCCACATCGTGGCCGACGCCGGTCCGCGGGCGGCGATCGTCGACGACCCGGACCGCGGCCGTTGGGCCAGGCGGGCGGCCGGTGGCGGCCTGCTGGTCGCCGGTCCGGAGGTCGACCTGCCCGACGGCGACCCGCCGCCGCTGGACGGCTGCGACCGGGACGACCCGGCGCTGCTCTGCTACACCTCCGGCACCACCGGTGCGCCCAAGGGGGCCGTGCTGGCCCATGGCAACCTGCTGGCCAGCGCCGAGGCGCTGCGGCTGGCCTGGCGCTGGACACAGGACGACCGGCTGGTGCTGGCCCTGCCGCTGTTCCACATCCACGGGCTCGGGGTCGGGCTGCACGGCACGCTGCTGGCCGGCGCGTCGGCGGTGCTGCTGCCCCGCTTCGAGGTCGACGGGGTGCTGGACGCCGCCCGCGACCACCGGGCGACGCTGTTCTTCGGGGTGCCGACCATGTACGCCCGGCTGGCCGACGCGCAACGGGCCGGCGAGCTCGAGCGGCTGCGGCTGTGCGTCTCCGGGTCGGCTCCGCTGCCACCGACGGTGTTCCAGCGGCTGGCCGACCGGGCCGGCCAGCGGGTGCTGGAACGCTACGGCATGACCGAGACGATCATGAACGTGTCCAACCCCTACCTCGGCGAGCGCCGGCCGGGCACGGTCGGCCTGCCGCTGCCCGGCGTCCAGCTGCGCCTGGCCGCCGGCGACCAGGGCGAGGTGCTGCTGCGGGGCCCCAACGTGTTCGGCGGCTACTGGGGCAACCCGCGGGCCACCGCCGAGGCGTTCGACGGCGACGGCTGGTTCCGGACCGGCGACCTGGGCAGCTTCGACGAGCGCGGCTACCTGCGGATCGAGGGCCGGAGCAAGGAGCTGATCATCACCGGCGGCTACAACGTCCATCCCCGCGAGGTCGAGGAGCTCCTGCTCGAGCACCCGGAGGTGGCCGAGGCCGCGGTCGTCGGCACCCCGTCCCAGGAGTGGGGCGAGCAGGTCACCGCGTTCGTGGTCCCGGCCGACCCCGCGGCCCCGCCCGACCCCGGCCAGCTGCTCGCCTTCGCGGCCGAGCGGCTGGCCGGGTTCAAGCGTCCCCGGCTGCTGCACTACGTGGATTCGTTGCCTCGCAACGCCCTCGGCAAGGTCATGAAGCACGAGCTGCGCGGATGAACGGCCTGGATTGGAGGTAGGCGGATGAGCGTCGATCTGGACGGAAGGGCCGCCCTGGTCACCGGCGGGGCCAGCGGCATCGGCGAGGCGTGCGCGCGCCGGCTGGCCGCGGCCGGGGCCCGGGTGACGGTGCTCGACCGGGATCGCGAGGGCGCGCGGCGGGTCGCCGGCGAGCTCGGCGGAACCTCCCTGCACGCCGACCTGACCGACTCCGGCAGCCTCGACGGCCTCGACCTGGCCGCCGACGTGCTGGTCAACAACGCCGGCTTCCAGCACGTCGCCCCGGTCCAGGAGTTCCCGCCCGAACGGTTCGCGGCCATGCTGGCGGTGATGGTGGAGGCGCCGTTCCGGCTGGCCAGGGCGATCCTGCCCGGCATGTACGAGCGGGGCTGGGGTCGGGTGGTCAACATCTCCTCGGTCCACGGCCTGCGCGCGTCGCCTTACAAGAGCGCCTACGTCGCGGCCAAGCACGGCCTGGAGGGGCTGTCCAAGGTGATCGCGCTGGAGGGCGGCCCGCGCGGGGTCACCTCCAACTGCGTCTGCCCGGCCTACGTTCGCACCCCGCTGGTGGAGAACCAGATCGCCGACCAGGCGAGCATCCACGGCATCTCCGAGGCCGAGGTGGTCGAGCGGGTCATGCTCACCGAGCCGGCGATCAAGCGGCTGCTGGAGCCCGACGAGGTCGCCGAGGCCGTCGTGTTCCTCTGCTCGCCGGCGGCCGCGTTCATCAACGGGACCTCACTGGTCATGGACGGTGGCTGGACGGCCCGCTGAGGGCGTCTCCCAATCGATGTGGTGGTCGTAGATCCATGCCTGGGACTTCTCGGTGACGAGAAATCTGAACACGAGGGGCAGCACGACGGCGTTCAGCGCCCGGCCGACGGGCCCGGGGGTCTTGGTGCTGCTGGCGCGTGCCCCCTGCCTGACGATCCGTTCCACCCGCCCGCGGCGCAGCCGCTCGAAGGCGGCCAGCGCCCGGGGGACGTCGGGCTGGTCGCGCAGGCTCTTGGAGAGGATCACGGCGTCCTCGGCGGCCATCGAGGCGCCCTGTCCGGAGCTGGGAGAGGGGGCGTGGGCCGCGTCGCCGATGATGACCATCGGCCCCTTGTGCCAGGTCGGCACCGACGGCAGGTCGTAGGTGTTGTCGGCGGCGAGCTCGAGCCGCCCGGCGGCGATGAGGTCGGCCGCCGGGCCGCGGTCGCCCGAGAACAGGTCGATCAGCTGCTGCTGCCACTGCTCGGCGGTGGTGGCGGCGCGCTGGGCGCGGCTGACCTGGGGGCGGGGGAGGTTGGCGAACCAGACGGTCCCCCCGGCGGGGTCGACGACGTACCCGAAGAAGGCACGCTTGCCGAAGATCATGTACCAGCTGCCGGGTTCGGCGCCGGCGGCGGCGTCGCGGGTGTAGCCACCGAAGTTGACCAGGCCGACGTAGCGGCCGTCTGGCGCGGCGGGATCGATCAGCCGGCGGGTCAGGGAATGGACCCCGTCGGCGCCGACCAGCAGGTCGCCGGTTGCCTGGGCGCCGTCCTCGAACCGGGCGACCACGCCGCCCTCCGGTGTGGCGCTGGCGTCGACCAGTCGCTTGCCGAACTGGACCTGGATGCCGCGGCCGGCCGCCTGCTCGTGCAGCACCCGGTACAGCCGAGCCCGCTTGATGGTGTGACTGACGGTTCCGTCCGGCAACCTCCCGCCGTTGGAAACGGTCCCCAGCCGTCTTCCGGAGCTGCCCAGCAGCACGTTGGCCGGGGTGGGGAAGCCGGCGGCCAGCGCCGGCTCGTGGGCGTCGATCGCGCGCAGCGCGTCCAGGCCGTTGGTGGCGACGGTGAGGTAGGAACCGGCCTCCTCGCTGGTGTGGGGGTGCGCCTCGTAGACGACCGCGTCGATTCCGGCGCGCTGCAGCGCCATCGCGGCCACCGGGCCGGCGACGCCGCCACCGATGACCAGGGCGGTGCGTGGGTGGGTCATGACTCCTGCCTTTCGCGGGCCTCGCCGTGGAGCTCGCTCCACGGTCGGGCCCAGCCGGTCTCCGGGTGGTCGATTCGCTGGATGAACCGCTCGACGAACAGGGACTCGGCGTCCAGCAGCGCGAGCCGGTAGTCCTCCTCGACCAGGAACAGCGGGTGGACGCCCCCGGCCAGCGTGCTGTCGACCAGGTCGCGGATCTCGGCACGCTGCTCGGCGAGCCGGCGCAGCCGCCTGCCCAGCAGCTCCACCACCTCGCTCGGCGGGAGCGCCGCCACCAGCGACAGCGCGGCCACGAACTGCGGGAACTCGTGCTGCGGCTCCTCGACCAGCTCGCGCAGCCAGTCGCGCAGCTCGTGCCGGCCGGCGTCGGTGAGCGCGTACACGGTGCGTTCCGGGCGCCGGCCGTCGCGGGTGGTCTCCTGCTCGACGATGAACCCGGCCTTGGCCAGCTGCTGGACCACCATGTACAGCGAGCCCTGGTTGAACTTGATGCTGCGCGCGTCGCCGTGGTCGCGCAGGGTCCGACCCAGCTCGTAGGGGTGCATGGGCTCCTGGGTCAGGTAGGAGAGCACGGCCAGCGCCAGCAGGTTGCCGACCTTCCGCCGCTTGGCCATCTGCTTCCTCCGTCGCCAACCACTGTAGTCACTATCAAGTATCCATGGCTGTATAGTCAGTGTCAACTATAGTCGCGGCGCACCCGCTCGCCCTGGTCCAGGCGCGAGAGCCGGCTCGCCGTCAGGTGTCCACCGGACGGGGCAGCCACAGCTCGACCGTCGTGCCCATGCCGGGGGCGCTGGCCACCCGGCACCAGCCGCCGGTCATGGCCGCCTGCTCCCGCATGCTGATGAGCCCGAGGTGGCCGGCCGGCCGGCGCTCGGCCAGGCCGGGCAGGAAGCCGACGCCGTCGTCAGTGACCCGGACCAGCACGCCGCCATCGACCTCCTCCAGGCGGATCGCCACCCGGCCGGCCCGCGCGTGGACGCGGACATTGGCCAGCGCCTCCTGCACGATCCGGTAGGCCACCACCCGCAGCTCCACCGGGAGCTCCCCCGCGGTCTCGTCGCTGACCTGCACGCCAAAGCCGGCCAGCTCGCCGGTCCGCCTGGCGTACTGGTCGATCGCCGCCGCCAGCCCCACCTCGTCCAGCAGGGGTGGGTGCAGCTCGAACACGAGCTGGCGGAGGCGGCCGACGCTCTCGGTCGCGGTCGCCTTGAGCCGCTCCAGCAGGTCGTCGGACCCGGAGTCGCGCAGCCGGCCGCCGAGGACCTGGAGCTGCAGGGTGACGGCGACCATGGCCTGGATGGCGTCGTCGTGGATGTCGCCGGCGACCTGGCGGCGCTCCTGCTCCTGGCTGGTGACCAGCCGCTCCAGCAGGGAGCGGCGCTGCTCGTCGAGGTGACGCAGGCTTCGCAGGGTCCTGTGGTGCTCGGTGACGTCGCGCAGCACCATCAGCCAGCCGATCGGTGGTCCCTGCCGGTCGGGTATGGCGACAACGGTCGGCTCGTAGCGGCGGGGGCCCCCCTCCCTGGTCACCAGCAGCTCCTCGCGCAGCCCGTTGGCGGTGGCCGCCGGGTCGCGGACCGCGTTCGCCGCCTCCGGCAGCAGCTCGTCGAGCGGACGGCCGACCGCGTCGGCCAGCGACAGGCCGAGGAGCCGCTCGGCCGGCGGGTTGGCGTCCACCAACCGGTGCAGCGGGTCCAGCACCACCACCGCCTCGGTGATGGTCTCGAAGACCAGGCTGCGGGCCACCGGCCGGATGGCGAGCAGCCGGAAGCGGAACAGGCCCCAGACCAGCACCAGGCAGGAGGCGGTGAACGCGAACGGGGTCAGGTCGACGCGGCCGAATGGCCCGACGTCGAGGTTGTAGAGCAGGTTGAGGGCGTAGGGCGCGACCAGGCTCACGATCAGGATGGCGCTCACCCGGCGGTACACCCTGGAGGCGCGCAGCAGCGCCGCCACCATCAGCGCCAGGCTGCCCCACAGGACCAGGCTGGTATAGGCCAGGTGGGGCCAGAACAGCGGGCCGACCTCGGCGACGGCGTCCGGGTCGGCCGCGGCCTCCGGCGGGTAGAACCGGATCAGGTCGTGGGTGGCGCCGTTGGCAAGCAGGACGAGCAGCACCACCGGGTGGATGGCCAGCAGGGCGAGGGTGCGGCGGTTCACCCACGAGACCCGGCCGGCGAACAGCGCCGCGAATGCGAACCAGGCCGGCGGGAGCAGGACGATGCCGACGTACTTGATGTCGCCCCAGCGCTGCTTGGCCACCACCCCGGTGGCGCCGAGCTCGGCCGCGTACCCGCCGGCCCACACCAGGATGGCCACCAGCACCAGGGCGAGGGCCGCGCCGGCCGAGCCGCCCCGCCGCCGCCAGACGTAGGCCGCCATGACGACGAACACGGCGGTGGTGGCGAGCATGGCCACGCCGACGCTGGTCCATTGCCAGCCGGCGGCCATGACGAGGGTGCCGGGTGTGACCCGGGGCTGCTGCAGCATTGTCCGAAGCGGACATTCTCCATCATCTGCCGCCTCGGGCGGACCAACCCAGGGTGAACTACCCGATGGCGCTGGTCGGCGGCCTTGACGATTTCTGCGGATGTCCACTATTCTTCACGGCTCGTACAGCCGGAGGCAGAGCGCGCCCCCACGACGCCCCCTCCGGGCCAGCGCCCCACAACCGGGCGCGACCGTGCGCCGCGTGGCGGCGCTCGGGTCTTGCCGGGCCCTACGGGCCCACCCAACCCCGTGCAGGAGGAGGTTCTTTCCTTGGCACGCAACCATGCCCATCACCTCGGCCGGACGGCCCGCCTCACCGCCGTCACCGGCCTCGGCGCGGCGGTTCTCGTCTCGGCGGTCGCTCTGCCGGCGACCGCCGAGCCCGTCAACGCCGTCCAGCGCAGCCAGACCAAGATCGTCGCCGCCCAGAGCGACCGGCCCGACCGCAAGAAGCATGTGGTCAAGCGGGGCGACAGCCTGAGCGAGATCGCCAAGAAGGCGAAGCTGTCGAGCTGGCGGCCGATCTACGACCTCAACAAGAAGATCGCCCACCCCAACCTCATCTTCCCAGGCCAGACGCTGCTGATCCCGGCCAAGGGCGAGAAGCTCAAGCACCGCCCGCTGCCGGCCCTGAGCATCACCAGGGTCGTGTCCGTCGAGCGGTCCGCCGCAGCCGCGTCCGGGCGCTCGACCGCCACCCGGTCGGCCCCGGTCGGCGGAAGCGTCTGGGATCGCCTGGCGCAGTGCGAGTCGGGCGGCAACTGGGGCATCAACACCGGCAACGGCTACTCCGGCGGCCTGCAGTTCGCAGCCAGCACCTGGCAGGCGTACGGCGGCAGCGGCTCGGCCTACAACGCCAGCCGCGCCGAGCAGATCCGCGTCGCCGAGCGCTTGAGGGCGTCGCAGGGCTGGGCCGCCTGGCCGGCCTGCTCGTCCGAGCTCGGCCTGCGGTAGGCAACTCCCGGCAACCACACACGATCGTGGGGAACGGTGCGGCGCGTGGCCTTCGGGCTGCGCGCCGCACCACGTTCGTGCAGTACGGTTGCGTCATGACCCAGCAGGCTTCTCTGCTCGCCTCTCGCGTCGGCGCGGCACGGGCCGGCGGAGGGCGCCGGCACCGGTCGATCAACCCGGCCCACACCGGCCAGCTCGTCGCCGAGGTGCTGCTGGCCGAGCCGGCCACCTTCGTCGCCGCCTGCCGGGCGGCCCGCGACGCCCAGCCGGGCTGGGCGGCCACCCCGGCGCCGGTGCGCGGCCGGGTGGTCAAGCAGCTCGGGCGCCTGGTCGAAGCCAACCGGGAGACCCTTGCCCGCCTGGTCACTCGGGAGATCGGCAAGCCGCTCGCCGAGTCGCGCGGCGAGGTCCAGGAGATCGTCGACACCTGCGACTTCTTCGTCGGCGAAGGCAGACGGCTCTATGGGCAGACGGTGCCGAGCGAGATGCCGGACAAGCAGCTGTTCACCTTCCGCCAGCCGGTCGGGGTGGCCGCTGTGATCACCGCTGGCAACTTCCCGGTGGCGGTGCCGTCCTGGTACCTGGTCCCGGCGCTGCTGTGCGGCAACGCGGTGGTCTGGAAGCCGGCCGAGTGCGCGCCGGCCACCGCCGAGGCGCTGGCCCAGCTCTGTTGGCACGCCGGCCTGCCCGACGGCGTGCTCAACCTGGTCCAGGCCGACGGATCGGCCGCCTCCATGGGACTGGAGGCGGCCATGGAGGCCGGCCTGGTCGACAAGGTCGGCTTCACCGGCTCGACCGAGGTCGGCCGCCGCATCGGCGAGCTCTGCGGCCGCGCCCTGCAGACGCCATGCCTGGAGCTGGGCGGCAAGAACCCGCTGGTGGTCATGCCGGACGCCGACCTCGACCTGGCGGTTGAGGGCGCCCTGTTCAGCGGCTTCGGGACCGCCGGCCAGCGCTGCACCTCGCTGGGCACGGTGATCGCCCACCGCGCGGTCCACGACGAGTTCCTGGCCCGGTTCTCCGCCGTGGTCGGGCAGGCGAGGATCGGCGACCCGTTCCAGGACGTGCTCTACGGGCCGATGATCGACCAGCGCTTCCTCGACCGCTTCCTCGGCTGGCTCGACGCCGTCCAGCCCCACCACCGCCTGCACGGCTCGACCGCGACCGGGCGGATCACGCGGCGCAACCCGCGGGAGGGGTTCGTCGGTGACCCCGACGACGGCCTCTATTGCCACCCGACGATCGTCGAGGGGATCACCGACGACGACGAGCTGTACCGCCGCGAGACCTTCGGACCGATCGTCGGCGTTGCCGCCTGCGGCTCCCTCGACGAGGCGGTGGCGTTGGCGGGAGGCCACGGCTACGGGCTGTCGGCCGCGATCTACACCCGCGACCCGGCGGCCGCGTTCCGGTTCCGCGAGGGTGTCGGCGCCGGCATGGTCAGCGTCAACAACTCGACCTCGGGCGCCGAGGCCCATCTGCCGTTCGGCGGCAACGGCCGCTCCGGCAACGGCAGCCGCCAGTCCGGCATCTGGGTGCTCGACCAGTTCACCCGCTGGCAGGCGCTGAACTGGGACTACGCCGGCAGGCTGCAGAAGGCCCAGATGGACGTGGCCGCCCCGGCCGCCGACGAGGACTTCCGCCTGTGACGGCTCGGGGTGCCTTGGAGGGCCTGCTGGTTGCCGACTTCTCCAGGGTCCTGGCCGGGCCGTTCGCGACCATGCTGCTCGGCGACCTTGGGGCCGACATTGTCAAGGTCGAGCGCCCGCAGGGCGGCGACGAGACCCGCTCCTGGGGCCCGCCGTTCCTCGGCGACCAGAGCACCTACTACCTGGCCGTCAACCGCAACAAGCGAAGCGTCGCCATCGACCTCAAGGACGAGCGTGGGCGCCAGGCGGCCCTGGCCCTCGCCGGTCGCGCCGACGTGCTGGTCGAGAACTTCAAGACCGGCACCCTGGAGCGCCTCGGCCTCGGGTTCGAGCGGGTCAGGCAGGGCAACCCCGGCCTCGTCTGGTGCTCGATCTCCGGGTTCGGTCACGGCCAGGGCGCCGACCTGCCAGGCTACGACTTCCTGGTCCAGGCGACCAGCGGACTGATGCACATCACCGGTCAGCCTGGCGGCGAGCCGACCAAGGTCGGGGTGGCGCTGGTCGACGTGCTCACCGGGCTGTACGCCACCAGCGGCATCCTGGCCGCCCTGCACGAGCGGGCCCGGACCGGGCGCGGCCAGCTGGTGGAGGTCAGCCTGCTCGGCTCGGCCCTGGCCAGCCTGGTCAACCAGGCATCCTCCTACCTGTGCACCGGCCGCTCGCCCCGGGCGATGGGCAACCGGCACCCGAGCATCACCCCCTACGAGACCCTGGCCACCGCCGACCGGCCGCTGGTGGTCGCTGTCGGCAACGACGGCCAGTTCGCCCGCCTCTGCGGCGCGCTGGGGCTGCCCGACGCGGCCGCCGACCCACGCTTCGCCACCAACACGGCCCGGGTGGCCAACCGGGAGGCGCTGGTGGCGCTGCTCGAGCACGCCCTTGCCGCCCGCGGGGCGGCCGACTGGGTGGCCGCTCTCGCCGAGGCCGGCGTGCCCTGCGGCATGGTCAACGACGTCGGCGAGGCGTTCGCGCTGGCCGAGCGGCTCGGTCTCGACCCGGTGGTCCGGGCCGGCGCCGTCCCCCAGGTGGCCGACCCGATCCGCCTGTCCGCCACGCCGCCCTCCTACCGCCTCGGCCCCCCGGCACTCGGCGAGCACACCGCCGAGGTGCTGCGCTGGCTGGGCGTCCGGCCACCCGTTGACCCCGGGGCAGTCACCCCGCCGTAGGCAACATACGGTTTATGTGGCCGTATCGCCTGCTTGCCAGGAACGCCTGGAAGAAGGGAGCGGTGGCGGCTGCATGCCGCCACTCGGCAGGTGGAGGAGGCGGTCCAGCCGGTGGGCATGGCAGGGACGATGACAAGGGGGCCCAGACACGGCGAGCGCTACCCGCCACGCCGGGTGCTGCTCCTCTCCGAGAGCGCCGGGCTCGCCGCCGTGCTCAGCCGCCTGCTCGACCGCTCCGACCGGCTCCGCCGCCTGAGCTCCCTCCGCGAGCTGGCCGAGGGGCGGGAGCTCGAGGCCACCGACGCTGTCGTGCTCGACCTGCCCCGCGACGACCGCGCCGCCGCCATCGGACAGGTCCGCCGGCGCTACCTGGGGCCGCTGGTGGTGCTGGTCGGCAAGGGCGACGACGGCGGCGAGCTACGCCCCGACGACGCCTGCACGCTCCTGGCCCGCCCGTTCTCGGCCGACGACCTCGGTGCCGCGCTCGCCATCCCAGTCCCCGACCGGCCGGCCGTGGCGGCGGCCGTGGCGGCCGCCGCGGCCGTGGCCGCGGCGGTGGCCGCCGGCCCAGCGCGAGCCGGGATGGCCGTGGCGCCAGCGGCCGTCGCGGCGGCGAAGCCCGGATCGCCGGCTGCCAAGGCCCCTGGGGCGCTGGACCCCAAGGCGGCCGCCCGCCTCGCGCCGGTCCGGCCGGGCCCGGTGGCGGCGACGCCCGGCAGCGGCGGGATCGTCGAGCGGGCCCAGCGGATGCTCCTGCCGCTCACCCAGGGCTGGCAGGCCCGGCGCCGGGTCCGGGTCGCCGGGTTCTCGGTCTTTGCGCTGGTCGCCTTCACGGTCGCCTTCGCCCTGGCCGCCCAGGGCCAATGCGGCCCCGGCTGCGATGCGCTGGGAACGGGGTTCTCGCCGGCACCGACGATCGCTCCGGACGAGTCCCGGGCCCCGTCGGTCACCGGCCCCAGGCGCGCCCCCGGGTCGACCGCCGCCCCGGTCGGCTCCCCGGCAACGGACGTCTTCCGTGGCATCTCGGGCGCGCGGCTGGCAACGACCACCACCGAACGGAGGGCGACGACCACCACCGGCAAGCCCAGCTCTGGTGGCGGCGCCGGGACCACCACCCCGACCACCCGGCCACCGACCACGACCACCACCGCGCCGACGACGACCCCGACCACCGCCGCGCCGACGACCACCGACACCACCCTGGCGCCGGCGCCCTAGCGGGCGGGACGGAACCGCTGGCGATTCGCATTGCGACGCCATATGCCTCAACGGGAGCTACGGCGATTGAGGCTGGCTGGACCAGAGGGCTTCCGAAGCATGGCCATACCATGCTCGTCGCCGCCACCGCCGTTCTGACCGGGTCCCTGGCCCTCGGGACGCGGTGGTCGTACTGAGCCGTGCCTGACCAGGGACCGGACTGGTAGCCTCCCCTGATGGCCAGGGACCCGTCGGTGTTCGTGCATGCGTTGGCGCTGTGCGAGAGCGACGACGTCGGCCCCGGGACCCGGATCTGGGCGTTCGCCCATGTGTTGGCCGGTGCCCGGATCGGCGCTGGCTGCAACGTCGGCGACCATGCCTACGTCGAGGGCGGGGCGGTGGTCGGCGACTCGGTCACCATCAAGAACGGCGTGCTGCTGTGGTCGGGGGTCACGGTCGAGGACGAGGTGTTCCTGGGGCCACATGCGGTATTCACCAACGACGCCAGGCCACGCGCCCCGTTCCCCAAGGGCCCGGTGGGCTGGCTGGCCACGCTGGTGCGACGCGGGGCGACGGTGGGCGCCAACGCCACCGTCCTGTCCGGCCTGACCATCGGCTGCTGGGCGATGGTCGGGGCCGGCAGCGTGGTCACCAACGACGTCCCCGACCATGCGGTGGTGGTCGGCAACCCGGCCCGGCAGACCGGCTGGGCCTGCCGCTGCGGCCGGACCCTCCCTGACGACCTCGGCTGCGTCTGCGGCCGCACCTGGCGGCTGGCCGACGGCGGTACCCTCGAGGCACGAAGTTCGGCAACCGGTCACGGCGGGTAGGCACAGGGTATGGAAACCCAGCGTCAGTGGACGCAGCCGCGGGGCGGCGACGGACCGCCCGGGTGGCGCCCGCCCCGCCGGCGGGTGCCGGTCCTGCTGGCCGCCGGGATCGTGCTCGTCCTGGTCGTGCTCCTGGCCGTCTCCAGCCTGACCGACCTGCGCCTGTGGCCGTCGTTCGCCAACCCGTTCGCCGCACGGCAGCTGGACCGCAGCCAGCCGGTGCTGCTGAAGGCCATCGAGGACCTGGAGGTGTACAAGGCCGCCAGCGGCAACTTCCAGGTGGTGGTCGACCTGGAGGAGGGCCCAAGGGGCATCCCGCTGATCATCAAGGGCCAGCGGACCCTGTTCGTGGCCGGCGGCAGCGTCGACGCCGAGGTCGACTTCTCCACCCTCGGCGAGGGCGCGATCAAGGTCTCAGGCGACGGCAGGCGGGCCGAGATCACCCTGCCGCGGGCAAGGCTCACCCGGGCCCGGGTCGACCCCGACCAGAGCCGCGTGTTCTCCAGGGATCGGGGGCTGCTCGACCGGCTCGGCTCGGTGCTGTCGGACAACCCGACCAGCGAGCGCGAGCTCTACCGGCTCGCCCAGGCCAAGATGCAGGCCGCGGCGGCCCAGAGCGACCTGGTGGCAAGGGCCGAGCAGAACACCAGGGCGATGCTGCAGAGCATGCTCCGCTCGCTCGGCTACACCGACGTCACCGTGACGTTTCGCGATCCTCAGACATAGCCTGCTGGTGACGTTGCAGGCGGCCGCGGATGGCGGCGCTCGCCTTGGCGACGGCCTCCCGCCTGGCCTGTGCGAAGTAGTCGGTGGCCAGCAACAGCCCCGCTGTCCAGGCCCGGGCCTCCTCCGCAACCACCTGGCCCCGCATCATGGCCCTGCCTCCTTGTCCGGCCTCCCGGACCACACTGCCAGCTTCATCGGGTGGCGACAAGACCGGCTCCCAGAAGCTGGGCCATCGCTCGCATGACGTTCAGGTCGGTCTCGTCGAAGGCGTGCGGTTCTGGCGCGTCCACCGAGAGCATGCCGAGGTTCTGCTCGCCGCAGAACACCGAGACGCTGATGAACGACCGGTAGCCGGCGCCGGGCCTCGGCTCGGCGCCGCGTGGCAGCTCCTCGGCACGGACGTCGTCGACCAGCAGGTAGTCGTGGAAGCGGACCAGCAGCAGCGCCTCCTGGCCGCGCCGGTCGTCCGGGTCGTCGGTGAACACGGTGCTGGGGGCGTCGCCCCGGCCGAACCAGGCCGCCGCCCGCATCTCGCCCCGCTGCAGCTCGAAGAAGGTCGCCCTGGACCGCTCGCCGTCGCAGAGGCTGGCCGCCGCCTCCACCACCAGCTGCTTCAGCTGTCCGCGAAGCGCCTCGCGCTCGCCCTTGCCCGAGACCTGGTGGACCCGCCCGACGACCTCGGCGATCGGGGTGATCACGTCGCCGACGACCAGCCGCAGCTTGGCGTCGGTCTCGATCGCCAGCGTCTCGGCCGAGCGCGTCTCCGCCTCCTGCCGCAGCTCCCGCCGCGACTTGATCCACAGCGGCACGGCCACCGCCACCGCCCCGGCCACCACCAGCCCCCACCGCCCGGTCGTCGCCGGCGCCCCGTCCCGCAGCACCGCCACGGTGTACCCCAGCGCGACCGCCCCCGCCTCGGCGACCAGGTAGGCGCGCAGCCGGCTCCGCCGCCTGGCCGCCGGCTGCAGCGCCTCGACGGCCGCCACCATGCCGGCATCGGAGCCCGGCTGCCCGGCTAGCGGCGGTGTTGGCGTCATGCCGCGAAGTATCCCAAACCTCGCCCACCGCGTCCGTCAGCTCGTTGACATCGGGCTATTCGCCGAGGAACAGCGACAGCAGCCTGCCGCGGAGCCGGGCTGGTCGGCTCGTTGACATCGGGCTATTCGCCCAGGAACAGCGACAGCAGCTTGCCGCGGAGCCGGGCTGGTCGGCCGGTGCGGTGCTCGGCGGCGTCGGTGGATGCGGCCAGCAGGCGGGCGGCGTTGATGCCGAGCCAGCGCAGCGGCTCCGGCTCCCAGGGGCGGGAGCGGTGGTGGACCCACGGAAGGCGGGTCAGCTCGGTGTCGTTGCCACAGATCAGGTCGGCAAGGGTGCGGCCGGCCAGGTTGGCGGCGGCCACGCCGTCGCCGACGTAGCCGCCGGCCCAGGCCAGCCCGCTGCGGCGGTCAAGGCCGACCGAGGCGGTCCAGTCACGGGGGATGCCGAGCGGCCCGCCCCAGCGGTGGCTGATCCGGGCCCCGGCGGCCTGGGGCAGCAGCTGCCGAAGGGCGGCCTGGAGCCGGGCGTGGACGCGCTCGTCCCGATCGTGGTCGGGCCGGATCCTCGACCCGTAGTGGTAGGGGTCGACGCGCCCGCCGAACGCGATCCGGCCGTCGCGGGTGCGCTGGGCGTAGACGAACAGGTGGCCGCCGGCGGCGACAGCCTCCCGGCCAGCCCAGCCGATCTGGTCCCAGACGGTGGCCGGCAGCGGCTCGGTGGCAATCATCAGCGAGTAGAGCGGGACCACCGACCGGCGCGTCCCAGGCAGGGTCGCCGTGTACCCCTCGGTGGCCCGAACCACCACCTCGGCGTGCACCTGGCCGGCCGGGGTGTCCGCCCGGCCAGGCCGGATGCGGGTCACCGAGGTGGACTCGAAGATCGGGACGCCCAGCCGCTCGACCACCTCGGCGAGGCCGCGGGCCAGACGGGCGGGGCTCACGGTGGCGCAGTGCGGCGTCCAGGCGGCGCCGAGCACTCCGGCCGCGCGCACCCGCTCCCCCGCCTCGCCCGGGCCGAGCAGCCGCTGGTCGGACTCTTCCATCCCCCAGCGGCGGCCATGCTCGACCCCGGCCTCCAGGCGGGCCAGCTGCAACGGCGAGGTCGCCAGCTGCAGCCGCCGGCCTTGAGGTAGTGGCAGTCGATGCCTCCCGCTCGGCGGCCCGGCCGACCTCGTCCACCGTCCGGAACATCTCCCGCTGCAGCGCGACGGTGGCGTCCCGCCCGGCCCGCCGGGCCAGCTTCTCCCGGTCCATGGCCATGAACGCCGAGCACCAGCCGCCGTTGCGTCCCGAGGCCCCGAAGCCGGCGACCTCCCGCTCCACCACCGCCAGCCGCAGCCCCGGGTCCGCCCGGCGCAGATAGTAGGCGGTCCACAACCCGGTGTAGCCGGCGCCGACGATGGCGACGTCGACGTCGAGCCGCCCGGGAAGCGCGGGCCGCGGGACCAGCGGGTCGCCCTCCAGCCGGTCCAGCCAGAGCGAACGGCTGCGGTAGAAGGACGGGTCGGCCACCTCGATTCTCTCAGTACGAGCGGGGCAACCGCAGGGAGTGCTCGGCGACGTAGTTCAGGATCATCTCCCGGCTGACCGGGGCGGTCCGCAGGACCCGGGCCATCCACCAGAGGCCGGCGATGCCGTACTCGGCGGCGAACCCGTTGCCGCCGTGGATCTGGATGGCGACGTCGACGGCCTTGAGGGCCGACTCGGCGGCCGCGTACTTGGCCATGTTGGCGGCCTCGCCGGCGCCGGGCACGCCGGCGTCGGTGGCCCAGGCGGCCTTCTGGGTCATCAGGCGGGCCAGCTCTACCTCGATCTTGGCCTCGGCCAGCGGGTGGGCCAGCCCCTGGTGGGCACCGATGGGCACGTCCCAGACCTGGCGCTGGTTGGCGTAGGCGGCGGCCTTGGCCAGGGCGTAGCGGGCGATGCCGTTGCCGGCGGCGGCGCCGATGATCCGCTCCGGGTTGAGGCCGTGGAAGACCTGGCGCAGCCCGTCCCCCTCCTCGCCGAGCAGCCGGTCGCCGTCGACCCGGATGTCGTCGAGGAACAGGAGGAACTGACGCTCGGGGGCGTTGACCTCCAGGTCGATGGGGGTGGCCTGCAGACCGGGGGCGTCGGTGTCGACGATGAACAGCGACAGGCGTCCCCGGCCGCTGCCCTCCTCGACGCCGGTGCGGCTGACGACCAGCACGGCGTCGGCCTCGTCCACCCCCGAGATGTAGCACTTGCGGCCCGAGAGCCGCCAGCCGTCGCCGGCCCTGGTCGCGGTGGTGTCGAGCTTGTGGGAGTTGGACCCGGCGTCGGGCTCGGTGATCGCGAACACCATCTTGCGCTCGCCCGAGGCGATGCCCGGCAGCCAGCGCCGGCGCTGCTCGGGGGTGCCGAAGCGGGCCAGCAGGGCGCCACAGATGGCCGGCGACACCATCAGCAGCAGCAGCGGGCAGCCGTTGGCGGCCAGCTCCTCGGTGACGATGGCCAGCTCGCTGATGCCCATGCCCCCTCCGCCGTGCTCGGTGGGCAGGTTCACGCCAACGAACCCGGCCTCCCCCACGGCCTTCCACAACTCGGTGGTCTTCTCCCCGGCCCTGGCCTTGGCCGCGAAGTACTCGTGCCCGTAGTCGGCGGCGATCCTTCCCACCGCCTCGCGCAGCATCGCCTGCTCGGCCGTCTCGCGAAAGTCCACCCCATCCGACCCCCAGAGCGCAGTGGTTACCGGAAGGTAACCATGCGCCGGGGCCGGGCGCCAGCCCTCGTCAGCGCTCGTCCGGCGAGTAGCAGACGTCGTTGGCCATGGCCGAGAACGCGGTCAGGGACGCCTGGCTGGAGTCGACGAACCAGCGGCAGTTGGGACGAGTAGAACGGGTCGATCATGTTGCCGACCCGAAGACGGCTGACCGCCGCTCAGCCGAGCTTGGCCAGGGCGCGGCGCAGGTTGCGGATCCCCTGGCCGATGCGCTGCTCGTTCTCGATCAGGGCGAACCGCACGTGGCCGTCGCCGCCAGGGCCGAAGCCGATGCCGGGCGAGGTGGCCACCCTTGCCTCCTTCACCAGCATGGAGGCGAACTCCAGCGACCCGAGCTCCCGGTAGGGCTCGGGGATCGGCGCCCACAGGAACATCGAGCCCCTCGGCGGGTCGACCTCCCACCCGATCCGCCGCAGCCCGTCGCAGAGGGCGTCCCGCCGGGACTGGTAGATGGCCTGCGCCCGCTCGGGGTGGTCGGGGTCCTCGTTGAGGGTCACGGTCGAGGCGATCTGGATCGGCTGGAAGACGCCGTAGTCGAGGTAGGACTTGAGCTTGGCCAGCGCCTGCACGACCTCGGCGTTGCCGACCAGGTAGGCCATGCGCCAGCCGGCCATGGAGTACGCCTTGGTCATCGAGTACAGCTCGACCGCGCACTGCTTGGCTCCCTCGGCCTGCAGGATCGACGGCGGGCGGAAGCCGTCGAAGCCGAGCTCGGCGTAGGCGTTGTCGTGGACCAGCAGGACCTCGTTCTCGAGGGCGAAGTCGACGATCCGCTGCATGAAGGCCAGGTCGACGCAGGTGGTGGTCGGGTTGTGGGGGAACGAGAGCACGATCACCCGGGGGCGGGGCCAGGAGAAACGGTAGGCCTGCTTGACGTTCTCGAAGAAGTCCTCGCCGGTCCCGATCGGGATCTCGCGGACCTCGGCGCCGGCGAACAGCGGCCCCCAGATGTGGATCGGGTAGGAAGGCGACGGCACCAGCGCCGCGTCGCCCGGTTGCAGCAGCACCCACATCAGGTGCGAGAAGCCTTCCTTGGCCCCGATGGTGGTGATCGCCTCGGATTCGGGGTCCAGCGCCACCCCGAACCGCCTGGCGTACAGGTCGGCCACGGCCTGGCGCAGCTTGGGGATGCCCCGGCTGGCCGAGTAGCGGTGGTTGCGGGGGTTGCGGACCGCCTCGCACAGCTTGTCGACGGCGGTCGCCGGCGACGGCAGGTCGGGGTTGCCGAAGCCCAGGTCGATCACGTCCTCGCCGGCCCGCCTGGCCGCCACCTTGAGCCCATCGATGATGGTGAACACATACGGCGGCAGGTTCGTGATCCGGCGGAACTCCACGGGCGACCCCCGATCTGGCCAGGTGCGTGAGACCCGAGCCTACCCGTTCCAGCCCGCCGAACCCTGACGGGTGGCGGCTGACGGGGCGCTCGGGTAACGTCTGGCCCTTGTGAAGGACCCGATCTCGCCGATCGCCCCACGGGCCTCCGGCCGATGACCTGGACGTCCGGCGCCCCGGGAGCCCTCGAGTGGCATCCCGGCCCCGGGGCGGAAGAGCTCGTCCGCCGAAGGGCGCAGCTCCGGCTGCTCTCCGAGCAGCTGCTGGGCCGGGAGCGGGGCCTTGCCGCCTTCCGCGGCGAGCTGCACGCCTTCGAGACCAGCTACCGCAAGGCGCTCGGCGCCCGCTACGCGCGCCTCGACGATCTGGCCGAACGCCTGGAACAGACCGCCGAGCTCGGCGACGGCAACGGCCGGCCAGACCCAGACCTGGCCGCCGACAGCCCGGCCGATCGCTATCCCGGTCAGGGCGTGCCCGGCGGGCAGAACTGGGCCTGGGGCGAGCGCGAGCCGGAGCCGGAGCGGCGCCCGGTGATCAACGACGACACCAAGCGGCTGTTCCGCCTCCTGGCCCGCCGCATCCATCCCGACCTGGCCGGCGACCCGGTCGAGCGGGAGCGGCGCACCAACCTGATGGTGGCGGCCAACTTCGCCTACGAACAGGGCGACGTCGCCACCCTCGAGCGCCTGCTGGAGGACTGGCGGCGGAGCCCCGAGTCCGTGACCGGCAGCGGAGCCGCGGCCGAGCTGGAGCGGACCCTGCGCCGCATCGCCCAGGTCGAGGCCAGCATCGCCGGCATCGACGAGGAGCTGGCCGAGCTGGAGGCTTCGGCCATGGGCTGGCTGCGCCGCCGGGTCGAGAAGGCCGCCCACGAGGGCTGGGACCTGCTGGCCCACATGGTCAGGGAGCTGGACCGCCAGATCACCGAGGCGCAGCTGGAGCTCGACCGGCGGGCGGCCCGGTCGGACGTCGTCGCCTGGCGCACCGGCTGACCGTCGGGTCGGGCCGGCGCCGAGCCGACCGCGCCCGACGAGCCGGGCAGCTACAGCTGCCGGTGCACCGTGCACCCGGCCAGGATGCGTGGCGTGCTGGTGGTGCTCGGGCGCGACACCGACGACCAGACCGCCCAGGCCGCCGCCCCACCCCCGGCAGCGCCGGCCTCCCCGGCCACGGGCCGGGCGGTGGCTTGTCGGGGCCGAGTTGACCGGGCCGGCTCACTCGGTCGAGGCTAGTTGGCATGTGGGAGTACGCGATCCGTGAATACGTGCAGGAGTGGGGCGAACAGACCGAGGACCGGTCCATGGGCACCTTCCTGGCCGAGCTGAACCGGCTCGGCGACGACGGGTGGGAGGCGGTCGGGATCACGCCACGGACCCACTACGACCGAGGCGGCGGACCGGGCGGCTGGGACACGTTCACCTTCGTCGTGCTCCTGAAACGGCTGCGGCCGGCCAACGACATGCTGAGAAGCTGACGCGTTGAAGGCGGTCCCCGCCCTGCTCGTCGGTGCCGCCGCCTCACCTTCGGCGCCACGCTCGGCGTCCTGCTCGCCGTGACCAGGCGCCGCGGCCGCCTCAGCGGCGGTCCAGGAGCGACCGCGGGTCGGCGCCCTGGACGGCGGCGTCGAGGACCTCGGCCAGGTGGGCCATGGCCAGGCGCTCGCCGCGCCGCTCCAGCGCGGTCCGGATCTGCATCAGGCAGCCGGGGTTGGAGGTGACCAGCAGGTCGGCCCCGGTGGCGAGCACGCTGGCCGCCTTGCGGTCGCCCAGCTCGGTGGCCGGCTTCGGCTCGACCAGGTTGTAGATGCCGGCCGAGCCGCAGCAAATCTCGGCCTCGCCGATCTCGCGGACCTCCAGGCCGGGGATGGCGGCAAGGGCGTTGCGGGGCTGGGCGCGAATGCCCTGGGCGTGGCCGAGGTGGCAGGCGTCGTGCCAGGCCACCGTGATGGGCAGCGGGTGCCGCGGGGCCACCGGGCCGAGCTCGACCAGCAGCTCGGACAGGTCACGGACCCTGGCCGAGAACGCCGCCGCCCGGCCGGCGAACTCCGGGTCGTCGCGGAGCAGGTGGCCGTACTCCTTCATGGCCGAGCCGCAGCCGGCCGCGTTGACCACCACCTCGTCGGTCCCGGCGGCCTCGAATTCCTCGATGGCCGCCCTGGCGAACGCCTGCGCCTCGGCCTCGCGGCCGGCGTGCAGGCTGAGCGCGCCGCAGCAGCGCTGCCCAGGCGGGGCGACCACCTCGCAGCCGTCGGCGGCCAGGACCCTGGCCGTTGCCGCGTTGACCTCGGGGAAGAACACCCGCTGGACGCAGCCGGTGAGCATCCCGACCCGGCGCCGCCGCTGCCCGACCGCTGGGGTGACCGCCGGCACCGCCTCCATGCGGCCCAGCGTCGGCAGCAGCCGCTCCATGGCCGACATGCGCTCGGGCAGGCGGTCCAGCAGCCCGGCCCGGCGCAGCAGGGCGCCGAGGCGGGACCGCTGGTAGACGCGGAGGGGGCCGCGCAGCAGGCGCAGCCGCCGCGGATAGGGGAACAGCCGGAAGACCAGCGCCCGGAAGGCGCGGTCGCGGCGGGAGCGCGGGTGGCGGCGCTCGACCTGCTGGCGGGTGGCCTCGATCAGCTTGCCGTACTGGACCCCTGACGGGCAGGCGGTGACGCAGGCCATGCAGCCAAGGCACTGGTCGAAATGGCGGACCATCTCGTCGTTCATGGTCTCGCCCTGAAGGCCGATCTCCATCAGGTAGATGCGGCCTCGCGGCGAGTCCATCTCCTCGCCCCAGAGCACGTAGGTCGGGCAGGTCGGCAGGCAGAAGCCGCAGTGGACGCAGTCGTCGATCAGCTCCTGCTCCGGCGGATGGAACGCGTCGAAGGCCGGGGCGATGTTGTCCGCCATGCTCAGATTCCTCCCACGAACCGGCCCGGGCTCATGCGGCGGTCCGGGTCGAACCGCTCCTTGACCCGGCGCATCAGCCCGAGGGCGTCGCCGGCCGGCCCCCAGGCGTCGACCGCCCGCTTGAGCTCGGGCGGTGCCTTGACCACGACCAGGCTGCCCCCGCGGGCGGCCAGCCGCTCCCTGGCCCTGCCGATCGCCGTGGCCAGCGACCGGACGTCCCGGAAGCCGCTGGCCACCCACAGCACCCCCGTCCCGGCGTGGGCCCTGACCTGGCCGAGCAGTGGGCCCGCCCGCAGGTCGGCCAGGACGGCCGGCAGCTCGGCCGGCGGGTAGGCGACCTTGACCACAACCTCCGCCTTCTCGAACGGGAGCACGCCGAGCTGGGCCAGGGCGAACTCGGTCTCGCCCGGCCCCAGCACGGCCGCCTCCCCCACCCGGCCCAGCAGCTCGGCCGCGGCGGCGGCCTGGGCGTCGGCCCCCGGCCGGATGCCCTCGAACGGCACCGTGAGCCGGGCCGGGAGGCCCGGGCCGGACCAGGTCAGCTCGATCGCGCTCGGCTCCAGCGGGGAGCGGCCCAGCAGCCGCACCGCCTCGCCGGCCTCCTCGGCCGTCTCCAGCTGGAGGGTCACAGCGGACGCGGCGGCCGGCAGGGGATGGAGGCGGAAGGTGGCCTCGACGACCATGCCGAGCGTGCCCAGCGAGCCGCAGAACAGCTTGGCCAGGTCGTAGCCGGCGACGTTCTTGACCACCTTGCCGCCCGCGTGGGCGACCGTGCCGT
The DNA here is from genome assembly GCA_036003705.1 of Actinomycetes bacterium. Classification (GTDB taxonomy): domain Bacteria; phylum Actinomycetota; class CALGFH01; order CALGFH01; family CALGFH01; genus CALGFH01. The sequence continues at coordinate 48,571 of DASYSE010000105.1, read as the reverse complement.
CGGCCAGCACCACGGTGATGCCGATGATCAGGTCGCGGACGGTGCCGTAGCGCAGCCGGCGCGGGCCGGAGGCGTTGGCCGCGACCACCCCGCCAACCGTCGCCCGCGGCTCCGGCGGGTCGAGGGCCAGCCACTGCCCGGCCGGGGCCAGGGCGGCCTGGAGGTCGGCCAGCCGGGCGCCGGCCTGGACCCGGACGACCAGATCGCCGGCGGCGTGCTCCAGCACCTGGTCCAGCCCGGCGGTGGACACCAGCAGGTCGACCCGCTCCGGCGGGTTGCCGAGCCCCAGCTTGCTGCCGCCACCCTGGAAGGCGACCGCGAGGCCGTCCTGGGCGGCGGCCCGCAGCACCTGGCTGGCCTCCTCGACCGAGCCTGGCCGGGCGACCAGCCCGGCTGGGACGCCGTCGACCTCGAATGCCCCGTCGGCCGGGCGGACCAGGCCCTCCCGCTCCAGGTCCTGGACCCCCACCGCTCAGAACACCTCCGCCAGCCCGGCCTGCTCCGCCGGGTGGGCCTGGCGCGGGCCCGGCCGCTCGCCGCACAGCCGCGGGGTCGGGAACACCTTGCCGGGGTTGCTGCGCCCCTCCGGGTCGAAGGCGCAGCGCACCAGCTGCATGGCGTCCAGGTCCTCGGCGCTGAACTGCCTGGGCAGGTGCTGCTTCTTGTCGAAGCCGACCCCGTGCTCGCCGGTGATCGAGCCGCCGTGGTCGAGGCAGGTGTAGAGGATCTCGGCGGCCAGCTCCTCGGCCCGCCGCTCCTGGCCCTCGACCTCGCCGTCGAACAGGACCAGCGGGTGCAGGTTGCCGTCGCCGGCGTGGAACACGTTGGCCACCCGCAGCCCCCGCTCGTCGGCCAGCCGGCTGATGCGGCGCAGCACCTCGGGCAGCGCGGTGCGCGGGATGACGCCGTCCTGGACGTAATAGTCGGGGCTGATCCTCCCGACGGCGGCGAACGCCGACTTGCGGCCCTTCCAGAACAGGGCACGCTGGTCGTCGTCCGCGGCGATCTGGATGGTGGTCGAGCCGGCCTCGCGGCAGAGCCGCTCGACCTCGTCGAACTGGTGCTCGACCTCGGCCTGCGGGCCGTCCAGCTCGACGATCAGGACCGCGCCGGCCTCCTCCGGGTAGTGGACGTGGACGGCGGCCTCGGCCGCCTCCATGGCCAGGGCGTCCATCATCTCGATGGCGGCCGGGACGATGCCGGCCCCGATGATGCTGGACACGGCGTCGCCGGCCTGGTCGGTGCCGTCGAAGGCGGCCATCAGGGTGCGGACCGCCTCGGGCTTGCGCAGCAGGCGCAGGGTGACCTTGGTGGCGATGCCGAGCGTGCCCTCCGACCCGACGAAGGCGCCGAGCAGGTCGTAGCCGGGCGGGTCGGGCGCCTTGCCGCCGCCCAGGTGGACCAGCTCGCCGTCGGGCAGGACCACCTCCAGGCCGGTGACGTGGTTGGTGGTGAAGCCGTACTTGAGGCAGTGGGCGCCGCCCGAGTTCTCGGCCACGTTGCCGCCGATGGAGCAGACCTGCTGGCTGGACGGGTCGGGGGCGTAGTAGAAGCCGTCACCGGCCACCGCCTTGGTGACCTGGAGGTTGAGCACGCCCGGCTCGACCAGAGCCCGCTGGTTGTCCAGGTCGACCTCCAGGATGCGGCGCATGCGGGCGAGCACGATGAGCACGCCGTCCGACACCGGCAGGGCTCCGCCGGAGAGGCCGGTGCCAGACCCGCGGGCCACGAACGGGACCCCGGCCTGGTGGCAGGCCCTGACCGCCCCCTGGGCCTGCTCGGCCGTCTCGGGCAGCACGACCACGCTGGGGATGACCCGGTAGTTGGCCAGCCCGTCGCACTCGTAGGTGCGCAGCTGGTTGCGCTCGGTGATCACCCCCCGGGGACCGATGATCGACTCCAGCCGGCGGATGAGCGCTTGCCTGTCCATCTGCGCCCTCCCTCGCGTGAGGGTCAGTCCAGGTACTCGTAGGCGGGGATGGTCAGGAACTCGATGAACTCGTCGGCCAGGGCGGCCTGCTCGAAGATGGCCCGGGAGTCCTCGGGTCGACCCTTGGTGCGGAAGAACTCGTCGCCGACCTGCTCGCGGATCTTCTCCAGCTCCTCGGTGGCCGTCTGGCGGACCAGCTCGGCCGTGACCGTCCGGCCTTCCTGCAGCTTGACGGAGTTGTGCACCCACTGCCAGACCTGGGAGCGGGCGATCTCGGCGGTGGCGGCGTCCTCCATCAGGTTGAAGATCGGCGCGGCGCCCTGGCCGCGCAGCCACGAGGAGATGTACTGGATGCCGACGTTGACGTCGTTGCGCAGGCCCTCCTCGGTGACCTCGCCCGGGGTGGAGGCGATGTCCAGCAGCTCGCGCTGCCCGACCTTGACGTCGTCGCGCTGCCGGTCGATCTGGTTGGGCCGGTCGCCCAGCACGGTGTCGAACACCTCCATGGCCACCGGGACCAGATCCGGGTGGGCGACCCAGGTCCCGTCGAAGCCGTCGCCGGCTTCGCGCTGCTTGTCCTCGCGCACCTTGGCGATGGCCTGCTCGTTGATCTCGGGCCGCTGGCGGCTGGGGATGAACGCCGACATGCCGCCCATGGCGAACGCGCCCCGGCGGTGGCAGGTCCTGACCAGCAGCTGGGTGTAGGCCCGCATGAACGGCACGGTCATGGTGACCTTGTTGCGGTCGGGCAGGACGAACTCGGGCCGGTTCCGGAACTTCTTGATGATCGAGAACATGTAGTCCCAGCGGCCGGCGTTGAGGCCGGCGGAGTGGTCACGCAGCTCGTAGAGGATCTCGTCCATCTCGAAGGCGGCCGTGATCGTCTCGATCAGCACCGTCGCCTTGACCGTCCCCCGCGGGATGCCGAGCCGGTCCTGCGCCAGCTGGAAGGCGTCGTTCCACAGTCGTGCCTCCAGGTGGCTTTCCAGCTTCGGGAGGTACAGGTAGACGCCCTTGCCCCGCTCCAGCAGGCGCCTGGCGCCGTGGAACATGAACAGGCCGAAGTCGACCAGGCTGCCCGAGGCCGGCTGGCCGTCGACGACGATGTGCTTCTCCGGCAGGTGCCAGCCCCGCGGCCGCGGCATCAGCAGGGCGACCTGGTCGCCGAGCCGGTACTCCCTGCCCTCGGGGCTCTGGAAGCTGATGGTGCCCTCGATGGCGTCGACCAAGTTCTGCTGGCCGCCGAACATGTTCTGGAAGGTCGGGGTGTTGGCGTCCTCGAAGTCGGCCAGGAACACCTTGGCCCCGGAGTTGAGGGCGTTGATCAGCATCTTGCGCTCGGTCGGGCCGGTGATCTCGACCCGCCGGTCGGCCAGCTCGCCACCGACCGGCGCCACCCGCCAGTCCCCTTCCCGCACCGACGCCGTCGCGGCCAGGAAGTCGGGCAGCTCGCCGGCGTCGAACCCGGCCTGCCGCTCGGCCCGGTTGGCGAGCAGCGTCGCCCGGGTCGGCCCCAGCTCCCGCTGGAGCTCGGCCACCAGCCCCAGCGCGTCGTCGCTCAGGATGGCCCGGTACTGCTCGCGCGCCGGTCCGTGGACCTCAACACCGTCGGGGGATGCCATCGGCCAGACCTCCGTCGCTCGCGACTCGTCCTGCACGCGGTCCATTGTGTCGGATGACGCCTCATGCAGCCGCCTCCGGCGGCAGGTCGATTGATCCCGACCGCCAGACTCGGCGGTCGGGTCAGGGGGCGAGCCGCTCGATCCTCCAGCGGTCGCCGGCGCGCCGGTAGCGGAGGCGGTCGTGGAGGCGGTTGGGCCGGCCCTGCCAGAACTCCATCACCTCGTGGACCAGGCGGTAGCCGCCCCAGAACCCGGGGAGGGGGACCTCGCCGTCCCGGTGGCCGGTGGCCAGGCGGGCCACCCGCTCCTCGAGCACAGCCCTGCCGTCGATCACCTGGCTCTGGGGGGAGGCGGCGGCGCTGAGCTGGCTGCCCGGCGGGCGCGAGTGGAAGTAGGCCTCGCTCTCGGACCGGCTGGTCCGCTCGACCAGGCCCTCGATCCGGACCTGGCGCTCCAGCTCACCCCACCAGAACACCAGGGCCGCCCGCGGGTTGGCGGCCAGCTCCCCGCCCTTTCGGCTCTCGTAGTTGGTGTAGAAGCAGAAGCCACGCTCGTCGAAGCCACGGAGCAGGACCATGCGGGCCGACGGGCGGCCGTCCGGGGTCGCGGTGGCCAGGGCCATCGCGGTCGGTTCGAGCAGGCCGGCCGACTCGGCCTGCCCGAACCAGCGTCCGAACTGCACCACCGGGTCGGCGTCGACGTCGGCCTCGGCCAGACCCTCCCTGGCGTACTCCCTTCGCATGCTCCGAACGCTACTCCGTGGTGATCGCCCTGAGCACGTCCACCTTGGCGGCCCGGCGGCCCGGCAGGACCGCGGCCAGGATGCCGGCGAGGGCCGCGAACACCACGAAGACGACCAGCTGCCCGACGGGCAGCGCGAACTCGGTGATGCCGACGCTGCGCAGGGCCCGGACGATCGTCCAGCCGAAGAACACGCCGATGGTCAGCCCGAGGACGGCGCCGAGGACGGCGATGATCACCGCCTCCCAGCGGATCATCGAGCGGAGCTGCCCGCGGGTGGCCCCGACCGCGCGCAGCAGGCCGAGCTCGCGAATGCGCTCGAAGATCGACAGGCCGAGGGTGTTCACGATGCCGAACAGGGCGATGACCACCGCCAGGGCGAGCAGCGCGAAGAACAGGTTGACGACCTGGTCGATCTGCCTGGCGGTCTCGGCCTTGTACTCGGCCTGGTCGCGGACGGTGACGTTGGGGAACTCGGTCACCACCCGGTCGATCGCCGCCCGCGAGACGTCCGGCGCGGTCACGGGGCGTGCCTGGACCAGGATCTGGGTGTCGGCCTGGTCGGCGTAGAACCGCTGGTAGTCGGACAGGGCCAGCAGGTAGTCGCCGTTGACGCTGTTGTCCTTGTAGATCGCCTTCACCGGGACCTGTTGGGTGCCGCCGCGCGGGAACTGGAGGGCCACGAGCTGCCCGACCGTCCAGCCGTTGGCCTTGGCCACGTCCTCCTTGACGGCCAGGCCACCGCCGGCCAGGCCGGCGAAGCTCCCGGAGGTCACCTCCGACTTGACGACCTGGTCGTAGGCCGCCGGGTCGATCCCGGCCAGCTGCTTGGTGGCGCCGTCCTGCTTGAAGGCGCCGGTGCGGACCCCGACCACCGCCTCCAGCTCCGGCTGGTCGGCCAGGCGCTCGGCCAGCTCGGGACTGAACGGGGTGAAGGTCTCGGTGTTGAGGATGTAGTCGGCCGCGATCGTCTGGTCGAGGATCCTGGTCGTCGAGGCCTTGATGGAGGCCGCGAAGATGCTCACGAAGGCGACCAGGGCCAGCCCGATCATCAGGGCCGCCGCCGTCGAGGCGGTGCGGCGCGGGTTGCGCATGGCGTTCTGGCGGGCCAGGTTGCCGGGCAGCCGGAACGCCTTGGCGAACGGCCAGCCGATCAGCCGGGCCAGCGGCCTGGCGATCAGCGGGCTCAGGACGGCCACGCCGAAGAACACGATCACCGCGCCCGAGGCGACGTTGACCAGCCGGTTGCCCTGGTCCCGGAACAGGCCGGCCAGCAGCAGGGCGACCCCGACGGCGGTGACGAGCAGGCCGAGCACGATGCGGCGCTTGCGGAACTGGGTGGGCGCGAACGCCGTCTCGGGCTGGAGGGCGGCCACGGGCGGCACCCGGGTCGCCTTGAGCGCCGGCATCAGCGCCGCCAGCATCGTCACGACGATGCCGACGGCCAGCGACACGATCACCGTGCGCCACAGGAACACGGTGCCGGTGGTCGGCAGGTCGAAGTTGAGGATCCCGGTGAGCAGCGCCTTCAGGCCGTTGGCGATCAGCACCCCGAGGCCGAGGCCGACCAGCGAGGCGACCACGGCGACCACCAGCGACTCGAGCAGCACCGAGCCCATCACCTGGCGGCGGCTGGCCCCCAGGCAGCGCAGCAGGGCCAGCTCACGGGTGCGCTGGGCGACGATGATGGTGAAGGTGTTGAAGATCAGGAACGCCCCGACCAGCAGAGCGACGAAGGCGAAGGAGAGCAGCGCGGTCGACAGGAAGCGGCCGAAGCTGTCGTTGATCGCCCTGGCCGCGTCGGCGGACAGCTCCTCGCCGGTGAGGGCCTCGTACCTCGGGTCGATGGCGGCCCTGACCCGGTCGCGGAGCTGCTCGGGGGTGACGCCCTCGGCCGCGACCAGGTCGATCTCGTCGAAGCGGCCCTCCCGGTTCAGCACCTCCTGGGCGGCGGGCAGAGTGAAGCCGGCCAGGGTGGCCCCGCCGAGGTTGCCGGCCGAGCCGAAGCCGATGATGCCGCTGACCGTGAAGGTCCGGGCCGGGCCCTGGAGCAGGACCTTGATCCGGTCGCCGGGCTTGAAGCCGTGCTTCTCGGCCGTCTGGGCGTCGACCGCCATCTCGTCGGCACCGGTGGGCAGCCGCCCCTCGCGGAGGGTGGTGCCGGCCTGGAGCTCGGGGGCCGAGCTGATCGAGACCCCCAGGGTCGGGGCGCCGCCGGTGGTCACCGCCTTGCCGTGCTTGTCGATGAACTGGGCGAACCCGGTGACGCTACCCTCGGCCACCTTGACCCCGTCGACGGCCTTCACCCGGTCGAGCACGGTCGCCGGGATCGGGTCGCGGACCTCGTTCCCCTGGGTGCTGAACGCCTCCCTGGAGCGGACGGCGACGTCGATGCCCTGGGTGACCTGGTCGAACAGGTTGGTGAAGGTGGCGTTGATGGTGTCGGTGAGCACGTAGGTCCCGGCCACGAAGCTGACCCCGAGCACGATCGCCAGGGCGGTCGCGGCCAAGCGGAACTTGTGGGCCAGCAGGCCCTTGAGCGTCGCGTTGCGCATCCCCCGCTCAGCCCCCCAGCTTCTTCATGAGGTCGAGCACCTTCTCGGCGGTCGGGTTGGCCATCTCGTCGACGATGCGGCCGTCGGTCAGGAACAGCACGTGATCGGAGAAGCTGGCCGCGCTGGGGTCGTGGGTGACCATCACGATCGTCTGGCCGTACTCGTCGACCGAGCGGCGCATGAAGCCCAGCAGCTCGCTGCTGGAGGCCGAGTCGAGGTTGCCGGTCGGCTCGTCGGCGAACACGATCGCCGGCTTGGAGGCCAGCGCCCTGGCGGCGGCCACCCGTTGCTGCTGGCCGCCGGACAGCTCGGCCGGCTTGTGGCCGAGGCGCTCACGCAGCCCGACGGCGTCGACCACCCGGTCCACCCAGGCCCGGTCCGGCTTGCGGCCGGCGATGGCCAGGGGCAGCTCGACGTTCTCGGCCGCGGTCAGGGTCGGGAGCAGGTTGAAGGCCTGGAACACGAAGCCGACCTTGTCCCGCCGGAGCAGGGTGAGCTGCTTCTCCGACAGCTTGCTGAGCTCGACGTCGCCGATGAAGATCTGGCCGGAGGTGATCCGGTCCAGGCCGGCCAGGCAGTGCATGAGGGTCGACTTGCCCGACCCGGACGGGCCCATGATGGCGGTGAAGCGGCCGCTCGGGAGCTCGACCGAGACGTTGTCGAGGGCCCGCACCTCGGTCTGGCCCTGCCCGTAGACCTTGGTGACCTGGACGGCGCGCGCGGCCAGCGTCTCCTGGGCGTCGCCGGGCACGATGGCAGCAGTCATGGGTGCGATCTCCCCTTCTCATCCTCTTGCTTGGTCTCGTGAGCGAGCCTACGCGACCATGGCAAGGGGATTCGTCGGCCACGGCGCCGATTTCGCTCTCCAACGTCGGGAGAATGCTGGCATCATCCGTGCATGCGTTTGGCAGGGGTCGACCTTGGGGGGACCAAGGTCCAGGGTGTGGTCGTCGACCAGGACGGCAAGCGGTTCGGCGAGGCCAGGGGCCTTACGCCGGTCGAGGGTGGGCCGGCGGCGGTGGTGGCCGAGATCGCCGGCGTGGTCAAGGCGGCGGCCAAGGCCGCCAAGGTCCCGGTGGGCAAGCTGGCCGGGGTCGGGATCGGCTCACCAGGGCGGCTGGACCCGAAGACCGGTGAGCTGTTCGGGGCGGCCAACCTGCCGGGGTTCGGCGAGCCGGTGCCGCTTGGGGCGATGGTCGCCGACGCCCTCGGGATCAAGCGCGTGCTGGTCGGCAACGACGTGGTCGTCGCCACCCTGGCCGAGCACCGGCTCGGGGCGGGGCGGGGCTTCGACGACCTGCTGGTGGTCTTCGCCGGCTCAGGGGTCGGCGGCGCCCTGATCCTCGGCGGGGAGCTGCGCGGCGGCGCCCACGGAGCGGCCGGCGAGATCGGCCACATGGTGGTGGCCGACGGAGGCGAGCTGTGCCCGTGCGGGCGGCGTGGCTGCATGGAGGCCTACGCCGGCCGGGTCGCCCTGGAGCGGGCGGCGCGGGCGGCCGCGGCCGCCGGGCGCCCGACCGAGCTGCTGGCCATCCAGCAGCGCCTGCGGCGGCCCCGCATGAGCAGCGGCGTCTGGAAGGCCGCCCTGGACGCGGGCGACCCGCTGGCCCACGAGCTGATCGACCGGGCGGTCGAGGCCCTCGGCGCGGCCATCGCCTCCGCGGTCAACCTGGTCGACGTGGAGGCGGTGCTGATCGGCGGCGGGCTCGGCGACAAGCTGGGCGAGCCGTTCGTCCGCCGGATCGAGACGGCGATGATCCCCCACCTGTTCATCCCGCCGTCCCAGATCCAGGTCCGCCTGGGCGACCTCGGCGACTACGCCGGGGCCTTGGGCGCCGCCCTGCTGCTGACCCGGGCCCGCTAGATTGGCGTCCACATGGACGGCCGTGCGAAGGCGACCGGTTGAGCCCGTCGCGGGGGACGCGGTCAGCCAGGGGCGATGCGGTAGACGGCGCCGCCGAGCGACAGGGCGTACAGCTCGCCGTCGGTGTCGACCCCGAACGAGCTCAGGCTGGGCACCTCCAGGCCGAGGTCGCGCTCCTCGGCCACCTTCCCGGCGCGAACCCGTGCCGCCTTCACCCAGCCGGCGCAGTAGTCGCCATACAGGTAGGCGCCCCGGAGCCCGCGGATGCGCTGGCCCCGGTAGACGAAGCCGCCGATCACCGTGCAGCCCCCACCGGCCCGCCCGTACTCGATCACCGGGTCGACCGCGCCCGCCGGTCGCTCGCCGCCCGCGTACGCGTGCCTGCCCTCGCGCCGGTTCCAGCCGTAGTTGCGGCCGCCCGAGCCGGCGGGCTCGCGGTCGACCTCCTCCCAGGCGTTCTGGCCGACGTCGCCGATCCACAGGTCGCCGGTCGCAGGATCGAACGAGAAGCGCCACGGGTTGCGCAGCCCGTAGGCCCAGATCTCGGGCCGGGCGCCGTCACGGTCGACGAACGGGTTGTCGGCGGGGACGCGGTAGGGACGACCCCCGGCCGGCCGCGGCTCGATCCTGAGAATCTTGCCGAGCAGGCTGCCGAGCGACTGCCCGTTGCCCTGGGGGTCGCCGCCGCCACCACCGTCGCCGAAGCCGATGTAGAGGCGACGGTCGGGGCCGAAGGCGAGTTGGCCGCCGTTGTGGTTGCCGAACGGGTCGTCGATCCGGAGCACCGACCGCTGCGAGCCCGGGTCGGCCCGCCGGCCGCGCATGGTCAGCTCGCTGATCTGGTGGTCCCCGGCCCGGTCGGTGTAGTGGAGGTACAGGTGGCGGCCGTCGGGCGAGAAGGCCAGACCGAGCAGCCCCTGCTCACCGCCGGCGGTGACCTGCGCGGAGATGTCGACCACCGGGGTCGGGTCGAGCCTGCCGCCACGGACCGCCCGTACCCGCCCGATCTGCTCGACCAGGTAGAGGGTCCGCTCACCCGGTCGCACGGCCATGGCCACCGGCTGCTCCAGTCTGGCCACCCTGACCAGCCGGACCCTGGCCGCGTGGAACTGGGCGCTGGACGCGGTCCCGGCTGCCGTCGCGGCGGTGGTGGAGGGCGCCGTCGTGGTCGAGGTGGCGCCGGTGGCGGGAACGGTGGTCGTGGGGGCGGCCTGCGGCTCGGGGTCGCCCCCCGAGCAGGCGGTGAGCAGCAGGCCGTGGACGAGGAGGGCGGCGGAGCCGCGTGCACGCCAACGCATGGCCACCATTGTCACCGGCCGGAACCAACTTCGCTGGCTGGCCGCCGGCCCCAGACGCGGATCGGCGGCAGGGGTGACAGGCGTCAGCGGGGACGGGTGGGGACGGCGACGCCCATGCGGATCAGCAGGCGCTGGACGCGGCGATCGATGGCGTCGCGGATGCAGCGGATGGCGTCGGGTTCCTTGCCCCGCGGGTCGTCGATGCACCAGTCGTCGGTGCGCCGGCCGTCGGCCGGTGTGCGCGCGTCGTAGCCCATGACCACGACCAGCTCGGCTCCCTGGAGCAGCTCGGCCGACGGCGGCCGGGTGCGGCAGCCGGCCAGGTCGATGCCGAGCTCGGCCAGCGACCCGGCGACCGCCGGGTCGGGATCGACGGCGGCCGGGCTGACCGAGACGGCCAGCACCCGCCCCTTGGACCGGTGGATGAGCAGGGCGGCGGCCACCCGGCTGCGGACGTCATCCTCGACCCCGAGGAAGACCACCACCCGGGCCGGTCGCGGAGCCGGCTGCTGCCCGTTCCCGCCGGCTCCCGGGACGGCGACCAGTCGTGGCGAGGCTCCCGCCCGCTCCCTGGCCGCCGCGGCCCCCGTCCCACTCGCGCTCATTCCCACCACCGCCCAGCGACATAGGCATGCACCCAAGAAGACGCCACAGCCGGCTCTCAGGTTCCATATCGATCTACGCAGATACTGTCAATCCGGTCACCTGGGGACTGTCTCAAGGTTGTCGGCCGCCCGGCCCTCCTGCTGTAGTGGCCCGATGCGACGGATCGGGATCGGGGAACGGCGGGCCCGGCTCGGCGTACGCCACCACCTGGCCGCGACGGCACGGGCCGGCCTGGCCGACGACCCGGTCGGCTGGGCCGACGACCCGGTCGGCTGGGTCGAGGAGGTCGGGACGGCGACGGTCAAGGCGCTGGAGGCCACGGGCAGAGCGACCGCCACCGAGGTCGCCAAGGACGACCCCCGCCTGCGCCACCCCCCGCTTCCGCACTCCCTGGAACGGGAGCTGGTGGCCTAGCCGATCACTCGGATGGCATCAGGATCCACAGGATCGGGTAGACGATGATCTGGCTCCCGGGGATCACGATCAGGGTGACAACGAACAGGATCCTCATCATCGTCGGGGCTATGCCGAATCGTCGCGCCAGCCCGGCGCAGACCCCGCCCAGGATCCGACCCTGGCGGGGGCGGATGAGTCCCTGACGGCGAAACGCTTCCATCTCTACGGTCCTCCAATGACCTCGATGTCTCCCCACTCACGCTAGCGGGATACCCCGCCAGCGGCATCGGGGATCACCCTGGAATGTCCCGGACCCGAGGCGGCGCCCGGCTCAGGGGGAGGCGGGGGTCTCCGGCTGGGCGTCGAGGACCCGGCGGGCGATCTCGGCCAGGGGAAGCTGGCGGTCCATGGCCGCCCGGCGCATGCGGGTGTAGGCCTGGTCCTCGGTGAGGCCGAACTGCTCCATCAGCCGGCCCTTGGCCCGCTCGATCACCTTGCGCGCGGCCAGCTTGGACTCGAGGTCGTCGACCGTGCCCTGGAGCTCGCGGCGGTCGGCGGCCCTGGCCAGGGCGACGCTCACGCCGGCGAGGAGCTGGGCCGGCTGGAACGGCTTGACCAGGTAGCCGATGGTGCCGGCGTCGGCGGCCTCCTCGACCAGCTCCTTGTCGGAGAAGGCGGTGAGCACCAGCACGGCCGGGCCCTCGGCGGTGATCTGCCTGGCCGCGGTGAGCCCGTCGACCTTGGGCATCTTCACGTCCATGACCACCAGGTCGGGACCGAGCTCGCGGGCGAGCCGGACCGCCTGCTCGCCGTCGCCGGCCTCGCCGACCACGGTGTGGCCGCCATCCTGGAGGGTCTCGACGATGTCCACCCGGATCAGGACCTCGTCCTCGGCAACGAGCACGCGCGCCATCCTGCTCCTCTCACCACGAACGTCCGGCAAGCATGGTAGCCCGGAAACATGCTGCTCCGGAACGGTGGTCGTACGGGCCCCCGGGCCCTCGGTCATCCGGTCCCCTCGTGGGCGCGTTCGATGGCCGCGACCTCGGCCCGGGGCGCGACCCGCCAGAAGGCGGCGCTCGACCGGTCCCAGCCGTCGAGGATCTCGGCGGCCACCGCCGAGCCGGTCAGCTCGTGGTGGGCGACGATCATCTCGCGCAGGAACACCAGCTCGATCTCGTCCGGCCGGTGGGGCAGCACCAGCTCGTCGTTGAGCCGGTCGAGGGCGTGGCCTTCCGGGTCGTAGAGGAACAGCTCGCCGCCGGTCATGCCGGCACCGAGGTTGCGGCCGACCGGGCCGAGCACGATGACCGAGCCGCCGGTCATGTACTCGCCGGCGTGGTCGCCGACGCCCTCGACCACCGCGGTGGCGCCGGAGTTGCGCACCGCGAACCGTTCCCCGGCCCGGCCGGCGCAGAACAGCTCGCCCCTGGTCGCCCCGTACAGCGCGGTGTTGCCGATCAGGACCGGAGCGCCGGCGTCGTCGGTCGGCGGGCGGACGACGATGCGCCCGCCGCCCATGCCCTTGCCGACGTAGTCGTTGCAGGCGCCGGTGAGCCGGAGATCGATCCCGGGGGCGAGGAAGGCGCCGAAGCTCTGCCCGGCCGTCCCCTCGAACTCGACCCGGGCCCGGCCGGCTGGCGGCCGCGAGCCGAAGGCGGCCCCGATCGCCACCCCGAGCCTTGCTCCGACCGATCGGTCAGTGTTGGCGATCGGGTAGCTCAGGTGGACCAGGTCGCCGTCCCGCAGGCCGGGGTAGGCGTCGTCGTGGACCCGGTCGCCGAGAGCGGACCGCGGGCGCTGGATCGGGTCGGGGGTGACGTACCGCCGCGCCGAGCGAGCCGGCTCGGCGCCGGCGGCGAGCAGCGGGGTCAGGTCGAGGCTGTCGGCGCGGGCGTCGCCGGTGCGGCGCTGGGCGAGCAGCTCGACCCGGCCGACGGCCTCCTCCAGCCGGCGCAGGCCGAGGCCGGCCAGCAGCTCCCTGACCTCCTGGGCGACGTATTCGAGGTAATGGACGACCATGTCGGGGGTGCCGGAGAACTTGGCGCGCAGGTCCGGCCGCTGGGTGGCGATCCCGACCGGGCAGTTGTCCTGATGGCAGGTGCGGACCATCAGGCAGCCCTCGGCCAGCAGCGCCGCCGTGCCGAAGCCGAACTCGTCGGCCCCCAGCAGGGCCGCCACCAGCACGTCACGGCCGGTCTTGAGGCCGCCGTCGACCCGGACCTTGCAACGCGATCGCAGGTCGTTGGCGACCAGCGCCTGCTGGGTCTCGGCCAGGCCGAGCTCCCAGGGCGCACCCCCATGCTTGATCGAGGACAGCGGGCTGGCCCCGGTGCCGCCGTCGGCGCCGGAGATCATCACCACGTCGGCCAGCGACTTGACGACCCCGGCGGCGATGGTGCCAACGCCGGCCTCGGCGACCAGCTTGACCGACACCTCGGCGTCGGGGTTGGCCTGCTTCAGGTCGAACACCAGCTGAGCCAGGTCCTCGATCGAGTAGATGTCGTGGTGCGGCGGAGGCGAGATCAGCGCCACCCCCGGCTGGGTGTGGCGCAGGCGGGCGATCTCGGCGCTGACCTTGTGGCCTGGCAGCTGGCCGCCCTCGCCCGGCTTGGAGCCCTGGGCGATCTTGATCTGCAGCTCGACGGCGTTGGCCAGATAGGCCGGGGTGACCCCGAAGCGGCCGGAGGCGATCTGCTTGATGGCCGAGCTGCGCTCGGTGCCGAAGCGGGCCGGGTCCTCGCCGCCCTCGCCACAGTTGGACCGGCCGCCGACCCGGTTCAGGGCGATGGCCAGCGTTTCGTGGGCCTCCGGGGACAGCGACCCGAGGCTCATGGCCGCGGTGGAGAAGCGGGCGAGGATGTGCTCGGCCGGCTCGACCTCGTCGAGGGCCACGGGTGGGCCGGCCGACCGGGTCTGGAGCAGGTCGCGCAGGGCGGCCGGTGGTCGCTCGTTGACCAGGCTGGCGAAATGGCGGTAGCGATCGAAGCCTCCACCCTTGACGGCCTGCTGGAGCAGGTGGGCGCCACGCTTGGAGCCCTTCATCTCGGCCCCTTCCCGGACCGTGAAATGCAGCGCCTGCATGACGGTGGGGTTGGTGGCGTGGTACTCGCCGCCTGGGCGGTGCTTGAACCAGCCGGGGTTCTCCAGCCGCGCCACCTCGGCCGCGCCGGCCCGGTGGCGCTCGAGCGCGTCGCAGGCCAGCTCGTCGAAGCCGATCCCGCCGAGCGGGGACGGGGTACCGGCGAAGCAGAGCTCGATCACCTCGGCACCCAGGCCGACGGCCTCGAAGATCTGGGCGCCCCGGTAGGCGTCCAGGACCGAGATGCCCATCTTGCTCATGACCTTGAACACACCCTCATCCAGGGCGTGCAGGTAGCGGTCCTGGGCGGCCACCGGGTCCTGGTCGAGCCCGGCCACCGTGACCAGGGTGAGCCGGGGGCAGATGGCGTCGGCCCCATAGCCGAGCAGGGCGGCCGCCTGGTGGGAGTCGCAGGGTTCGCCGGTGTCGGCGACCAGGCTGGTCCTGGTGGCAAGGCCCTCCCGGAGCAGCCGCTGCTGCACCGCCCCGACCGCCAGCAGCGACGGCACCGGCACACGGCCCCCGAATCCGGGCCCCTCCGGGTCCGCGTCGGCGTCGGAGACGACCAGCAGGCCGGCGCCGTCCCGGACGGCGGCGACCGCCTCGTCCCCGAGGCGCAGGCAGGCGGCACGAAGCCCGGCCGGGCCCTCGGCCACCGGCCAGGTGGCGTCGAGGACCCTCCGGGCCAGCCCGAGCGCCGGGTCGCCCAGCGCCTCCAGCCCGTCGGGGGTGAGCGTGAACCCGGCGAGCTCGACCAGCCTCGCCGCCTCCGGCTCCTCGCCGAGCAGCGGGTGGCGCCGGCCGAGCAGGGTCCGGCTGGACAGCACGTGCCGCTCGCGCAGGTGGTCGATGGGCGGGTTGGTGACCTGGGCGAAGCGCTGGCGCAGGTAGTGGCCGACCGGCCGGGTGGTGACGCCGAGCACGGCCGGCGGCGTGTCGTCGCCCATCGAGGCCGTCGGTTCCTTGCCGGCGGTCGCCATCGGCCGCAGCACGGTGGTGATGAGCTCCCGGGTGAAGCCGAAGGCGGCCTGGGCGGCGACCACACGACGGTCGTCGGCGGGCGGCGGCACCGGCTGGCCAGGGTCGGCGCTGCGCAGGTGCTCGGCCACCCAGCTGCTCCAGGGTCGGGCGGCGGCCAGCTCGCCCTTGATCTGGTCGTCGGTGAGCAGTCCCCGCTCGGGGTCGACGCAGAGCATCTGCCCGGGCCCGAGGCGGCCCCGGCGCACCCGGCCGCGGCCGGTCGTATCGACCGCGCCGGCCTCCGAGGCGCAGACGACCAGGCCGTCCTCGCACGCCTCGAAGCGCATCGGCCGCAGCCCGTTGCGGTCCAGCACGGCCCCGACCAGGCGGCCGTCGGTGAACACCAGGCCGGCCGGGCCATCCCACGGCTCGGTCAGGCAGGCGTGGTAGCGGTAGAAGTCGCGCAGGTCCTGCAGCTCGGGCTCCTCCTGAGAGGGTTCCACCGCCGGGACCAGCATGGCCAGCGCATGGCGCAGGTCGCGGCCACCCCTGACCAGCAGCTCCACCGCGTTGTCGAGCTTGGCCGAGTCCGAGCCGTCCGGGTCGAGCACCGGTCGCAGCAGCTCCTCGTCCAGCTCGCCGGCCGCAAGGTTCCCCTCGCGGGCCCGCATCCAGGCCACGTTGCCGTCGATGGTGTTGATCTCGCCGTTGTGGCACAGGAACCGGAAGGGCTGGGCGCGCTCCCAGGACGGCGTCGTGTTGGTCGAATACCGCTGATGGAAGACGGCGAACGACACGGCGAAGGCCGGGTCGGCCAGGTCGGGGTAGAAGGCGGCGAACTGGTCGGCGGCGCACAGCGCCTTGTAGGTGACCGTCCGGGTCGAGCAGGAGGCGAGGTACAGGGTGGTCCCGGCCGCCACGGCGGCCATGGCGGCCCGCCGCCCGGCCCGGAAGCAACGCCGCTCGGCCTCGGCGTCGTCGTCGTCCTGGTCGCCGACCCTCACCAGGAACACGGCCTGCTCGATGGTGGGCGCGGACTGCATCGCCACCTCGCCGAGGGCGCTGTGGTCGACCGGGACCGGCCGCCAGCGGAGCAGCTCCAGCCGCTCCGCAACCAGCGCCTGCTCCACCGCCCGGCGGGCCTCCTTGGCGTCTTCCTGACCGCGGGGCAGGAAGGCCATGGCCACCCCGATCCGGCCCACCGGCCCGGACTCGGGCCCGTCCGGACCCGCGAAGAACCCGGCCGGCAGGGGGACCAGCACCCCGGCGCCGTCGCCGGTGCGCGCGTCGGCGGCAACGGCACCTCGGTGGCGCAGGCGCTCCAGGCCGCCGATGGCGGCGTCGAGGATCGCGCGGCTGGCGCGGCCGTGCACGTCGGCCACGAAGCCGATGCCACAGGCGTCGCGCTCGTCGCGGCGCCGGTCGTACAGGGCACGGTCTCCGGCGGCCGCACCGGGCAGGAGGTGGTCCTTCATCTCGCCTCCGTCACTACTGCAGGGCAGACGCCGGGGGCCGAGCGATGGACGACGATGTCCAGGGACACGAAAACGGCGCCACCCTGGGGCGAGCGCCGTTGCTCTTTCGGACCATGAGCGTACGGATGTTGGGTCCGGCTCGTCAACAGCCGCTGCCGGGGCGTCTCAGCGTCCGGGCGCGACCTCGCCGGTCCGGGTCTGGCGGCCCCTCCAGGCGGCCAGCGCGCCGACCCCGGTCCCCAGCGCCAGCAGCCCCAGCCCGACCGCCACCAGCCGCAGCAGCGGGCCGGGCTCGATGCGGGTGTCCGCCCGCCGGGAGGGCAGGCCGGGCACGGGTTCCAGCTGCCTGGCCTGCCGCGGGACCAGGCCGAGGCGCACGGCGAGGCGGCCGAGCGCCGCCAGCCGAGGTGGCCCGCCGTCGGCGGGCAGCTCGAACACGACCCGCTCGAACGGTTGGCGAACGGCCCCGTCCGGCATCACCTGCGGCGTCCCGAGCGGGCGGCCGAACCGGTCGCGGGCCCGCCGCCAGTCGTCGGCGGATGCTGCCGCCGGGTCGGTGCCCAGGTACGCGCGGGCGATCACCCGGTCGTCGAGCAGGGTTCGCGCCTTGGCGTCGCTGGCGGGCGCCCGAGCCGGCGGCAGCGGGATGCCGGCATCGGCCACCGCCCTGGCGTCCAGCTTGGCCAGCAGCGGTGGCAGCTCGATCGGCCGCACGGTCGGCTGGCCGGTCGGGGTCGGGACCGCCCCGAGCACCATCGTGTCGAACGCCTGCAGGGCCGGGCCGTCGCTGGTCCAGACCGAGCCGAGCGGCCGGCCGAGGACCGCCTTGCCGCCAAGGGCGGCGTAGGCGGTGTGGAACCTTCCCGGCTGGCCGTCGACCACCCGGTAGCCGCCGCAGGCCGAGCCGGCGACATTGGAGAAGATGCCGCCGGGCACCGGGAGGCTGTCGGCGACCGGGTCGAGCGGGCCGGCGTCGACCAGCCAGAGCTCGACCCGTGAGTAGCTTGGCGAGGCATGCGCCGCGAGCCGCCTGCCGTGCTGGCGGACCCAGGCGCCAAGGGCCGGGGTCGTCGGCCCGCCGTACCTGGCGGCGTCCGGGGTGAGCACGAAGTAGCGCACCCCGGCGGCCTGAGCCGCCGGGCCGCTGGAGAAGTCGGTCACCCTGGCACCGGCGTCCAGCAGCCGGGCCCGGTCGTCCGGGCCGCCGGCGTTGATCGCCGAGCAGTCCGGCACCTGGTCGCCAACCGTCGCGACCAGGCTCCCGAGCCCGTCGTCGGACCGCTGCCCGTACCGCTGTCCCCAGTCCACCCCCTGGGCCGCGACCAGCCCGACGAGCGCCACCGCGGTCCCGGCAAGGGCCACCCGGCGGCCCTTGGGGCTTGCCTTGCCACCCACCGCCGTGACGGCCCAGCCGGATGCGAATGCGAGGGCGACGGCCGCGGCGGGCAGGGCGAACGGCAGGGCCTGTTCGACCGGGTAGCCAAGCCTCATGGCCAGCAGCGCCCCGGCGGCGGTGGTCCCCGCCCAGGCGAGCAGCCGGGTCGTCGCGGTGTGGCCCCTGGCATCCGGCCTGGCGCCGGACCGATGGCGCCAGGCCAGGATGGCGGCGGCCAGGCCGGCGACCACCAGCAGCCAACTGAGCGGGAACGCGGCCAGCGAGGCCGCGACGGGTCCCCGTCCCGGGGGTCGGCCTAGAAGCCATCCCGCCTGGCCGGCGCCCAGCTTCTGGCCGGACACCCAGATCGGCAGGGCCAGCCACAGGGCGGCCCCGAGACCGAGGGCGGCCAGGGTGCGCCAGGCCTCCCGGTGCCGGCCGGCCAGCAGGGCGGCGACGGTCGGGACGGCCAGCACCGGGAGCGCCAGCGGGCTCACCAGCAGCGCCAGCCCGCTGCCGGCGGCGACCGGAGCCAGCCAGCGCAGGGCCGGACGCGCCGGCAGCGCCCACGCCAGGGCGAGCGTCCCGAGGGCCAGCGCCAGGGCGAGGACCGTGCCGGTCGCCACCCGCCCCCCGCGGACAAGCATCGGATCGAGGGCCACCAGCGCCCCCGCCAACCCCGCAACCCCGAGCCGCCAGGCTCGGCCGGGCCGGCCGTGCGGCGGGGCCGGACCCGGCCCGGCCGCCGCACCGGTACCGGGTCCGACCCGCATGAGGAGCAGGCAGAGCTGCACCGAGAGGGCGACCGTCAGCGCGAGCAGGAACCGGCTGGGCACCCGAGCGGCTTGCACCGCCGCCTCCAGCGAGTCCTCGGCCCCCGTCGCCCGGAGCCAGGCACCCACCGCCAGCGCATGCAGCGGCTCGATCTGCCCGATCCTCGGGTCCTGCACCGCCAGGCCGCCCCCCGCCGACCCGGCGGCCCGTACCGCCGCCACCTCTCCGGCGAGCGTGTCCGGTCCCCCGTCCCCACGCCAGCCCGCCGCGGCCAGCCCCACCACAGCCATCGCCACCACGACCACCGCCGGCCGCGCCATCCCGGCCAAGCCCCTCCGGGCGGCCGCCACCCCCGCGGGAAGAACCTCCCCACGCAGCGTCGCCCGCCAGGCCTCCGCCCGAACCGCCCTCGCCCGCCCGGCCTCCCCACGGGCCGCCTTCCGCGCCTCTACGCGAGCCAGCCTGGCCTGGCGGGAATCCTCGCTCCGTGCCTCCGCCCGAACCGCCCTCGCCCGCCCGGCCTCAGCACGCGCCGCGTTCCGCGCCTTTGCGCGAGCCGATCTCGCCTGGCGTGCCTCCGCGCGGGCCGCCTTCCGCGCCTCCGCGCGAGCCGATCTGGCCCGCCGGGCTTCATCGCTCGCGCGTCGCCGGTCGGGGCTGGTCCGCTTCTCGCTCGGCTGGGGGGAGCGGTTCCCCCATCGGCGCAGGCGCTCGAGCGTGGCCTCGTCCATCCCCGGCGCGACCTGGCCCGGCCCGATCACCGGTTCCAGCTCGCGGCCGCTCAGCCCGATCAAGCGCCCCGACTCCGAGACTGGCAGCCCCTCCGCCACCCGCGCGGTGCCAGCTGGATCGCCCGGCACCTCGACAGCCGGGTCCGGGGCGGCCGACGGGGCGGGGGGAGGGTGGGCGGGTGACGGGGTGGAGCCGGTGATGGCGGCCCAGAGCTCGCCGATCTGGAGGGGTCGGTAGAGGATGACCCGGGGTGGGCCCGGAGGGAGGGCTTCGGCGTGCTCGCCCTCCTGGAGGAGGACGATGGTGCGGCCGAGGAACCGGCCGTCGATCACCGTGAACGTCCGCTCGTGAAGATTGGGAGGCATGTCGACGATGACCACGTCGGCGTGACGGATGGCGACATCGAGCTCGTCGGCGTGCCAGTCGATCATGCGGACCCCGCCAGGGGCCTCGATCAGCGACCGAAGGGCCTCCGCGAGCAGGTTGTCCCGCGAGAGCAGCACCACGCGCAGGGCTGGGCCCCGCGGCTCGGGAACGGCCGTGCCGGCCCGCGGACCGGGGCCCGGGAGCGGGGTTCGCTCCGGCCGACCGGTGGGAACCGGTCGCATGGGCCCCGGCTCGGGGCGGGACGGGGGTGGTTGGGGCGCGGAGGCGGTGCGGCCGCCGGACAGCCGGGCCACCCAGCTGCGACGGGTGGTCATCGATCCGCTCCGGTGCGGCCGCTGTCGGCGGGTTCGCCGGCGATGCGGGCCGAGACGACCAGGTTGTCACGGTAGCTGCGCCGGGCCCGGTCGAAGCTGCCGGCGCAGGTGATGAGGCGCAACGACGGCGCGGTGGTGGCCCCGTAGACCTCGTCGCCCGACAGCGCTCGCTTGGGGTAGCTGGCCAGCGACTCGACCAGGAAGCTGACCACCCGCCGGTCGGCCCTGACCACCCGGATCTGGTCCCCGGGGCGCAGCTCGTGGAGCCGGTAGAACACCGCCGGACCGGTGCGGGAGTCGACGTGCCCGGCGATCACGGCCGGGCCCAGCTGGCCCGGCTGCGGCCCGCCGGTGAACCAGCCGGCGAGCTGGAACTCTCCTGGCACCTGCATCGTGCCGTCAGCATTGAGACCCAACCTGACCAGGGACGATGACACCCCGATGGCGGGGATCTCGACCCGTATCGGCGGTGAGGGCGGCAGCCGGCGCCACGACCGGATGGGGAAGTCGATGACCTCCGTGGTCCGGGTCGGCGCGGCCACCGGGGCGCTGGTCGCCGGCGCGGTCCTCACCGCCGGTTGCGTCGCCGGCCGGCCGCCGCCGCTGCAACCGGCGAGACCGGCGACGACCAGACTCACCACGACCACCCCCCAGTGGACCCGCCAGCTACCCTCGCCCATGGCACACGGACGGCCCCTAGCCGCTCAGCCGCCGCTGCTGGACGATGAACCCGGTGGCCGCGACCAGGCCGCCGCCGATGAGCAGGAACAGCGCGAACCGCCGGCCGCCCGGGCTGGGGGTGGAGCTGGTCCCACCGGCACCGGTCGCGACCCCGCCTGCCGGGGCGGCCGAGGCGACCGCGTCCCGGATGTCGAGCAGCTCGAGCTTCTCGCCGATGCCCCCGACCGCCACCAGCGAAGAGATCGAGCCGCTTGGCAGCTTCACCTTGCGGGCCTTGGCCAGCACCTCGCTGGTGCCGGCCTTGCGGACCTCGACCTCCACCGACCCGGCCGGAACCTCCTGGTAGTCGCTGGCCGACGGGAAGCGCGCGCCCGAGATGAGCACGTCACCGCCGGTGACCAGGTCCACCGCCTGGTCGCCCGGGATGGCCTGGATGAGCCGGAGCTTGCTCTTGCTCTTGCCAGGGCGCGACATGTCGTCGGTGAGCAGGGCGGCCTTGACGGAGGTGAGCTGCCCGAACACGGCAACGGTGTAGGCCTTGCCCGCCTGCAGCCTGACGGTGGCGGCGACCACCGGCGCCGAGCTGACCGGCTTGCCGGCCTCGCGGACCTCGACCTTGAACCGTCCGGGCTTGACCTTGAGGTAGTCGGAGACGGTCTTGAACGGCACGCCCTTCAGCTGCAGCCGGCCGTTCACGTAGACGACGTACACGTCGCCCTTGAGCAGGCCGGGCGCGAAATGAGCCACCCGGACCAGTGCCTGCTCCTCTGCACCGGCGGCCATGCCGGGCATGGTGAGCAGGACCGCGGTCAAGGCGGCCAGGACCACGGCGGCCATTCGTCGGCGAAGCATTGCCCCTCCTCGTTCGTCGTTCGTCCGGGGGACGCGAACAACGACGAGTGGTACGCCCCCCGCAATCCCGCCACGCATGCCGTCACGAGCCGATTCGGTCGTCATTATCGATGACGGCTCCTCTTCCGAGTGCCCTCAATTCTGCGTAGTTCCGATCATAAGAGCAGGTGAAAGCGGTAGTATGCGGCCGCGCAATTGCCTCGGGAAATTGAGTGTATAGCTCCCTACGAGTGCCTTGCGCCTTGCGCGGATCTCTCCGAGCGGATCACCCGGTCGCCGGCCCGGCTACGCTAGGGCCATGACGAACGTTGTCCGGCCGGCGCCGCGCCGGCTGACCGACGAGGCGATCGAGCACCTGCACAGCCTGATGGCGGGCTGGCAGCTGATCGCCGACCTCGCCTTCGCCGACCTGCTGCTGTTCCTGGCCGTCGAGGGTGACGAGAGCTTCCGTATCGTCGGCCAGCTCCGGCCCTACACGGCCCGCACCCTCCACCCGGCCGACCTGGTCGGCGAGGTGGTCCGGCCCACCTGGCACCCCTATGTGGAGCGGGCCTGGCGGGAGGGACGTCGGCAGCGCTCGCTCGAGCCGATCCTGATCGACGCCGAGCCGGTCAGGGTCGAGACGGTCCCGGTCCGCCATCGGGACGAGATCGTCGCCGTGCTGAGCGTCGAGTCGCCCGAGACCCCGGCCCGGCCCACCGGCCGGCTCGAGGCGTCCTACCTCGGCGCGGCCGAGGCCCTGCTGGAGATGGTGGCCGCGGGGACCTTCCCGTTCGTCGAGGCCCACGACCCGACCGCTTCGCCCCGGGTCGGCGATGGCCTGGTCGTGCTCGACGCCAGCGGCAGGGTCGAGTTCGCCAGCCCCAACGCGACCTCGGCCTTCCGGCGGATGGGCACCAACGCCCTGCCGCTGGGGCAGCCACTCCCCCATCGGGCCGCGATCCTGGTCGCCGAGGCGATGGCCGGCGGGCGCCCGGTCGAGTCCGAGATCGAGGCCGCCGCCGCGGTCACCGACGTCCGGGTCGTGCCACTGCTGCGGGGCACCGGCCGCCGGGGCGCCCTGGTGCTGGTGCGGGAGGCGACCGAGCTGCGCCGCCGCGACCGGGTCATCTCCCGGCGCGAGGCGACCATCCGGGAGGTCCACCACCGGGTCAAGAACAACCTCCAGACGGTCGCGTCCCTGCTCCGTCTGCAGGCCCGCCGGCTCGGGGACCATCCGCTGGCGGTGGCCGCGCTGGAGGACTCGGTGCGCCGCATCGCCTCGATCGCGCTGGTCCACGAGACGCTGACCGAGGAGTTCGAGGGCGCGGTCGACATGGCCGACGTCGCCCGGCGGGTGGTCAGGATGCTCGAAGGCTCGCTCGGCCGTGAGGACGTCCGCATCGAGCTGCATACGGCCTCGGTGCGGGTGGACGCGGCCGTCGCCACCCCGCTGGCGGTGGTGCTGAACGAGCTGATCCAGAATGCGGTCGAGCACGGCCTCGGCGACGGGACCGGGACGGTCACAGTCGAGCTGCGCGGCGGCGGTGAGCGGCCTGTCGAGCTGGAGGTCCGCGACGAGAGCGCCCAGCCCCCGGCCCAGCCGGGCGACCGGGAGGGCGGCGGCCTCGGCCTGCGCCTGGTCCGGGCCCTGGTCGAGGAGGAGCTCAACGGCCAGTTCGCGCTGACCCGCCCGTCGGGTCGCGGCAGCGTGGCCACCGCCATCATCCCCCCGGTCCAGCGGCAAGCCTGACACCACCATGGCCCGCACCCAGGTGATGATCGCCAGCCCGCTCGAGGCCGAGCCGGTGGCCAGGATCCGGCGAGCCGCTCACCAACGTCATCGAACCGGACACCTACCACTGAGCCGACGGGATCCGGCCCGTCTGGCACAGGCGCTACCTCGCTACGTCTCCGGCTCGGCGCCGCCGGGCACATGCCGGGCGGCGAATCGCAGCAGGACCTCCATCTGGCGGATGCGCTCCTCGACCACCAGGGCGCCGTGGCCGGCGTCGAAGCGGTCGAGCTCGAACGGCTTGCCCAGCTCGGTCAGGCGGTTGGTGTAGTTGAGCACCTGCTGCAGCGGGCAGCGGGTGTCGTTGTCGCCCACCATCAGCAGCACCGGGGTGGCGACCTGGTCGACGTAGGTGATGGGCGACCGCTCGACGTACAGCTCGCGCTTGTCCTCCGGCCCGCCGCCGAACAGGCTGCGGTCGAACGCCTGCAGGGCCTCGGACTCGTCGGCGTAGGCCGACAGGTAGTCGGCCACCGGGACGACCGCCATCGCCGCCCGCCACCCGTCCGGGACCGTACCGATCGCCTGCAGGGTGACGTAGCCGCCCCAGGAGGCGCCGCTGATGACCACCTGCTCCGGGTCGGCCAGGCCGCGGGCGATCAGGTCGCCGCGGCCGGCGACGACGTCCTCGATCTCGGGCCGGCCAGGGTCACCTTCGAGCACGTCCTGCCAGGCCTTGCCGTACCCGGTGGAGCCGCGGTAGTTGACCAGCCCGACCGCGTAGCCATGGTCGACGAACGCCTGGACCTCCGGGTCCCAGCCGTCGGCGTCGTGGTGCTGGGGACCGCCGTGGACGATCAGCACGGTCGGGTGTGGCCCGGCGCCCGGCGGCACGGCCAGGAACCCGTGGACCTGGTCGCCCTGCCGGTTGGAGAAGGTCCAGCTCTCGTAGGCGACCCCCGCCGGGGCGCGCCGGCCGGGCGGGCGCAGCACGACCTCCTCGGTCCCGACCGCCCGCACCTCGGGCGCGGCCGCGCCCGAGGACCAGCGGTACCAGACCGACCCGTCGGGGCGGACGCCGGCCGCGGCGATCGAGCCGGCCTGGTGGTCCAGCCGCTCAAGGGCACCGCTGCCCAGGTCGAGGCGGTACAGCTCGTTGCGGCCCATGTAGGTGTGGACCAGCAGCAGAGCCAGGGCGTCCGGCCACCAGTCGGCGACGTCGACCTCGCCCGGCAGGTCGATCTGGAGATCGACCCGCTCGCCGCCGGCCGGGTCCCAGATGGCCGGCCGCAGCTGGCCGGTCCGGTCGTGCAGCACGGCCAGCCGGCCGTCGCCCGCGAGCGGCGAGAACCCGGCCGAGGCGACGAACACGCCGAAGCCCTGGCCGTCCCACAGGTCGGCGACGGCGCCCATGCCCTCCAGGTCGAAGGTGCGCAGGGCCGGGTGGAGGTTGTCGCCGTGCTCGGCGTGGTGCACGACCAGCAGGCGGCCGTCGCGGCTCAGGCCGCCGACGTCCACCATCTCGTCGTGGCGGTACAGCTCCTCGGAGCTCCCGCCGACCTCGCCGACCCGGACCGAGAAGCCGTCCCTGGTCGCCAGCCCGACCGCGACCCGGCCCTTGGGGCCGAGGGCCAGCCCGGCGCTCCACGCCGGCGCGACGTCGGAGAGCAGCGGGGCCGCCTCGCCGCCGGCGAACGGCTGCTGCAGCCAGCGGCCCACCTCGTCGCCCTTGGAGTCCTCGAACCAGACCACCCGGGACCCGTCCGGGGTCAGGCCGCCGGCCACCACACCGGTCGGATGGTCGGACACCTGGCGATGGCGGTCGGCCGCCCGGTCCCAGGCGTGGACCTGCCAGGAGCCCGACAGGTTGGAGACGTACACAAGGTGGTCGGGGGCGTCAGGGGCCCAGCGGGGCAGGGTCAGCGAGGGGGCGCGGTAGCGCTGCTTCCAGCGGGGCTCGGTCATGACAGCATCCTACTCATGAGCGCATCACGGAGCATCCTGATCACCGGCGCCACCTCGGGCATCGGTCGGGATGCCGCCCTGCGCCTGACCAGGGCAGGGCACCTGGTCCTGGCCGGCGGCCGCCGCCCCGACGCCCTGGCCGCGCTGGCCCGCTCCACCGGTGGCCGGCTGGAGCCGCTGGTGCTGGACGTGACCGACCCGGCCTCGATCGAGGCCGCGCGGGCCCAGGTCGAGCGGCGGACCGGCGGTCGCGGCCTCGACGTCCTGGTCAACAGCGCCGGCTTCGCCCTCCCGGGCCCGCTGGAGGCGCTGGCCGACCAGGACCTCCGGGAGCTGTTCGACACCAACGTGTTCGGGCTGCTGGCCGCGACCCGTGCGTTCCTTCCAAGGATGCGGGAACGGGGCCAGGGCCGGGTGGTCAACGTCGGCAGCATCATGGGCCGGGTGACCATGCCCCTGCTCGGCGCCTACAACGCCAGCAAGCACGCGGCGGCGGCGATCACCGAGGCCCTGCGCATGGAGCTGCGCCCGTTCGGGATCACGGTGGTGCTGGTCGAGCCGGGCGCGCTCCGGACCGGGTTCGCCGCGAGGGCGCTCTCCAGCCTCGGCCCCTACCGGGACCCGGCCTCGCCGTACGCGGCAACCCTGGCCGGCACGGACGCGGCCTGGGCGCGGGTGTACCGGTTCGCGCCGGGGCCGGCCCCGGCCGGCCGGGCCATCGTGAAGGCGGCCACGGTCGACCGGCCCGCACCCCGATATGTCGTCCCGGCCCGCAGCCGCCTGCTGGTGGCCGCGTTCGCCGCCATGCCGACCGGGGTGGCCGACGCCACCAAGCGACGCATCATGGGCCTGCCCGGTCGGGCCGGCACGCCCCGGTAGCGGCACGGCGCGGAACCCGTCCCCGCCCGGTCAGGAGTCCAGCGGGGTGACCTCGATGGCGAACTCGACGGTCCAGGGGCCCTCGACGGCGTCGGGCCCGGGACGTTCCGGATCCTGGCTGGCGGAGCCCGGGCCGGCGAGGCGACTCCGGTAGGTGTGCTCGCCGGCGCCCCAGTCGTCAAGGCCGAGGTAGGGCTCGCGCACGACCCCGGCGGGCGTCCCGTCGGCGGCCGTGCCCGTGACCGCCACCAGCAGCACCGAGCTGGGGTTGAGGACCAGGTCGAACCGCCGGTCCAGGTCGAACCGCTTGCCGTCCTCGACGTCGACCGCCGCCTCCTCTGGCCAGTGGGCTGCCTGGTCGCCGACGGCCAGGCGCAGGGCCAGCCGGCCGCCGAGGGCGTCGGCGTCCTCGACGGTGACCCGGGTGAAGGTGACCGTGACCCGGGTCCGGCGGGGCGGCGGGACCACCGTGACCCCGACCTCGTCGACCGCCGCCGGCTCCCCCGGCGGGATGCCGAGCCAGCAGCCCTGCGCCGACAGGTAGCCGGCGGCGATGGCGTAGCTGCCGGCGACCGTGCCGAAGCCGTCGCTGGCCTTGAAGACCGCCCGCTCCTCGCCCGGCTCCAGCGGGGTCGGGTCGCCGTCGCCGCCCAGGAAGCGGTCGAGGTTCTCGCCCGCCGGACCGCGTACGGCAAGGCGCAGCTCGGCCAGGTGGGCCCGGTAGTCGCCGTAGTTGCGGGCGGTGAACTGGGCGACGAAGTTGCCGCCGAGGGTGGGCGTCCAGGAGTTCACCCAGATGCCCTTGGCGGCGCCGATGTCGATGTAGGGCGGGCGCTCGCGGGCGTAGTCCTGCAGGAACAGCCCCCGCCACGGACCGCCGGACTCGCTGCCCTCCAGCTGCGAGCCGTCCGGCTCGAAGGCCAGCACGACCTCCCGGTCGGGGTGGTGGCTGTCGTAGACGTACACCCGGATCGGGAGCCCGCCCGACGATGCGGGAGGCCCGACCCCGTCCTCGTCGTAGCCGTAGGCGACCACCTGCCGGTTGCGGGCCACCTCGTCCAGGCTCCGCGCGCCGATCAGGCCGAGCACCACCGGGCGGCCGGCGTCGATGCTGCGCCGCAGCCGTGGCAGCTCCTCGCTGGTCCGCCTGGCAACGCCGGCCGAGGACCAGGTCGGGTGGTCCTCGGCCAGCGTCCAGGTCAGGAACTGGCGGGCGCTCCAGGTGGCGAAGCTGTCGAACAGCCGCTTGTGGATGAAGTCGGCCAGGCGGGTGCCGTCCTCGGGCACGGCCCGGTCGGGGAAGTCGTCCGGGCGGTGCGAGGGGACCGGCAGGCCCGCGAACCAGTAGTCGAGCGCCGCATACGCCATGCCGCCCGAACGGCCGTCGGTGGCGACCTCGCCGTAGCCGGGGATGGTGACGACCTTGTCCACGAACTCGTTGGCGAAGTGGAATCCGTGGGCGCGTGGATCAAAGCCGGTTCTCGGCACAGGCCCCCCCTGGTTCGCTGATGCACCGGACGAATGCCGCGATCCTCACCCCAGGCCGCCGCTCAAGGCAATAGCCCGAAGGCACCTAGTCATCCCATACGGGTTGGCTGGCGCCGGCGCTCCAGGACCGTGGCGACCGCGTCCGCGTCGGCCGGGTCGTCGAGGTGGGCGGCCCGTACCCAGAGCGCGCCTGCGGCGCATCCCCGTGCTGACACGGGACCGCTCGTCGTCCCCCGTTGAGGGGACAGTCAAGAGTATTCATCCGGTCTATTGGTGCGGGCGGTCCGAAGCGTCAGCATGGCGGCTCGATCCACGCCAGCCGGGGCGCCGCCCCGGCTGGCTGTTCTGCCGTCCGTTCCTCAGGAGGAGCATGGACTTGGCCCTCCACGCCAGGGCACCGATCCGCGTCCTGATCGCCGACGACATCCCGGAGCTGCGAGCGCTGCTCAGGACGACCCTCCAGGGCCGAGGCTTCCAGCTGGTCGGGGAGGCCGGGAACGGCGGCGAGACGCTGCGGCTGGCCGCCGACCAGGCGCCCGACGTGGTCGTGCTCGACCTCGGGATGCCCGGGGTCGACGGCCCCGACCTGATCGCCGAGCTGCGCCGCCGCGTCCCGGCGGCCAGGGTCGTCGCCCTCTCGGCCTTCGCCTCGCAGGAGCTGCGGCGCGAGGCGTTCGACCGGGGCGCCCACGCCTGTCTCGAGAAGGACGTCGACCTCGACGAGCTGGTGACGACCCTGCGCGAGGTCTGCGGGCTGGCCTTCGCGCCGGTCGCCCTCCCACCGCCCGAAGGGCTTGATGGCCAGCCCGGCGAGGAGCTGGAACGGGTCTGGAGCTGCATGGCCGCCGCGCCGGTGGCCACCGCCGTGGTCGGCCCCGACGGCCGCTTCCTCAAGGTCAACACCGCCCTGTGCGCGCTGGTCGGCCACCCCCCGGCGGCCCTGCTGGCCGCCGGCTACCAGGCCATCGTCCATCCCGAGGACCGGGACGCCGACACCGAGCAGCTCCAGCGCGTGCTCGCCGGCGAGACCACCGGCTACCAGCTCCAGGAACGCTGCCGGCGCGTCGACGGAGAGGCGATCTCGGTGCTCTGCAACACCTGGCTGGCCACCAACCAGCGCGGCGAACCGCTCCATCTCGACGGCCAGGGGCGTCCCCGCTACGTGGTCCGGCAGCTGGTGGATCTACGCGAGGGCAGGCACCCCGAGGACCAGCTGGCCTGGCGGGCCACCCACGACGCCCTGACCGGGCTGCCCAACCGCAGCCTGTTCCTCGACCGGCTGGAGATGACCCTGGCCCGCCTTGGCCGCGAGCCGGCCCTCGCCACCGTGCTCGTGCTCGACCTCGATCGCTTCAAGGAGGTCGGCGAGCGGTTCGGCGACGACGCCGTCGACCGGCTGCTGGTGGCGGTCGCCGGCCGCCTGCGCAGCATCCTGCGGCCCAGCGACACCGTCTCGCGCTTCGGCAGCGACGAGTTCGCCGTGCTGTGCCCGGACCTCGGCCACGAGCGCGACGCGGTCCGCCTCGCCGAGCGGATCACCGCCGGGCTGGCCACCCCGTTCGCGGTCGGCGGGCAGGAGATCGTGGTCTCGGCCAGCATCGGGATCGCCCTCACCGGGTCGCGAACGCGCCGGGCCGACTCGCTGCTGTCGGACGCCGACACCGCCCTGCAGCGGGCCAAGCAGCGCGGTGGCGGCATCTACGAGCTGTTCGACGAGACCGTCAGAGCCCAGCTGATCGAGCGCCTGGAGCTCGAGCGGGCGCTGCGCCACGCGGTCGACGCCGACGAGCTGCGCGCCCTCTACCAGCCGATCGTCTCCCTCAAGGAGGGCCGGCTGGTCGGGGTGGAGGCGCTGGTCCGGTGGGAGCAGCCGGGCCGCGGCCAGCGCCTGCCGGCCGAGTTCGTGCCCTTCGCCGAGGAGACCGGCCTGATCGTCCCCCTCGGCGCCTGGGTGCTGGCCGAGGGCTGCCGCCAGGCCGCCCGCTGGCGGGCCAAGGGACCGCGGCCGCTGCCCCCGACCATGCACGTCAACCTGTCTCCGCGCCAGTTCACCGAGCCCCACCTGATCGACCTGGTCGCCGGTGCCCTGGCCGACACCGGCACCGACCCCGACCGGCTGTGCCTGGAGGTCACCGAACGGGCCCTGGCCACCAACCCTGCCTCGGCCGCCACCACCCTCAAGCGCCTGTCGGCCCTCGGCGTCCGCGTCTCGGTCGACGACTTCGGCACCGGCTACTCCTCCCTCGCCTCCCTGCAGTACCTGCCGATCTCCTCCCTCAAGATCGACCGCTCGTTCGTGGCCCGGCTCGACCTCGACCCGTCCGACGACGCCATGGTCGCCGCCGTCATCGGCCTGGGCCACACCCTCGGCCTGACCGTCATCGCCGAGGGCGTCGAGACCCCCCGACAGCTCGCCAAGCTCGACCAGCTCGGCTGCGACTACGCCCAGGGCTACCTCTTCGCCCGTCCCGAGACCGCGGCCCGCGTCGGCGAGCTCCTCGGCCACGACCGCCGCTGGCAGTGACCGCTGCTCCGGTGGCTGGGTGGCCGCCCGTCAGGGGAGGCTAGAGACCACGATCGCATGGGAGGCCGGAACCGATCGGCGGTCGATGGTGTATCGATGGGTGAGACCGAGTCCGTGGAGGGCCGACCACTGGACGACCAGGAGCTCGTCGAGCAGGCACGAGGGGGTGATGCGCGTGCCTATGAGGCGTTGGTACGGCGCTACCAGGACCTCGCCTTCCGCACGGCGTACGTGATCGCGGGAAGGACGGCCGACGCCGAGGACGCCGCCCAGGAGGGGTTCGTGAAGGCCTGGTACGCGCTTTCGCGGTTCAGGACCGGGGCCCCGTTCCGGCCGTGGCTGCTGGCCATCGTGGCCAACGAGGCCCGCAACCGCCGCCGCACCGGCCGGCGCCAGGACGACCTCGCGCTGCGGGTCGCCGAGGACCGCCCCTCGGGGGACGCGGCCCCGTCCCCCGAGGCGGCGGCGCTGGCCATCGAGCAGCGACGGCTGCTGCTGGCCGCCGTCGGGCGCCTCGGCGAGGCCGACCGGCAGGTGATCACCTGCCGCTACTTCCTGGAGCTGTCGGAGGCCGAGATGGCCAGCGCGCTCGGGTGCCGGCCGGGCACGGTGAAGTCGCGCCTCTCGCGGGCGCTCGAGCGCCTGCGGGTGGTCCTGGCCGAGCAGGGCGGCGGGCCGCTGCGCGCGTCCAAGCTGCGGGGAGGTGAGCGATGAGCCAGCGCGAGCTGGGCGACCTGGATTGGGCGCTGTCCGATCTCGGCGCCTCCCTGGAGTTCCCGCCCACCCCCGACCTGGCCGCGGCCGTGACCGCCCGGCTGGGCGAGGCGCCGGCCACCGCCCCGGCCGATCGGCGGCCGCGAGGCTGGCTGGCCGGCGTGCTGCGCCTGCCCGGGTGGCGGCGGCTGGCCCTGGCCGGGATGGTCGCGGCCGTGCTGGCGGCGGCCGTGCTGGTCGCCTCTCCGGGGACCAGGGAGGCGGTGGCCCGGCGGCTCGGGCTCCGCGGGGTCGAGGTCCGCATCGGGGAGCCGCCACCGCCGACCGCGACCACCCGGCCCAGCAACCGCCTGGACCTCGGGCTCGGCGAGCAGGTCACCCTCGAGGAGGCCCGGCGCCGGGTCGCCTTCCCGGTCCTGGTTCCCCGCGTCGGCGCCCTCCAGCGCCCGAGCGCCGTGTTCGTCAACCAGGCCGTGCCCGAAGGCGGCCGGGTGGACCTGGTCTACCGGGCGCAGCCTGGCCTGCCCGCCTCCCGGTTCACCGACGTCGGCCTGCTCATCACCCAGTTCCGGGGCCAGCCGACCCCGGAATTCATCAAGAAGGTCACCGGAATGGGGCTGGTCGAGGAGGTGACGGTCGCCGGTGAGCCCGGCTACTGGTTCAGCGGCGAGCCCCACTTCTTCACCTACCGCGATGCCGGCGGCACCTTCCGGGAGGAGCAGACCCGACTGGCCGGCAACACCCTGATCTGGCAGCGGGGCGAGCTGACCCTGCGTCTGGAGGGCGAGATCTCCAAGCCGGAGGCCCTGCGCATCGCCGAGTCGATGCGCTGAACGGCGGTTTCCGGTCGAGAGTCGCGTCGACAGTCGCGGGGCGGACCCCAGCGGCCACGTCACCGCCAGAAGGGAACCGCTCATCACGTATCGAGGGGGCGGGTCCACAGCGGGGACCGCGGGTCCACACCGGGGCCGCAGGTCCACACCGGGGACCGCAGGTCACACCGGGGACCGCAGGTCTACACCGGGGACCGCAGGTCCACAGCCGCACTGCGGCAGGGGGTCTCCTACCTCGCCGTCGGGCCGTCCGGGTCCTCGTCAGGCGGACGGCGGAGGACCCGGCCGAGGCCCAGGTCGAGGGTGGGGCGGAACCCGGCGGCCCAGGCGCGGGCGGCTGAGGCGGCAACCTCGAGGGCGGCGAGCTGGTCGCCGACCCGGGAGGGGTTGGTGGAGCCTGGGGTGGCCTTGGCGGCCAGGCTGCCATCGACTTCGAGCACGGAGCGGTCGACCGTGGCCAGGGACGGATGGATTCCTGCCAGCGTGCCGGCGTCGAGGTCGGCCAGGCGGGTGCCGCGTCCGGCGGCCAGGCGGACGGCGGCGGCGACGGCGGCGTGGGCCTCCCGGAACGGGACGCCATCGCGAACCAGCGCCTCGGCCAGGTCGATGGCGGTGGTCTCCCCCGTCTCGGCGGCGCGCCGCATGGCGGCCCGGTCCGGCTCCAGCCCGGCCACCAGGCCGGCCAGGGCGCCCATGGAGGCGACCAGCGTGTCGGCGGCCTCGAAGGCGGCCGCCTTGTCCTCCTGCAGGTCGCGGGCATAGGCGAGGGGCAGGCCCTTGAGGGTGGCCAGGAAGCCGGCCAGCCGGCCCAGCACCGTGCCGGCCCGGCCCCTGACCAGCTCGGCGACGTCCGGGTTGCGCTTCTGGGGCAGCATGCTGGACCCGGTCGCCCAGGCGTCGGGCAGCCGGGCCCAGCCACGACCCGCCCACAGGGCGACGTCCTCGGCCAGCCGGGAGGCGTGGACCATGGCCAACGCGGCCGCCGCCAGCAGCTCGGCGACCGCGTCCCGGTCGGCGGTGGCATCCATGGCGTTGTCGAACGCGGCGGCGAAGCCGAGCTCGCGGGCGGTGGCGGCCGGGTCCAGCGGGAACGACGAGCCGGCGATGGCCCCGGCCCCGAGCGGGCTCACGTCGGCCCGGCGCCCGGCGTCCTGGAGCCTTCCGATGTCCCTCGCCAGGGCGAAGCCGTGGGCGGCGAGCTGGAACGCCCACAGCACCGGCTGGGCCGGCTGCAGGTGAGTGAGCCCGGGCACCACGGCGTCGGGAGCGGCCCGGCCGGCGGCGACCAGGGCGCCGACCAGGCCGGCGACGGCGTCGACGGCGTCGGCGGTCGCCTGCTTGAGCCACAGGCGCAGGTCGGTGGCGACCTGGTCGTTGCGGCTGCGGCCGGTGTGGAGCTTGCCGCCGGCCGGGCCGACCAGCTCGGTCAGACGCCGCTCGACCGCCGTGTGCACGTCCTCGTCACTGTCCTGGAAGGTGAACCCGCCGGCGTCCAGCTCCCTCGCCACCAGGGCGAGGCCGTCCAGCAGCAGCTTGCCCTCGCCCTCCTCCAGCACCCCGGCCGCGACCAGGCCGCGGACGTGGGCCCGGCTCCCGGCCACGTCCTGGCGCCAGAGGCGCCGGTCGACGGCCAGCGACCAGGTGTAGGCCCACATGCCCGGGTCGGGACCCTCCGCGAACCCCCCCGCCCACAACGGCCGTGGCGTGTCACCCATCCCCGTGGACCCGGGCCCAGGTCCGGGCGGGCAGGCCCCAGAGGGCCACGAACCCGCGGCCGGCGTCGTGGTCGAAGGCGTCGCCGGTCTCGTAGGTGGCCAGGTCGGGCCGGTACAGGGGCCGCTCGGCCCGGCGCCCGGTGGCCTGGCAGCGGCCAGGCGACAGCTCCAGGCGGACCTCCCCGGTGACGGCCGGCTGGGTCTCGGCGACGAACGCGTCGAGGGCCGCCTTGAGCGGCGAGAACCAGAGACCGTCGTAGACCAGCTCGGCGTAGCGGATCTCCAGCCGCGCCTTCTCGTGGAGCACGTCGCGGTCGAGGGTCAGGTCCTCGAGGTCGCGGTGGGCGGCGATCACGGCCAGGGCGCCCGGCACCTCGTAGACCTCGCGGCTCTTGATGCCGACCCGCCGGTTCTCCATCATGTCGACCCGCCCGAACCCGGCCTCGCCCCCGAGCCGGTTGAGCGCGGCCACCACCCCGGCCAGCCCGATCGCCTCGACGTCGAGGACGACCGGGACGCCCGCCTCGAACCCGACCACCACCTCGCGCGACCCGCCGGCGGCCGCCGGCGAGACCGTCCAGGCAAAGGCGTCCTCGGGCGGGGCCAGCCACGGGTCCTCGAGCACTCCGGCCTCGATGGTGCGGCCCCACAGGTTCTGGTCGACCGAATACGGCCTGGCCTCGGTGATCCCGCCGAGGTCGAGACCGTGCTTGTCGGCGTAGGCGATCGCCTCCGGGCGGCTCATGGCCGAGTCCCTGACCGGCGCCAGGACCTCCAGGTCGGGGGCGAGCGCGCCGCAGCTGACCTCGAACCGTACCTGGTCGTTGCCCTTGCCGGTGCAGCCGTGGGCCACCGCCGCCGCGCCCCGGCGCCGCGCCTCCTCGACCAGGAGCTGGGCGATCAGCGGCCGCGACAGGGCCGACACCAGCGGATAGCGGCCCTCGTAGAGGGCGTTGGCCCGGACCGCGGGGGCCAGGAAGTCGGCCGCGAAGCGCTGGCGGGCATCCACCACCACCGCGTCCAGCGCCCCGGCCGCCACCGCCCGCTCGGCCAGCCCCGGCAGGTCCTCGCCCTGGCCGACGTCGGCCAGCAGGGCCACCACCGCGCGACCCTGCTCGTGGACCAGCCGGTGGACCGTCACGGTGGTGTCCAGCCCGCCCGAGTACGCGAGCACGACAAGGTCGGCGGTGGCGGTGGGTCGGGTCATGCGGACGCTCCTCGGTAGGTTTCCGACAGGGCTGGTGGTTCGACCGCGAGGGTGGCGAGCTGGCGGGCCATGGCCCGGCCGGGGGTGCGCTCGGCGCAGATCACCAGGACGGTGTCGTCGCCGGCGACGGTGCCGGCGACCCCGGCCAGGCGGGCCCGGTCGAGGGTGGAGGCGAGCGCTCCCGCGTGACCCGGCGGCGTGCGGAGCACGACCAGGTTGCCGCTTGGCACGATCGCCAGCACTGACGCGCCGAGCATGCGGCGGACCTCGTCGTGGTCGGCGCCCTGCCCGCGCTCCGGCTCGGGCAGGGCGTAGACCAGCCGGCTGTCCGGCCCCCAGACCTTGACCGCGCCCAGGTCGTCCAGGTCGCGGGAGACGGTGGCCTGGGTGGCGTCGAAGCCCTGGACGCGCAGATGCTCCAGGATCCGCGCCTGGCTGGAGACCTGCCTGGTCCGCAGCAGCGTGGCCAGCGCCCGCTGGCGGTCGGCCTTCAGCGGCACAGGCCCGCCTCCTCGAGGGCCGCGGCCAGCCTGGCCAGTCCCTCGTCGATCTCCTCCTCGCCGACGACCAGGGGTGGGGCCAGACGCAGGGCTGTGTCGGTGACCGGGTTGACGACCAGCCCGCGGCCGAGGGCGGCCAGGGCGGCCTGCTTGGCGCCGGCCGGGGCGTCCTGGCCGAGGTCGAGCGCGAACCACAGCCCGGCCCCGCGCACCTCGGCGCCGCGCAGCTCCTCGGCCGGGTCGTCGTCCCGCGGAGGTGCCCAGGTGGACCGGCCGACCAGGCGGCCTCGCAGCTCGTGCAGGCCGTCGGCCAGGCGGGTCGAGACCTTGTCGACGTGGCCGCCGAGCAGCGGCTCGATGACGTCGAGGGTGGCGAGTGCGGCCGTGCAGGCGACCGGGTTGCCGCCGAAGGTGGTGCCGTGGTCGCCGCGCTGCATGACGTCGGCGACCTCGGTCCTGGCGATGGTGGCGCCGATCGGGTAGCCGGAGCCGAGGGCCTTGGCCATGGTGACCACGTCGGGTCGGATGTCGTCGTGCTGGTGGGCGAAGAAGCGGCCGGTGCGGCCCATGCCGGACTGGATCTCGTCCACGATCAGCAGCACGCCGGCCTCGGCGGTGAGCTCCCTGACCGCCTTCAGGTAGCCGGGGGGCGGGACCCGGATGCCGGCCTCGCCCTGGATGGGCTCGACCAGCACCGCCGCCGTGTCCGGCCCGATGGCCTCGCGCAGGGCGGTGGCGTCCCCGAAGGGCACGTGGGAGAAGCCGGCGGGCATCGGCTGGAACGGGACGTGCATGGCCGGCTTGCCCGTGGCGGCCAGGGTGGCCAGGGTGCGGCCGTGGAAGCCGCCCAGGGTGGCGATGATGCCGGTGGCCTGTTCGCCCCGGCGGTCCCGGCCCCAGCGCCTGGCCACCTTGATGGCGGCCTCGTTGGCCTCGGCGCCCGAGTTGGAGAGGAACACCTTGGCGTCGCCGCCGAAATGGCCGACCAGGCGCTCGGCCAGCTCCACCTGCGGCCCGGTGAAGTAGAGGTTGGAGGTGTGACCGAGGGTGGCGAGCTGCGCTGCCACCGCCTCCACCACCCTGGGGTGGGCGTGGCCGGCGGCGACCACCGCGATCCCGCCCAGGAAGTCCAGGTACTCGCGGCCGCGCGCGTCCCACAGGTGGACCCCCTGGCCGCGCACGAACTCCACCTGGGGCCGCAGGTAGGTCGGCCAGAGCACGGCCGACTCCCGCTCCGGCAGGCTCATTGCTCCACCTCCTCCCGATCGATCGTGGCACCCCCCTGGGGTTCCCCGAACCCCTCCGGCCGATCGATCGTGGCACCCCCCTGGGGTTCCCCGAACCCCTCCGGATGCACCATGGTCCCGACGCCGGTGTCGGTGAACAGCTCCAGCAGCAGGGCGTGCTCGCGGCGCCCGTCGAGGATGTGGGCTCGGCGCACGCCGCCGCGCAGGGCGGTCACGATGCCGGTGAGCTTGGGCACCATGCCGGCCGACAGGTGGCCGCCGGCCAGCATCGCCTCGGCCTCGGCCACGCTGAGCTGCGGGAGCAGCGAGTCCGGGTCGGCCAGGTCGGCGTACAGCCCCTCGACGTCGGTCAGGTAGACCAGCTTCTCGGCGCCGAGGGCGGCGGCCAGGGACCCGGCGGCGGCGTCGGCGTTGACGTTGTAGGGCTGGCCGCCCGGCCCGGCGGCCACTGTCGCCACCACCGGGACCAGGCCCTTGTCGGTCAGGGCGCGCAGCGCGGTCGGGTCGACCGCCTCGACGTCGCCGACGAAGCCGAGGTCGCGCCCGCCCGGGTCGACCCGTGGCCGGGCGACCAGCAGCAGGCCGTCCTCGCCGGAGAGCCCGACGGCCAGCCGGCCGTGGGTGTTGATCCTTCCCACCAGGGTCTTGTTGACCCGCCCGACCAGCACCATCCGGGCCAGGTCCATGGTCTCGGCGTCGGTGACCCGGTGGCCGTCGACGAACACCGGCTCCTTGCCGAACCGCGCCATCAGCTGGCTGACCTCGGGACCGCCGCCGTGGACCACGATCATGTCGAGGCCCACGTAGCGCAGCAGCACCACGTCGTCGACGAAGGCGTCGAAGCCGGCCGTGCCCATGGCCGCCCCGCCATACTTGACCACCACCGTGGAACCGGACAGCCGCTTGATCCACGGCAGGGCCTCGTGGACCGCGGCCGCCTTGGCCTGCAGGTCGTCCATGGTGGGAGCCGTCTTCACCGGGACACCCCCCCGGGATTCCCCGAACCCGTCCGGGGATTCCCCGAACCCCTCCGGGGGTTCCCCGGACCCGTCCGGGGGTTCCCCGGATCCCTCCGGGGGTTCCCCGAACCCCTCCGGGGGCTCCCCGGCCCGATCGGACGTTGCTGGACCGGACCCGTCGCCGGCTGGGCCTTCGTCACGTGGTGTACTCCGAGTTGAGGCGGACGTACTCGGGGGTCAGGTCGCTGGTCCTGACCTCGGCCCAGGGGCCGCCCCCACCCAGGTGGAGCCGGAACTCGACCTCGCGGCCGCTCATCGCTGCGCTGGCGTCGGCGCCCGTTGGGCGGCCCAGGCTGACCAGCAGGACCCGCTCCGGCGGCCCGGCCGGTGGCTCGATGCCGGCGGCGCCCGGTCCTCCCGCCACCTCCAGACGGACCGCGCCAGGGTCGAAACCGACCCCGGCGGTGCCGGCAGCCTGCAGCACCCGGCCCCAGTTGGGGTCCCCGCCGTAGACGGCCGCCTTGACCAGGGGGCTGTCGGCGATCCGGCGGGCGACGTCGAGGGCCTGCTGGACGCCGTCGGCCCCGCCGACCTGCACGCTGACCACCTTGGTCCCGCCCTCGGCGTCGGCCAGCATCTGGCCGGCCAGGTCGTGGCAGACCGCATGGACGGCGGCGGCCAGGTCGCCGGGGTCGGGCCGGGTCCCCGAGGCGCCGGAGGCGAGCAGCAGCACGGTGTCGTTGGTGGACTGGGCGCCGTCGACGGTGATCCGGTTGAAGGTGGTCGTGGTCGCCGCGGCCAGGGCGGCCCGCAGCGTCTGCGGCTCGGCGACCGCGTCGGTGGTCAGCACCGCCAGCATGGTCGCCTGCGGCAGCTCCCCCGTCCCCGCCGCAGGAGCAGCGAGGTCTGCCCGCCGGGGGTCGCTGTCCGCCCGACTGTGGTCCTCGGAGGAAGGACGAGACGCCAGGCGGGCCACCCCGGCGAGGGCGAGCGCTGGGGCGAGCATCGCCGCGCCCTTGGCCATGCCGGCGACGGTGGCGCCGCCGGCCACGCGGGTACCTGCCTGCTTGGCCACCGTGTCGGTGGTGCGGATGGCCTCGGCGGCGGCCTGGCCGCCCGAGCGGTCCAGGCTGATCGCGGCCTTGGCCACCCCGTCGGTGACCCTGGCGATGTCCAGCGGCACCCCGATCACCCCGGTCGAGCAGACCAGCACCTGGTCGGGCCGGCAGCCGAGCTCGGCGGCGGCCCGCTCGACGGTGGCCAGGACGGCCGCGTCGCCGGCCGGCCCGGTGCAGGCGTTGGCGTTGCCCGAGTTGAGCACGACCACTCGGGCGTCGGCCGACGCGGCGAGGCGGTCCCGCGACCAGACCACCGGTGCGGCCACCACCTGGTTGGTGGTGAACACCCCGGCCGCGACCGTGCCCGGGTCGCCGACGACCAGAGCCAGGTCGGGCGTGGCCGGCGGCTTGAGTCCGCAGTGGACCCCGGCCGCGCCGAAGCCGGCGGCGGCGGTGACCCCGAGGCGCCGGTCGACCCGGACCGAGCCGCTCACGGTGCGGGCGGGACGAGGTCGAGGCCGGCCGTCTCCGGCAGGCCGAGGGCGAGGTTGGCGCACTGCACGGCCTGGCCGGCGGCGCCCTTGACGAGGTTGTCGATGGCGGCCGCGGCCACCACCCGCCCGGTCCGCCGGTCGGCCGCGGCCGCCACCTGCACCCGGTTGGTGGTGGCGACCGCATGGGTGGCTGGCCAGCCCGTCGAGGGCAGGAGCAGGTCGACGAACGGCTCGGCCTGGTAGGCACCGCGGTAGCAGGCGGCCAGCTCCTCGTCGCCGGCCGAGGGAGCCAGGGTGGCGTAGCAGGTCGCGAGGATGCCCCGGGTGGCCGGCACCAGGTGGGGGGTGAAGGTCACGGTCACCTGGGTCCCGGCGGCAAGGGCCAGCTCCTGCTCGATCTCGGGGGTGTGCCGGTGGCTCCCCACCTTGTAGGGGGCGACGTTCTCGTTGGCCTGGACGAACAGGTTGCCGTCGACCAGCGAGCGGCCGGCGCCCGACAGCCCCGACTTGGCGTCGACCACGATCCCGTCGGTGGCGACCAGCCCGGCGGCGACCAGCGGGGCCAGCGCGAGCAGGGCGGCAGTGGGGTAGCAGCCGGGCACGGCCACCCGGCTGGTCCCGCGCAGCTCGTCCCGGTGCAGCTCGGGCAGGCCGTAGGGCCACCTGTCGAGCTGCTCCGGGAGCGGGTGCTCGGCGCCGTACCAGACGGGATAGGCGCCGGGGTCGCGCAGCCGGAAGTCGGCCGACAGGTCGACCACCAGTCCGG
Source organism: Actinomycetes bacterium (assembly GCA_036003705.1). Lineage (GTDB taxonomy): Bacteria > Actinomycetota > CALGFH01 > CALGFH01 > CALGFH01 > CALGFH01. The sequence continues at coordinate 8,864 of DASYSE010000105.1, read as the reverse complement.
CGGCGGCCAGTGCCCGGGGGGCGACCTCCGCCGCCCGGCCGTGCGGCAGGGCCAGGAACAGCACGTCGGCGCCCTTTTCCAGACCCTCATCGACCGAGCAGTAGGCAAGCTCGCCGTAGGCGGCGCGGAGCCCCGGATAGCGGGAGACCAGCGGCTGGCCGGCCGCCTGGTCGCCGGCGGCCCAGGCGACCTCGAGCCCCGGATGGCGGGCGAGCAGTCGCAGCAGCTCGGCGCCGGCGTAGCCGGAGGCGCCGAGAATGCCTGCATGGCGGGAGGTCATCAGAATAGTTATGCATGATCAGGTGAGAATATGCAACACCTCGCAGAACCTCGCATCTGTGCTGCGATGATGCCGCGGCGACGGCTGCTGCCAGCTTGCAGGGGTCGCATGGATATGCAAGGCTCGACCCGGACAGATGCGTCGGAGACGCGGTCTGCGGCCGACCGCGGCCGGATCACGACCGTCTCCACGGAATTTTCTCCACCCGCCATGAGGGCTTCGCCATGACCAAGTCACCGCCGGCCGTTCGGCACCCGACCCCGAGCGGCGCCGCTTCCGCTCGGTCCGGCACCCCGGCCCGCCGCGGCCCCTGGCCGCCGGACTCCTTCCGCTATCTCGACGGCCGCCTGTGCGTGAGCGGACTGCCGCTGGACGAGGTGGTCGCCGCCACCGGTACGCCCACCTACGTCTACGACCTGGACGCCGTCGCCGCCGCCCATCGGCGGGTGGCGGCCGCGTTCGAGCCGCTCGGCGGTCGCGTGCTGTACGCGGTCAAGGCCAACGCCAATCTGGCCCTGCTCACCTCCCTGGCCGGACTCGGGTCCGGCTTCGACGTGGTCAGCGGTGGGGAGCTGCTCCGGGTGCTGCGGGCCGGCGGCGACCCGGAGGCCGTGGTGTTCGCCAGCGTCGGCAAGACCGAGGAGGAGCTGGCCCTCGCCGTCCGGCACGGGGTCACCGTCCACGTGGAGTCGGCCGACGAGCTGGATGCCCTCCAGGCGGTGGCGACCCGGCTGGAGCGGCCGGCCCGGTTCGCCGTCCGGATCAACCCTGACGTCGAGGTCGACACCCACGCCAACATCCAGACCGGCCACGACGAGGCCAAGTTCGGCGTGCCGGTGGCGGTGGCCCACGAGCTGCTGGCCAGAGCCGCCCGCGCCGACCTGCCCGGACTGCGCCCGGTCGGGGTCCACGTCCACGTCGGCTCCCAGCTCCCCGACCCCGACGGTGTGGTCGCCGGCGCCCGGGTCGGCCTGGACGTGCTCGAGACCGGCAGGGCGGCCGGGCTGGAGCTCGACTGGCTGGACGTCGGCGGCGGGTTGCCGGTCGACTACGCCGGCGGCTCGGCGCCCGGTCCCGAGTCGTTCGCGGCCGCGCTGAAGCCGCTGCTGGCCGGCAAGAACGTGCGGCTCGGGGTGGAGCCGGGACGGGTCCTGGTGGCAAGGGCCGGCGCCCTGGTCACCCGGGTCCTGTACCGCAAGCACCGCACCGCCGGGCGCATGCTGGTGGTCGACACCGGCATGCACCACCTGCTCCGGCCGGCCCTCTACCAGGCGGTCCACCGGGTCCGGCCGCTCCGGGCGGCTCCACTGGCCGGCCCTACCGAGGTCGTCGGCCCGATCTGCGAGTCCACCGACGTGCTCGCGACCTCGGCCGACCTGCCCGACCTGGTCCCCGGCGACCTGGTCGCCTTCCTGGACGCCGGCGCCTATGGCATGACCATGGCCAGCAACTACAACGGCCAGCCGCGTCCGGCCGAGATCGTGGTCGAGGGCGGGGTGGCCACGGTGGCCCGCCGCCGCGAAACCTGGGAGGAGCTGCTGGCCTGGGAGACCGGGACCGGCGCGACCGTACCCATCGGCCAGGGATCGGCCGGCCCGCTCGGCTGGTAGCCCCCGGGGTCCAGGCACCGGTCGTCCGGGCCCCACCGGTGGACTACCATGGCCTCGGAACGGGTTTGGTGGTGGTTGCGGCAGCATGGCCGACGTCCTGCTCGACGATATCTCCCGGGTGTACCCAGACGGCACATCGGCCGTCTCGCACCTGACCCTGCATGTGCGTCACCGCGAGCTGATGGTGATCGTCGGCCCGAGCGGCTGCGGGAAGAGCACCGCCCTGCGGCTGATCGCCGGCCTGGAGCCGCTGAGCGGGGGCACGATCAGCATCGGTGGCCGGGTGGTCAACAAGGTCCCGCCAGGCGAGCGCGACCTGGCCATGGTGTTCGAGGCCGGCGCGCTGTACCCGCACCTCACCGCCGCCCAGAACCTCCGGTTCGGGCTGGACGTCCGCAAGCTGCCCGAGGACGAGATCGAGCAGCGTGTCGGTGCCGAGTCCCGGGTGCTGCGGCTGGGGCGGTTCCTGGACCGGAAGCCGCGGACGCTCTCGGCCGGGCAGCGGCAACGGGTCGCCCTCGGCCGGGCCACCGTGCGGGTGCCGTCCGTGTTCCTGCTCGACGAGCCGCTCACCCACCTGGACGCCGGCGAGCGTATCCGGCTGCGCACCGAGCTCTCCCAGTTGCAGCAGGGCCTCGGCGTCACCGCCATCTACGTCACCCACGACCAGTCCCAGGCCATGGCCATCGGCAACCGGGTCGCGGTGATGCGGGCGGGTCGGATCGAGCAGGTGGCCGAGCCGAGGGAGCTCTACCGCCGGCCCGCCAACGTCTTCGTGGCCAGCTTCATGGGCGAGCCGGCCATGTCCCTGCTCGCCGGATCTCTCGAGGCGGACGCCGGCCGCACCTGGGTGGTCCTCGGCGGCCAGCGCCTGCCCTTGCACGGCACCCCCTCCGGACTGCTGCGGGGCCGGGTCGGCCCGGTCACCGTTGGCATCCGGCCAGAGCACGTGACCGACGCCAGCACCGTCCCGGGCACGCCCGTGCTGTTCTCGACCGCGGCCCGGATCGAGCGCCTCGGCGCCCAGCTGCTGGTCAGCTGCCCGCTCGCCACCACGGCGGTCACCGTGGCCGACACCCCCGGGGTCGAGAAGGAGCCCGGCGGCCAGGCGGAGCTGATCGCCCGCTTCCCCCGCGGTCACCCGGTCCGCCGGGGTGACCGGGTCGAGCTGGCCGTCGACGTCGGCGAGCTTTCCTTCTTCGATCCTGGTACCGGCGAAGCCCTCTGGAACCCGGCATAGGACGCGACCGGCTTCGCCGGCGCCACGGCGCTGCGCATCCGCGACGTCCCTGCCTTCGACGGCGACGTCGGCGCCGCCGGGTTCGTCGAGCTCCGTGCCAGCTCGGCCGTTGAGCCGCGACCTCAGGCGATCCGGTCGACCTGCATCAGCATGGGGGCGCGGGGGCGGAGGGTGACGGCGGCCTCGACCTCGGCGGGGCGGGCGGGGACCAGGGTCAGGCGGTAGCGCTGAGTGACCATGGCCACCACCAGGGGAAGCTGGAGCAGGGCGAAGCCTTCGCCGATGCAGCGGCGGGGACCGCCGGAGAACGGGAAGAAGGCCATGCGGTGGCGCCGGCTGGACGGGTCGAGCGCGAACCGCTCCGGCTCGAAGCCCTCCGGGTTGTCCCAGAACCCAGGGTGGCGGTGGGTCACGTACGGGCAGAGGGCGACGTTGGCCCCGGCTGGGATGCGATAGCCGCCGACCTCGTCGTCGGCCAGGGCCCGCCGCAGCACCAGGTAGATCGGCGGGTACAGGCGCATGGCCTCCTGCACCACCATGGTCGTGTAGCGCAGCCGGGGCAGGTCGGAGACGCCCGGGGGCCGGCCGGCGAGGACCTCGTCGACCTCGGCCCGAAGCCGGCGCCAGCCCTCCGGGTGGGTCGACAGCAGATACCAGGTCCAGGTGAGCGCCGACGCGATGGTGGCGTGGCCGGCGATGAAGAAGCTGATCGTCTCGTCGCGGACCTGCTTGTCGCTCAGGCGGGCGCCGGTCTCCTGGTCGGTGACGTCGACCAGCATGCTGACCAGGTCCTCGCCACCCGGCGAGCGCCGGCGCTCCGCGATCAGCGGGTACAGGATCGAGTCCAGCAGCTCCAGGCGGCGGTCGAAGCGGCGGCTGGACGGCAGCGGCAGCCTGGAGGTGTCGACCACCGAGGTCAGCCGCGAGTTGGCGAAGGCGAGGATGTCCCCGACCGCGGGGCCGACCCGGTCGATGTCGCGCCGCCAGTCGGTCCGGAACAGCGACGCGGCCAGGTTGGCCAGGCTGATCCTGACCATCTCCGACTCGACGTCCAGGGGCAGGCCGGTCTCGGCGTTGCCGGCCCAGGAGTCAAGCACCCCGGTGGTGGCCTCGGCGAACAAGCCTCCGTAGGCCTCCAGGTGGTGGCGCCGGAACGCGGGCTGGGCCATGCGCCGGGAGCGGACCCAGCTCGCGCCCTCGGCCCCGACCAGCCCACCGCCGACGATCGCCTGCAGACGGTTGCGGACGAACGGCGGCCGCGGGTAGTTGGCGGCGTTGTCCTGGAGCACCTGCTTCACCGCGTCCGGGTGGGCGAGGAGGTACAAGGTCATCGGGCCGCGGAAGCGCACCGTGTCGCCGTGGCGGCGCCAGGCGGCAAGGAACGCGTGGACGTTGTCCCGGCGAATCTCGGGGATGCTGCCGAGGAACAGATTTCCTCGAGGCCCTGGGGGCACGCGGCCGTCCACCGTTGCGACCAGCTCGCCCTCCGTCCTGCTCGTCCCCGCCCGATCGACAGCTCCAGCTGGAGGTACGACCTGTTTACCACTTCCCTCCGGATCCGGGAACCGCCCAGGTCCGCCGTGGGCCGGGCAGGATACGATTCCTGGCATGCGCCTGGTGATCGCCCGTTGCAGCGTGGACTACACGGGTCGGCTGAGCGCCCACCTTCCCGTCGCGACCCGCCTGCTGCTGGTCAAGGCGGACGGTTCGGTGCTGGTGCACTCCGACGGAGGGGCCTACAAGCCGCTGAACTGGATGTCGGCACCGTGCACGCTGGCCCAGGAACCGACCGTGTGGCGGATCACCAACCGGACCGGCGAGTCCATGACCATCCACATCGAGGAGATCCTGCACGACTCCTCCCATGACCTGGGCATCGACCCCGGCCTGGTCAAGGACGGGGTCGAGCGCCACCTGCAGGAGCTGCTGGCCGACCGGTGCACGGTCCTGGGTGACGGCTGGTCGCTGGTCCGGCGGGAGTATCCGACCGACATCGGCCCGGTCGACCTGCTCTGCCGCGACGACCAGGGCGGCTACGTGGCGGTGGAGATCAAGCGCCGGGGCGAGATCGACGGGCTGGAGCAGCTCGGCCGCTACCTGGAGCGCCTGCGACCCGCCCTCGGCGCCGTCCGGGGCGTGCTCGCCGCCCAGGCCTTCACCCAGCAGGCGAGGACCCTCGCCACCGCCCGCGGCATCGACTGTGTCCCCTTGGACTACGACGCCCTCCGCGGCATGGAACCGAACACCCCGACGCTCTTCTAGTGTTCCGAGCCAGTGATTCGCTTCTATGATCGTTGAGGTGAACCTCCTGGTCAGGGGACCAGGAGCCCGTCCAGGGAACATCAACGAATCAACGATTCGGGACACTAGGCGTGCCTGATGGAGTGGCCGGCGGCCGACGAACGGCAGTCCGCCATCCATGGGGGAGCAGGCTCCCCCATCCCCCCGGCCCTCGAGAGCGCCCGTGCCATGGCCTGGCTGGTTGACACCCGAGGCGGGCGGGACGATCCTTGCCGGGCGCTGGTTCGCCCGGCCTTCGTTTCACGGGAAACATGGGTCGAGCGTCGCCAAAGAGGGAATCCGGTGCAATTCCGGAGCTGCCCCGCAGCGGTGAGTGGGAACGACAGCCGTCACCGAGGTGCGTCACCGCTCCTCGGTCCAGCACTGAGCCAGACAGTCTTGGGAAGCGACGGCCGCTAGGAACCCGGCGCGGTCACCGACCGCACCGCCCGCCCACGAGCCCGAAGACCTGCCAGCGCCCGCGTAGCGGATCACGCATCGGCTCGACCATGGCACAGGCGCTCTTGGGGCGGTGGGGGGAGCGAGCTCCCGCCACATGGACCCAAGGGGTCGGCGGTCGAGCCGCCGGTGAGCCGACACGAGGCCGTGTCCGACGCCCCGAGGGAGGGCTCATGACAAGTTCGACCATTCACGGGTTCCCGCGGATCGGCGACCGCCGGGAGCTGAAGGCGACCACAGAGGGCTACTGGGCGGGCCGGGTCCCGGCCGAGGAGCTGGAGGCGACGGCCAGGGAGCTGCGCCGCCAGACCTGGACGTTCCTGCGCGACGCCGGGCTCGGCCAGATCCCGTCCAACCACTTCTCGCTCTACGACCAGGTGCTCGATACCTGCGTCCTGGTGGGGGCCGTGCCGGCGCGCTACGGCGCGACCGGCCACGACGTCGACCTCGACACCTACTTCGCCATGGCCAGGGGGCGGAGCGACGCCACCGCCATGGAGATGACCAAGTGGTTCGACACCAACTACCACTACCTGGTGCCCGAGCTGGGGCCGGAGGTCGAGTTCCGCCTGCCGGCGGCCCCCAAGCCCCTGGCCGAGCTGGCCGAGGCCCGCGAGCTGGGCATCTCGACCCGCCCGGTGCTGCTCGGCCCGGTCACCTTCCTGCTGCTCGGCAAGGCCGCCGACGGCCAGGAGGGGTTCGATCGCCTGCGCCTGCTCGAGCCGCTGCTCGAGGTCTACGCCGAGCTGCTCGACGAGCTGGAGGCGGCCGGAGCCGAGTGGGTGCAGCTGGACGAGCCGGCCTTCGTCCAGGACCGCTCCCCGGCCGAGCTGGACGCCCTCGGCCGCGCCTACGACCGCCTCGGTCGGAGCCGGGCCCGACCCAAGCTGCTGGTCGCCAGCTACTTCGACCATCTCGGCGACGCCCTCGGTGTGCTGGCCGGCGCCCCGGTCGAAGGGGTTGGCCTCGACCTCACCCGCGACGGGGCGCGAAATCTCGAATTGCTGGCGTCGGCCGGTGGCCTCGGCGACCGGACGCTGGTCGCCGGGGTGGTGGACGGCCGCAACGTCTGGGTGAACGACCTGGAGCGGTCGCTGTCGATGCTGGCCACCCTGCTCGGCCTGGCCGGCGAGGTGGTCGTCTCATCCTCCTGCTCCCTGCAGCACGTCCCGATCGACCGCGAGGCCGAGGCGGGGCTCGACCCGGAGGTGCGTTCGTGGCTGGCGTTCGCCCGCCAGAAGGTCGCCGAGGTGGTCACCCTGACCCGTGGGCTGGCCGAGGGCACCGAGGCGATCGCCGAGGAGCTGGAGGCCAACCGCCGGACGCTGGAGGCGCGCCGGGGGTCGGGCAGGACCCGCGACCCGGTCGTGCGCCGGCGGCTGGACGCGATCGGCGAGCCCGACCTGCACCGGGCCAGCCCCTACGACGTCCGCGAGAAGGCCCAGCGGGCCCGGCTCGGGCTGCCGCCGCTGCCGACGACCACCATCGGCTCGTTCCCCCAGACCGGCGAGGTCCGCAGGGCCCGGGCGGCCCGCCGCCGGGGCGAGCTGGACGAGGCCGGCTACCAGGCGCGCATGCGCGAGGAGATCGCGCGGGTCATCCGGATCCAGGATGAGCTGGAGCTGGACGTGCTGGTCCACGGGGAGCCCGAGCGCAACGACATGGTGCAGTACTTCGGCGAGCAGCTCGCCGGGGTGGCCGTCACCGAGCTCGGCTGGGTCCAGTCCTACGGCACCCGCTACGTCCGCCCGCCGATCATCTACGGCGACGTGTCGCGGCCGGCCCCGATGACCGTGGAGTGGCTGACCTATGCCCAGTCGCTGACCGAACGGCCGGTCAAGGGCATGCTCACCGGGCCGGTGACCATGCTGAAGTGGTCGTTCGAACGCGACGACCAGCCCCGGGAGACGACCGCCCACCAGCTCGCCCTGGCCATACGGGACGAGCTGGCCGACCTGGAGGCGGCCGGGATCGGCGTCATCCAGGTCGACGAGCCGGCCCTGCGCGAGGGCCTGCCACTGCGCCGCGACCGCCGCGACGCCTACCTGGCCTGGGCGGTAGAGGCGTTCCGGCTGGCAACCGCCGGGGTCCGCGACGAGATCCAGGTCCACACCCACATGTGCTACTCGGAGTTCGGTGAGATCCTGCCCGCCATCGACGGGCTGGACGCCGACGTGACCTCGATCGAGGCCGCCCGCTCACGCATGGAGCTGGTCCGCGACCTGGAACAGGCCGGCTACGGCCGCGAGATCGGCCTCGGCGTCTACGACATCCACTCCCCCCGGGTGCCGCCGCCGGACGAGATGACCGAGCTGCTGCAGGAGGCGCTGGAGGCCGTCGGACCGACCCGGCTGTGGGTCAATCCCGACTGTGGCCTCAAGACCCGCGACTACCCGGAGGTGCTGGCCTCCCTGCGCAACATGGTGGCGGCGGCCAGGGCGGTGCGGGAGGCCTTGACGTAGCGACCAGCCGGCCATGGCACCGGCGCTCTTGCGTGGCGGCGGGGAGCCGGAGCGCCCCCCACATGGGATCGGGCCTGCGGATGAGCGGCCCTGCCGGGACTTCGTCGGGGACGGCCTACTGCGTATCCTTCTGCTTCATCACGACGTCGATCACCAGGCAGGTGGCGACGGCCAGGCTGCGCAGCGGGTCCACGGCGGTCGGGCTCACCTCGACGACGTAGGTGTCGGCGTCGGTGAACAGCTCGCGCAGGCCGGCCCACTTCTTGGTCACGCGGGCGATGGCCTGGCGGCGCCGTCGAAGACGCTGAAGTCCTTGGCCCGCCAGTTGTGGGCCCGGACCTCGCCGAGCTGGGCGCCGCGCGGGTCGAGCAGGGTGAAGCGCGCCTTGCCCAGGCGGATCTGCTTGGTGATCTCGCCGAGCGGCTGGCCGTCGGGCCGCGTCACCTGGCAGCGCCAGGTGAACCACGGCTTGTGCACCACCAGCTCGGGCACGGTGTCGGGGCCGAGGATGTGGAGGGTGATCGGCAGGGCGA